>NZ_JAIUKE010000016.1 GCF_020176795.1 Streptomyces sp. 8L
CCCCCCGCGGGCCCCCCCGGGGGGCCCCCGGGGGGGGGCGCCCCCGGCCCCCCCCCCCCCCGCGCCGCCACTCCAGCCCGTAGCGCTCGAACAGGTCCCGCCGCAGGCGGACCAGCGGCATGGGCGCGCCGGGGATCAGGATCGCGAACACCGCGCCCATCAACTGCGCCCGCAGCAGCGGGTAGTCCGCGTCCGGATCGGGCGAGCCGTAGCGGACCACGGTCTCGCGCAGCAGGAACGCCAGGCGCTGCTGCTCGGAGCACCGTACGAACCCCTCGGCCTGCAGAATCCCCGCCATGTGCGTGCGCATCAGCGTCGGCCGCGACACCGTGAGTCCGAGGATGGCGTCGATCGCCCGGGCCATCAGCTCGCGGCCGTCGTCCGTGCGCGGTTCCCGTTCCAGGCCCGCCTGGAGGGTACGGTGCATCAACCTGTGCACGGCCGACTGGAGCAGCTGCCGCTTCCCCGGGAAGTAGTACGAGATCAGACCGCGGGCGGACCCCGCCCGGTCGGCGATGTCCGCGAGCGTCGTCGCCTCGTACCCGGCCTCCGAGACCAGCTCGACGGTGGCGTCGAGGAGCCGCACGCGCGAGCGTCGGCGCAGTTCCTCGTTGACCTCGGGGCTTCGGGGAGACATGCTTTACTCCTGCGTTGACTGGCTCTGAGCCAGTATACTCAGTGCGTCTTGCCGTAGCCCCGCGCGGGCTTACGGCGGGGCTCGTCTGCCTTGGGCGACGCGGGGGATCGTCCAAGGCAGACGCATGCGCAGCACCGCCGGCCCGGCGCCCGGTCGGCGCGTCACCCCGTCAGAGCGTCACCCCGTGATCGCGTCATCGCCTCATCGCGGAAACGGTCCGGCACGGTCGCCACCGGGTGGACCGGAGGCGAGCCGGGGCTACGGCAGGGCTCCGATACCCGCGAGTCCCAGCACGGGCCGCAGTCCGGCCGGCCGCTCCTCCACCGGCAGGTGGTCCACGAAGAACACCTCGCAGCCGAGCGCCGCCGCCCCGCCGTCCGCTTCCCGGCTGTCGCCCACCATCAGCACGTCGTGCGGGTCCTGTCCGAGCTCGTCGCAGGCCGTCTGGAACAGCCGGGCGTCCGGCTTCTGGACGCCGTGCTCGAACGACAGGACGTACGCGTCGATCAGCTCGTCCACCCCGTGCGCCCGGAACACCGGCCGCAGGTCCCAGCCGATGTTGCTGACCACGCCGACCGCGATGCCCGCCCGCCGCAGCCCGCCGAGCACCTCCGCCGTGTCGGCGTACGGCCGCCACGCGGCGGGCGCCATGTGCCGGTCGTAGAGCGCGTCGTACAGGGCCGGGTCCGGCAGCTCCACCTGGCGGGCGACCCCGGTGTAGGCGGCCCGGTGCAGCTCGGCGCTCTCGTCCCGCGCCGCCCACGCGTCCGCGAGATGGGCCGGCACCCGCTCCGGGGGCGGCCCGCCGGGCAGCGCGCCCGCCACGGCCAGCCGCAACGCGCTCCTGCGCATCTCGAACGGTGGCATGTCGACACCGGCCTGGGCGAGCGCCGCGCTCAGCCACGACTTGGCGGATTCGATACGGAACAGGGTCCCTGAGAAGTCGAAGAGGACTGCCTTGAACGTCATGGGACCGATCCTTGCGGGCTCACCGGCCCCGGGACAAGGCCAAACGCTCGTAACAGGCGACGGACAACGCGACGAGGCATCCTCCGAGCAGCCAGCCCGCCAGGACATCGGACACCCAGTGCACGCCGAGCCACAGCCGGGTGAACCCCACGCCGACGGCCGACAGCGCCGCCACCGCAAGCGCGGCGCCCCACCGGGCGCCCGCGGCGCCCTCGCGGCGCAGCACCCACAGGAGCAGTCCGCAGGCGACCGTCGCGGCCATCGCGTGCCCCGAGGGGAACGCGGCGAAGTGGGCCGAGTCCACCGGGTGCCTCCAGCGCGGCCGGTCCCGGCCCACCGCGGACTTCACCGCTTGCTGGAGCCCCCACTCCACCAGCGCCACCCCGAGCAGCCAGGCCGCGAACCGCCGGTCGGCGCGCAGCCGGAACACCGTCACCGCCGCCGCGACCGTGAGCGCGCGCATCGTCCAGGGGGCCCACACCCAGTCGGAGAAGACCCTGACGACCCGCGTGAGTCCCGGATCGGCCAGGGCCTGCCGGTGCAGACCGACCGCCGCGGCCCGGTCGAACGAGAGCAGCGGCCCCCAGCGGGCCGCGACCAGGGCGAGCAGCACCAGAAAGGCCGCCGCGCTCACCACGGCGGTCCGTGCGGAGGGCGTCAGGGGTACGCGCATACGCGTGATCCTCGCCGACCGCCCGCCGCCTACGCCACGCGCGCTCGGCGCGCCCCCCGGTCAGCCCAGCGCGCGCAGCCCCGGCACCAGCGCCACGATCAGCGGCACGGCGGGCACCAGCGCCGCCACGGCCGTCAGCCGCAGGCGCCGGGCGGGCGCGAGCCTCGGCACCGGCGACAGCAGCCGGTTCACCCGCCGCGGCAGTTCCGAGTCCGCCGCCGGAGCGGGCCCGAACACACCGCGTTCCTCGTTCAGTTCGACCAGTGCGAGGGCGATCGCCCGATGCCCGTAGCGGCGCGAGGCGGCGTCGTCCGCGGCCAGTTCCACCAGCCGGTGGATCTCGTCGCGGAACGCGGCGAACACCGGGATCTGCGGAAAGCCGTTCGCCAGCGCGCAGGAGCAGTGCCGCAGCCAGTCGTGGCGCGCCCGCGCGTGGCCCTCCTCGTGCGCGAGGACGGCGTCGAGCTGGCGGTCCTTGAGGCGGCGCAGCGCCGCCGTCGTGATCACCAGCTGGGGTGCGGCGCCGGGCAGCCACCAGGCGTCCGGCTTGTCGCCCTCCAGGACCACCAGGGGCTCCGTGGGGGGGGGGGGGCCCCGCCCGGCGGGGGGGGGCCCCGCGGGGGGCGCCCCCGGCCGTGGTAGGGGCGATGTGGCACCGTGTCCGTGACAG
>NZ_JAIUKE010000017.1 GCF_020176795.1 Streptomyces sp. 8L
GGCCTGGCGGCGACGCCGCGCCGCCGGCGGATCCCCCGGGGGGGGGGCGGCGCCGCCCCCCCCCCCGGCGGGGGGGGGGCCCCCCCCCCGCCCCCCCGGGGGGCCCCCCCGGGGCCCCCCCCCCGCCAGGACGGGGGAGCGGACCAGCAGTTCCCCGCGCCGCTGCCTGCGCCTGCTGCGGGAGCGGTGGATCTCGCGGGTCAGCATCGCGGCCGTCCACAGCCCGCCGCTCGCCAGTACGATCGCGAGCGCGGCGGACCAGGTCCTGTGGCCGTCCAGCGCGTAGGCGCGCACGACGCCCTGCGGCGCGCTCGCGAAGACCTGCCCCCTGACGGACGCCCAGGTGGCGGCGGCGCTGAAGACCATCGAGAGCGCGAAGCTCAGCAGGACCGCGGCGACGACGCACTGCCAGACCCACAGCGCCACCACCGGCTCGCGCTCCCGCCAGTCGGTCCGCGCCAGCAGTCGCGGCGCCACGACGGCGGCGAGCGCCCCGAGCAGCACCAGCGCCAGCGAGACCATCATGGCCCCAGCCTATGAGGGCCGCGCCGCCGCGGATAAGGGCACGGACGGCAAGTGACGCAGGACACGTCCGCCGTCCCGCGTCCGGCGCGGCGCGGCAACTCCCGCGTCACGCAAGGGAGTCCCCGCTCCCGGGCCGGCGCGTCACAGCGTGAGGAGCATGGCCAGCATCGCGGTTCCCATGGACAGGCGGCACGCGAGCGCCAGCTCGGGCCGGTCGGCCCAGCGCTCCCCGGCCCCCGGGGGAGCCGTCCCGCAGGGGAGAGGCGCCGCACCGCCGGGGGCGCCCGGGCCTCCCGCTCCCGTGCCGGCGGCCACCGGCATCAGCCTGGCTCCCGCCCACAGCACGTAGCCGGCGAAGTAGAGCAGCAGCAGCCCCGTGACCAACGGCGATCCGACCGTCGCGCCCGCCATGCCCGCCATGCCGCTCATTCCGGCACGGCCCGCAGGGACAGCCGCCATCGCCCACGCCATGTAGGCCATGGCCGCCATGCCGAGCAGGTGGTGCAGGTGGTGGCCGGGGCGCCCCCGGCTCAGCGCCAGCGTCCCGCAGGCCGCGACCGCACCCGCGCCGAACACCGCCGCGTATGCCGTCCAGACCCAGCCGGGCGGCGCGAGGACCGCCGCCGGTACCGCCATCGCCGCCATGCCGAACCCCATCAGGGCCTCCCCGCGCGCGGACACGCGCCGCGCGGGCGTCGCGCTGCGGGCGCGGAGCACGCAGTACGCCCCGGAGGCCGCGCACAGCGCGACCAGCAGCCAGCTCACCAACAGCGGCGCGTGCACCCCGGCCGAGCCTCCCTCGACATGTCTGCGGTCCTGGCGGACGTTCCAGGGAGAGCTGCCCTTCCGGAGCGGCGCGCACACGCGCACACCGAAACCTCAAGGGGCGTGCCGGACGGCGCGCCCACCCCGCTCGTCCCATTCCGTAACAAACGGAAATCGTCAAAGAATTAGGCTGACAGGGCCCTGAATTCCTCTGCCGATTCCGCTCGTTCCGCGTCTTGTGCCGGGCTCCGTGCCCGACTACGTTGCACGGGCGTCCCCTTGGGAGCCGGGTTGCCGCCTGAAAATCCCCCCACTCCTATGGATATTCGCATTCACTGGCAGAATTCGACCGGAGGAACGCATCGGTGAGTATTTCAAGACGGCACGTCATCGCGTCCGCGCTGGGTGCGAGCGCGGCCCTCGGCCTCGGCGCCGCGCAGCAGGCCGCCGCGGCGGCCACCGCTCCGGACGCCGGGGCGGTCCCCGCCGCCTCGGGCCCCGGCGACGTGGTCGGGAAAGTCTCCGTCGGGTATCAGGGGTGGTTCGCCTGCATCGGCGACGGAGCCCCGATCAACAGCTGGTGGCACTACAGCCAGAACGGGTCCCAGGCGCCGTCGCCCAGCAATACGACCATCAAGTCGTGGCCCGACGTGAGTGAATTCAGCAACACCTATCAGACCGCCTACGCGAACCTCAATGGCGGGCAGCCCGCGAAGCTTTTCTCGTCATGGGACCAGCGGACCGTCGACACGCACTTCCTGTGGATGCAGCAGAACGGCATCGACACGGCCGCCCTCCAGCGGTTCAACCCCAACAGCCCCGAGGGGCCCACGCGTGACGGAATGGCCCAGAAGGTCCGCCAGTCCGCCGAGGCCAAGGGCCGGAAGTTCTACATCATGTACGACGTGAGCGGCTGGACCGCCATGCAGTCCGAGATCAAGACGGACTGGACGAACAAGATGAAGGCGCACACGGCGTCGTCCGCGTACGCCCACCAGAACGGCAAGCCGGTCGTCTGTGTCTGGGGCTTCGGCTTCAACGACGCCAACCACGACTTCAGCGCCGACGCCTGCCTCGATGTCATCAACTGGTTCAAGGGCCAGGGCTGTTACGTCATCGGCGGCGTCCCCACCCACTGGCGCACCAACTCCGACGACTCGCGGGCCGGGTTCTCGGGCGTATACCACGCCCTCGACATGATCTCCCCCTGGATGGTCGGCAGGATCGGCACCATCGCGGACGTCGACAACTTCTACGCCAACGTCCAGACGCAGGACCTCGCCGACTGCCAGGCCAACGGCGTCGACTACCAGCCCTGCGTCCTGCCCGGCGACCTCCAGGAACGCCAGCGCGCCCACGGCGACTTCATGTGGCGGCAGTTCTACAACATGTGCCGCCTCGGCGCCCAGGGCATCTACATCTCCATGTACGACGAGTTCAACGAGGGCAACCAGATCGCCAAGACCGCCGCCAACGCGGCCGGGGTACCGTCGGGTTCCGGCATCTACGCGCTCGACGAGGACGGCACGTCCTGCTCGTCCGACTACTACCTGCGCCTCACCGGCGACGGCGGACGCATGCTCAAGAAGCAGATCGGCCTGACCGCGACGCGGCCCACCCCGCCGACCGCCTGACGCCCCGCGCACGACGCACGGGCCCGGCCGGCGCCGGCCGGGCCCGCGCCCCCCCCCCTACGCCTCCGGGCGGGCGGGGGGCGCGAAGCCCGCGCTCTCAGGTCCCGCGCCCCACACGGACGGGCCGCCCGCTCAGCCGTACGGCGTCGCGCTCCGCACCGTGCGCCCCTGGCGCCCCCGCAGCCTCGGCGTGAACGTCGCATGGAAGATCGTCGACGCCGCGCCCACCGCCGCGGCCTCCGCACTCAGCACCGACGGCTCCACCTCGACCCGGCGCAGCCGCCTCGCCGTCGGGAACGCGTTGACCGCCCTGCCGATCTCCTGCAGGTAGAAGTCCGCCACATCCTCCGTGTAGAACGGCCCGCCGAGCACGATCAGATCGATGTCCAGCAGGTCCACCAGGCCCAGCGCACCGCGTCCCACCGCCCGTGCCACCTCCCGCACCGCCGCCTGCGCCGCCGCGTCACCCGCCGCGGCGGCCCGGCCCACGGCCAGGTACGCGGCCGTCGAGCCCCCGCCGGGCGGCGCGGGCCGCATCCCGCCGTGCGCCGCCAGGTCCGGCACCGACACCGGGGGATTGCACTCGGGCAGCAGCTCCGGCCTGCCGTCCGCACCGACCCGGCCCAGCGCGATCGCGCAGAGCTGGCCGAACTCCCCGGCGTTCGCGCTGACTCCGCGGTACAGGTCGCCGTTGAGGTAGAGGCCGGTGCCCACGCCCGTACCGAGATAGAGGTACGCGAAGTCGCGGGCCCTGCGGTCCCTGCCGATCCACCGCTCTCCCGCCGCGGCGGCCGTCGAGTCCTTCTCCATCAGGACCGGGCAGGGGAAGTGGTCCTTGAGGAGGTACAGCAGCGGCAGGTCGTCCCATGCCGACATCAGCGGCGGGCCGAGCACCGTGCCCGAGGCGATGTCCACGGGGCCGGGGACGGCCACCCCGATGCCGAGGAACCCGTCAGGCCGCACCCGTCCGCGGGCCTGCGCCAGCGTCTCGCGCCCCAGCGAGGCCACCCGCTCCACGAACGCGGCCGGCTCGATGTCGGCGGTCACCGGCCGCGTACGGGTGCAGACGATCGCGCCGTCCAGATCGATGACGACCGCCGTCAGCACCTCCGGGTCGATGTGGATGCCCAGCGCGTGCGCCGCCGTACCGGACAGCCTGACCGGCGTACGGGGCTTGCCGGAGGTGGCCCGCCGCTGGGCGTCCTCGATGAGGATGCCCCGGTCCAGCAGCGAGCGCGCGATACGCGACACCGACTGCTGGGTGAGGCCGGTGCGGTGCGCGATCTCGCCGCGGGTGATGGTGCCCGACAGCCGTACGGTCTCGATCACGACGCACTCGTTGAAGGAACCCAGGTCGATCTGGTTGACCCCGCTCCACGACTGGCTCCGCGACGCGTCCCCGGCGCGCCCCGCGCCCAGATGCCCGGCCACGCTCTCCCGCAGCCAGCGCACCGCGGGGCGCCCCCGGCCCGGCGCGCCCGGCGGGTCCTGCGCGTCCGCGCCCTCCGTCCGGGCCCGTGCGTAGCGCTCCAGCGCGGTCGCCAGGTCGAGGTACACGCGGCGCGACGACTCGGGGTGGCTGGTCGAGTCGAGCGCGATCATCGCCCGCAGGAAGCTGCGGTGTCCCGCGCGTGCGGGCATGCCGTGCAGGCTCACACGGCCCGTGTCGGCGGCAGTCGCGGAGGCGAGCGGGCGCGCCGGGGCGGAGCCGTCCGGACCGCCCCCGCCGTCCGCGGTGTGCCAGAGCGTCACCGCGTGGAGGGCGAGGTCGGGGTGGCGCCGGCGCGCCTCCGCCAGATACGCCGTCAGCTCCCCGTCCGCGTCCGCCGCCCCGCCGGGACCGTCCGGGCCGCCGTCCCCCGCGCCGCCGGACGCTCCGTCACCGGGGAGCGGTGCCGCTGTCGCGAGGGCCGCGTCCAGGGCGCTGTCCAGCCGCGCCAGGACGTCCGCACCGATCACCGAACCGGCGGCCGCCGGCGAAGCGGGCGCTCTTCTGGTGCCGACCAGCAGTACTCCGCGCCGTACGTCCACGTACAGGCCCATCACCCAGACGTCCCCGGCCGGCAGCGGCGGCCGGGTCGGCACGCAGGGCGCGGACGACTCGTCGGGGCCCAGCCGCCAGCGCCGCCGCACCCCCGCCACCGTCGCGTGCGAGAGGCCGAGGTCGCGGGCGAGCGCGCGGGAGGCGCCGCTGCCGCCGGGCGCAAGCAGTGATCTGGTGATGATCTCCGCCTCGTCGACGGTCGCGGGCCGCCCGGTGCGCGGCCGGTGTGCGAGCCCCTCGATCCCGGCGCTCGTCCAGCGCTGCCGCCAGGCGCCCACCGTCTGCCGCGACACACCGAGGCGCCGCGAGATCTCGGCGTCCCGCAGCCCGTCGGCCGCCAGCAGGATCACCCGCGCCCGGATCGCCAGCGGACCGCCGGTCTCGGCCCAGTCGCGCAGCACCGCCCGGTGCTCTGACGGCAGGAGCTCGGATCTGGCACCGCCGACGCGCGGCTCAGGCATCGCCCGTCCCCGTCCCGCCGTTCCCCGCCCGGTCGTTCTCCGCCCGGCGCTGTCCCGCTGGCTCGTCGGCACGTACCAGCCGCAGGGTGCGGATCTCGAAGGGCCGCAGAGACAGCTCCACCGCGTTCTCCCGCAGGGGCAGTTCACCGCACGGCCGCTCCAGCAGGTCCGTGACCTCCGCGCGCGCCACAGGGAAGGCCGCCGTGAGCGTCGTACGGGCCCGGCCGCCGCGTGCCTCGTAAAGGCGTACGACGACATCACCGCGACGGTCGTCGGCCAGCTTCACCGCCTCCACCACCACGTCCTCGCCGCTCACCGCCACCAGCGGCGGCCACCCGGGGTCGGGGCCCGGCCGCAGCGGCAGGTTCACCGCGTATCCCTCGCCCAGCGCGTCGGCGACCGAGGCGCCCGGCCGTACCGTGTGGCGGAAGCGCTGCGGCCCCCGGTCCGCGTGCGGGTCGGGCGTACGGGCCGACCGCAGCAGTGTCAGGCGCACCGTCGTGGTGGTGCCGCCGTCCCCCCGGGTGCGGCACGACGCGTCGTACCCGTAGCCGCAGTCGCCCGCGAACGCGACACCCCAGTCGTGCTCCCCGGCGTGCAGCCAGCGGTGCGCCCACCGCTCCACGCCGGCCCCCGGTGCGGCGCCCGCCGGGCGGGTGGGGTGGGCGGTGTGCCCGAACTGGATCTCACCCGTGGTGTGTTGTGCGCGCACGTCCAGCTCCCATCCGCAAGTGAGCACCGTGTCCCGCTCGCGCCAGTCCGCCTCCGTCTCGACCGTCAGCGCCCGGGCGCCCGCCGCGAGCGACAGCCGCTGCTCGACGGTCGAGGCGCCGGTGGTGTGCACGACCCGCACCGCGGCGAGCAGCGGACCGCGCTCGACGACCTCGACCGGGCCGGCCCGGCCCAGATCACACGGGGGCGCCCCGCACCGGCCGTCCCTCTCATGGGCGCCCCAGCGCGGCGGATCGTCCCGCCACAGCTGGAGCAGGTTCCCCGCGCCGCCCGGCGCGATCGCGTCCCGGCCGCCGGCCGACTCCACCGCGGACCGCACAAGACCCCGGCCGTCCACGGCCACCCGCAGCAGCCCGTTGTCCAGCACCACCGATCCGTCCGGCTCCTCCGCGACGTGGACCAGGGCGGGCTCGTCGAGTGGTGTCACCACCCGGCCTGCGCCGAGGGCGGGGGCCTCGGCGAGCACCGCGATCCGCCCGTCCGAGAGCGTCTGGCCGCCGCCCGAGCGCGCGTGGACCGCCGTGTCCAGCCTCTCGTCGACCACCACGACCTCGCGGCGCGACAGCGGCCCCGCGTTGAACACCGCCGCTCCGGCGACGGCGGGCCGCGCGCCGGGTCCCGCGGTGGCACGGCCGATCAGCCGTTCGAGAGCCCGGTGGACCCGGTCGTGGGCCAGTTCGGCCTCCTCGTGCACCCAGGCGATCGAGGTGCCGCCGAGGACGGGCGCGGACTGGAGCCGCAGGACCTCCCGCCAGAGCGCCTCCAACTCCTCGTACGGGTAGGGGACATGGTCGAACACCGCCGCCGTGGCCGACCACAGCTCGGCTTCGCGCAGCAGGGACTCGGCGCGCCGGTTGCCGCGCTTCGTACGGGCCTGACCGGTGTACGTGCCCGGGTGCGTCCCCGGGAACAGCTCGCCGCGCAGGACGGGGGCGCCCCGGGCGGGGCGTTCCCCGGGCCCGTCGGCGCGGCCGGAGCCGGGTGCGCCGTGACCGGGGGCCGCGGCGCCGTGTGCCTCCTGGGCGCCGCGGGTGTCGCACTCGCCGTACTCCCGCAGGGCGTCCCGAAAGAACCGGGCCGGGTGCTGGAGCACCACTCGCGGTGAGCCCTCCAGATCGGCGAGCCTGCGGGTCCGTTCCAGCATCGAGGGCGTGGGACCGCCGTCGCCGCCGAACGGCGCGAGCGATGCCGTGGTGTCGCCCTTGTCGGCGAACGCGGCCACGGCGGCAGCCAGTTCACCACCGGTGAGTGAGGAGTCCGACCCGTCCACACCCGGTGGCAGCGGCGGCACATGGGTGAACACCCGGGTGCCGTCCAGCCCCTCCCACCAGAAGGTGTGATGCGGAGGCAGGCCGGCCTCCGCACCACCCGGCGGCTGCCGTGCGAGCAGCCACCGCGCCCCCGCGAGCGCCGCGAGCTGCGGAAGCGCCGGGCTGATCCCCGAGGCGCCGCCGAACCACACGCCGTCCGTCTCGGCGCCGAGCTCCTCGCGGCAGAACCGCATGCCGAGCACCAGTTGCCGCGCCAGCGACTCGCCTCCGGGCAGCACCCCGTCGGGCTCCGCCCACATCCCGCCCGCCGGGACCCAGTTGCCGTACGCCACCGCTTTCCTGATCCGCTCGAAGACATGCGGATGGGTGTCCTTCATCCACGCGTGGTGGTGCGGCGCACCGGCCGCCACCACCAGTTCCGGGTACTCCTCCGCGAGCGTGGCCAGACCGCTGAAGTCGCGTGCCGCCTTGCGCACGGACTCGCGGTGCGGCCACAACAGCCCCCGGTTCGGGGCCGGGTGGCCCACCGCGGCGACGGTGTGCGCCGACGCGTACGCCCCGCGGGCCAGCACCGGTGCGAGGAGGCTGCGGGCCACCGCAGCCGTGCCGGGCACGTCCCGCGGGTCGACGGCGTCCACGGCGTCTTCGAGAGCCCGCAGGATCTCGTGCCGGCGCGGGAGTTCGGGGGGCAGCGCCCGCATCAGGCCGTCGAGGACGTCGACATCGTGCAGCAGGTGCCACACGTCCTCGTTCCGCACGACGAGATCGGCGCGCACCAGCCGGTGCAGGGGGTCGTTCCCGACGGTGACGGGGGAGCCGTAGCGGCTGCCCGCGCCGGTCGCCGCGTCGATACGGGGGGTGGCGGCGGCCTCGACCAGCAGCCGCACCCGTTCGCCGCCGCCCGCCGCCGCCGTGACGTTCACCGTGTCCTCGCCCGACCGCAACCCCGTGAGCGGCGTGCCGCGTTCGTCGTGGACGAGGCCCTCGGCGCCGTCGCCCAGGTCGAGGACCGCGTCGACCCGGCGGCCCGCCCAGCGCGCCGGTATCTCGGCTGCGAGGCTGAACCAGGTGGTGGACCAGGGCGCGCCCCACCGGCCGCCCGGCGCGAACGGCGCGTACGAGGCGCGCAGGGCCGTCCCGACCGGCACGGGCTCGCCCGCGATGTGCCAGGCCCCGATGTCCAGGGGGAGCCGTTCGGGACGCAGGGCGTGGCGCAGGCGGTCGGCGAGGAAATGGGAGATCCGTGCCTCCCCCGACGAGATCCGGTCCAGCATGGCGGCCCCTCCTGTCCCAGCTTTTCCGCCATGTAAAACCAAGAGTGTTATCAAGTCAACGTTCTCTCCTGATCCCTTGTTCTGGCAGGTGGAAGCGGCAGGTCAGACGTTTGTCAGGCTAATTGATTTCCATTTCGCGAGGCTTATGGAAAATAAGAGCACTGACATTGTGGGTACGCAGAAACCCGCCGATGCCGACGGCGGTCGGCGCTTCCGCATAAAGACGGCGCTTTCGCGCAAGGGAGTACTGAACGTGATCGGGTGATGTCGGGCTGTTCGCCGGACAGCGTGCTCGTCGCCTCGGTAGTTCTGGTGTCGTGAGATATCCGCAGGGTGGCGGCTTGACCGACGCCGATAGGGCCGTACGGGAGCGGGTCCGGCTTCAGGCCGTGGCTTGCTTCGAGAGTGGGACGAAGAACCGGGAGGGTCGCTGCCGCGTTGCGGGTCTCGGAGCGGTCGGTGGAACGCTGGCGACGCCAGTGGCGCGAGAACGGCCATGCCGGGGTGGCGTCAAAGGGGTCACCAGGTCGACCTCGGCTGTTCGACGCTCAAATGGCCACGCTAGAGCGTGAGTTGGAGTGTGCGCCGCTGGCACACGGGTGGGCCGACCAGCGATGGACCCTGGCTCGGGTGAAGACGATGATCGGCCGACCGTTCCACGTCTCCTAACCTCGTGGAGGGCACGTGGCGTTTGCTTCGGCGCTACGGCTGGTCCTGGCAACAGCCCGCCCGACGCGCGATCGGGCGTGACGACGACGCGGTGGAGCTCTGGAAGCGGGAGGTGTGGCCGCGGGTAAGAGCACCGCGGCGGCGAACGGCGCCTGGGCGGTCTTCGAAGACGAGGCCGGCCAGTCGATGACGCCGCCGCGCGTCAGGACGTGGGGTCACAAGGGCAGCACTCCGGTCATCCGGGTGCGCGGACGGGGGTCGGGCCGTGTGTCGATGGCGGGCATGACCTGCTACAAGTCTGGTGAGCGGTCCCGTCTGATCTAGGCGATCCGCGAGTACAGGGGCCGCAAGGAAGAGCCGAAGGGCTTCGGATGGAAGGACGATCGCGACCTGGTCATCCGTGCCCGTACACAGCTGGGCGGACCGATCGTTCTGGTGTGGGACAACCTGCGCATGCACCTGGTCGCGCCGCTGAGGGAGTTCTTCGGAGCGAGCGCCGAGTGGCTCACCGTGTTCCAGCTACCGACCTAGGCACCAGACCTCAACCCGCAGGAGGCGTCTGGTCCCTGGTCAAACGCGACATTGGTAACCTCGCCGCCGCGGACCTCGGCCAGGTCATCCGCGCTGTGAAGCGCAAGCTCAAGATGGTGCAGTACCAACCGGAGGTGATCGACGGCTGTCTGGCGGGCACGGGCCTGACCATGCGCGAGCCGGTTCCGTAGCGATGTCCGGTTCGTTTGCCGACACTCCGGTCGGTCAGCGGGGCGAAGGGGTCAAGGTCTGGCCCTGCATCTGTCCTATGACTGCCTTGATGTAGGCGTGGGCGACGACTCCAACCGGTGTGCCTCCCCTGGGGTCCAGACCGAGCTTTTCGAGCGTTTCCGTCACCCATCCTGGGCTGACGACGTTCACTCTCAGCCCGCGGGGCAGCTCGATGGCCGCGGCCCGGACGAACGCCTCCAGTCCGGCGTTGACAAGAGCGCCGAACGAGCTGCCCGGGGTGGGCTCCTGAAAGATGCCGCTGGTGAGGGTGATGGATCCTCCGTCCCTCACGTGATCCACCGACCGGCGGAGCAAGGCCACCTGTCCCAGCAGTTTGCCTTTCAGTCCGAGAGTGAACGCGTCGTCCGAAGGTGATGCCAGTGGGGTCAGCTGACCGCTGGCTGCGCAGCAGATGACCGCGTCCACTGTGCCGACGGTGGCGAAAAGGACGTCGAGGGAAGCCGGTATTTCCAGGTCGACCCGTGTGCTGCCGTGGCGTGAAGCCCGTATCACCTCATGCTCGGTACCCAGAACGTCTGCTACCGCACGGCCGATGGTGCCGGTCGCCCCGATCACGAGGATCTTCATGCTGATTCCTTCTGTCCTTGGGCGAGACGGGCTGGAAGGGGGGTTAGCGGGAAGTTGGCCCAGACGTAGGTGTCCATCTGGTGTTGGTCACCGCTGAGGTTGTCCACTCGATCGACCTGGCCGTCGGCGTCGAAGTGCCACACCAGCGCCCATATCGTGTCGACTTGGCCCACGCCTTGGGTCGTCCAGCCGCGGTGGATGTCGACGACGTACTCGCCGTTGCTGCCGACGAATATGGGTTCGGCCTGGAAGCCCGCCTTGCCGAGTTGGTGGAAGAAGCTGACCACTTCGTCGAGTCCGCGCTTGGTGCCCGAGAGCGGGTGGTGGCCCGGGATGGTCCACTCGATGTCCGGACCCAGCACCGCGCTCATCGCTGTGACGTCGTTGGCAGCATAGGCAGAGAAGAAGTGATTGATGGCTTCGATCTTGGGGTCGGGCACAACTTCACTCATCGTCATCTGGTTGCTCCCCGTAGGCTCGGTACCGGGCTGTCCCGATCGCGTGATCAACGCTCTCAGCAGCCCGCCGTAGGCGTCCAATACCTGCTTCCATAACCTGGCGGCATGGACGTCGACACCCGCTTGCTGCGGTACTTCGCCATGGTGGTCGAGGAAGGCAACCTCACGCGGGCCGCTGCACGGCTCTACATCTCTCAGCCCGCGCTGACGAAACAGATACGGCAGCTGGAAGCACAGCTGGGGGTGAAGCTGTTCGTCCGTTCCCGCGCCGGGATGGCCCCTACCGAGGCCGGTGAGGCTCTGGCCACCCATGCCGGCGCCGTGCTGACCGCTTGGGAGAACGCGCTGCGCGTCACCCGGGCCGTAACGACCCGGGCCACACGCACGCTACGGGTCGGTTTCGTGGCCAGCGCCGCCAACGAGTACACGCAGCTGATCATCGCCGACTTCGCCCGACGGCGCCCCGGCTGGCGGGTCCAGATGCGGCAGACCGAATGGACCGACCCCACCGCCGGACTGGCGATCGGCGACGTTGACGTGGCGCTGCTGCGCCTGCCAGTGCCAGCCCAGAGCGGCTTCGACGTCGAGGTGCTGCTGATCGAGCCACGGTGGATAGCTCTGCCTGCGGGGCATTACCTCGCGGGGGAGGACCGGATCCGGTTCCAGGATCTGTACGACGAACCGTTTGTGGCGACTCCTGCCGAGTCGGGGGAGTGGCGCGACTACTGGCTCGCGGCCGACGAGCGCGAGGATCACCCGGTGCGAATCGGCGCGGTCGCGCACCACCCCGATGAATGGCTCAACGCGATCGCCCACGGCCAGGGCATCAGCCTCACCCCCGAGGCGACCGCCCGCTTCTACCAGCGCCCCGACATCGTTTACCGGCCCGTTACGGGCGTCAGCCACAGCCTAATCGGTGTCGCCCGGCCCCATACCCAACGGGACGACGCGGTCGATGCCTTCGTCCTCAGCTGCCGTGCCGTATGCAGAGCCGGCAGCCTCGCGGCCAGCCTGACAATGGACAGCTGACCACGACCAAACCGACATGACTCATTCAAGTTCAGTAGTCACCGCACGCTCCGGCCCCCGGACGCCCGGCGCCCGTCTCCGCGTGCTCGTACGCTCACACCGTCCGCACGGCCTCCGGCCGTTCGCAGGTGCTGCCGACGGGGAGGGCGCGGCCCTCGCCTGCCGCGTCGAGCAGGGTGAGCATCACGTCAAGGACGTGGCGCGCCAGTTCGGCGGACGCGCGGTGCGGACGGCCCGTCGCCAGGGCGTCGGAAAGGTCGGCGAGTCCCGTGCCGCGACCGCCGTCCGGGTAGCCGGCCGAGACCGGCAGCGTCTCCCAGGAGCCGCCCGCGGCGAACAGGTCGACGGCGCCGTCGAAGCCGTTCGGGTCCGGCACGGACAGGGACCCCTCCGTGCCGTGGACCTCGATGCGCGGCAGCCGGGCGGCGTGCACGTCGAAGCTCATCACCAGGGTGGAGAGCGCGCCGTTCGCGTGCTCCAGCACACCGGTGACGTGGGTCTCCACCTCGACAGGGAACGCCGTGCCCGCCCGGGGGCCGCTGCCGACGACGCGCTCCGCGCGCGGACGGGACGAGGCACCGGTCACCCTGACGACCGGGCCCAGCAGATGGACCAGCGCCGACAGGTAGTACGGGCCCATGTCGAGCAGCGGCCCGCCACCCGGCCGGTAGTAGAACTCCGGGTCCGGATGCCAGCGTTCGTGCCCCGCCGTGGTCATGAACGCCGTCGCCGCGACGGGCCTCCCGATGAGCCCGTCGTCCACGGCCCTGCGGGCCGTCTGCGTACCGGTGCCGAGGACCGTGTCGGGCGCGCAGCCCACCCGCAGCCCGGCCGCCCCGG
The DNA here is from genome assembly GCF_020176795.1 of Streptomyces sp. 8L. Lineage (GTDB taxonomy): Bacteria > Actinomycetota > Actinomycetes > Streptomycetales > Streptomycetaceae > Streptomyces. The sequence continues at coordinate 13,053 of NZ_JAIUKE010000017.1, forward strand.
CGGCGCGCAGCATCGCGTCCGCCTCCTCGCGGGTCGCGGCGAGCGGCTTCTCGCCGTAGACGTGCTTGCCCGCGGCGAGCACCGCGGCCGCGACCTCCGCGTGCACGGCCGGGATCGTCAGGTTCAGGACGGCGTCGACGTCGTCCCGTACGACCAGGTCGGCGAGCGAGTCGGCGACGGCGGCACCGGGCACCCGGTCCGCCACCGCCTTGGCGCGGGCGGCGTCCAGGTCGGTGACAGCGGTCAGGACAACGTTGTCCAAGCGCTCCAGCGTGTCGAGATAGGCGCCGCTGATCTTGCCCGCGCCCACCATGCCGATCCTCAGCGGCTCGCCCACAACAGGCCCCTCTCGGTGAGTGTGCGTACCTCGGGTACGTCGAAGTCGTCGGGCTTGTGGCCGATGGTGGACACGAAGACGCGCCCCGCCTCCACCGTCCTGGTCCACACCGCGGGCATGGTGACGGCATGCGGGCGGCGCTCGTCCGGCTCGAACTCGGTGGTCGCGAGCACGTCGATGTCCCCGTCGGTCGCCATCCAGTACTTCTCGGTGTGCACCCGGAAGTCGCTGAGGCCCGAGATGACGGGGTGGTCGGCGCGCTCCTTCACCAGCGTCACCGCGTGGTCCGAGAAGCCGTGCGGGTGCATCAGGAACTGGCCGCCCGTCAGCAGGGTGTACTCGATGTCGCCGCGGAAGGCGTCCACGATCCCGCCGTGCCATCCGGCGAACCCGGTTCCCGCGCGCACGGCCGCGGCCAGTCCCGCGCGCTGCTCCCCGGTGATCTCGCCCATCGTCCAGCACTGGACGACCAGATCGGTCGCGGCGAGCCTCGCGGCGTCCTCGTAGACGGCGAGGGTGTCGGAGATCTCGACCTCGTAGCCGTTGTCGCGGAGGAAGGGCAGGAACAGGTCGGTGATCACCACCGGCTCGTGTCCCTCCCAGCCGCCACGGACGACCAGGGCACGTTTCGGTTCGGTGGTCATGCGCGTTGCACGCTCCCATCGGTGTTGCGCAACAGAGCCCAGCGGTCGTGCTGGAGCGGTTCGGGTACGGGGTACCGGGCGGCGGCCGCCTCGTCGAAGTCCACGCCGTGCCCCGGTGTCTCACGGGGCGAGAGCCCGCCCGCGGAGGCGGTGATCGTACCGGGGAAGACCTCGTGGACGGCGGGCTTGAAGACGGCGGCCTCCTGCACGCCGAAGGCGTGCGAGCTGATGTCCATGGCGAGAGTGGCCGCCTGGGCCACCGGGCTGACGTCGGCCGGCCCGTGCGGGGCGAGCCGGACACCGCGCAGTTCGCAGTACACGGCGAGCTTGCGAGCCGGGGTCAGACCGCCGAGGGTGGGCACCCGGATGCGCGCGAAGTCGATCGCGGGTCCCTCGGCGCCGTCGAGGAGCGGCAGGAACTGGGCGATGTCGTGGAAGAGTTCGCCGACCGCCAGGGACACGGGGGAGGTCTTGCGCAGCGCGGCGAAATGGCCCGCGTCCTCGGGCGCCAGCAGGTCCTCCACGAAGTACAGGCCCGCGCCCTCGACCCTGCGCAGGAACTCCCGTGCCTGCCGTGGGTCGAGCCGCTCGTGTACGTCGTGCAGCAACTCGACCTCGTCGCCGACCCGTTCGCGCACCGCGGTGAGCACCGGCGGGACGGTGCGCAGATAGGCGGCGGAGTTCCACGGGACGGCGCGTCTGCGGGCGGCCGCGGGGTCGTTCGCGCCGCCGCCCGCCGCGCCGTAGGTGTCGGCACCGGGCACGGCGGCCTGGATGCGGACGTGCCGGTAGCCGCGTTCGGCCGCGGCGGTCACCTTGTCGGCGATCTCCGCCGCGTCCGCGCCGTCGACATGCGTGTAGGCCTCGGCGTAGCGCCGGACCCGGCCGCCGAAGAGCTGGTGGAGCGGGACTCCGAGGCGCTTGGCCTTGAGGTCCCACAGGGCGACGTCGACGCCGCCCAGTGCGTTGCCGGTGACGGAACCGCCGCGCCAGTAGGCGCTGTTGAGCATGAGACGGTGGATGTCCTCGATGTCGTCGGGGTCGCGCCCGACGAGCATCGGCGCGAGGTAGTCGTCGAGGACGGAGCGCACCGCGAGCGTGCGCTGCGGGTCGCTGGCACAGCCCAGGCCGTAGAGGCCCGGATCGTTGGTCTCGACGCGGACGATGAGGTGGGGACAGCCGTGCGGGGCCGTCAGGAAGGTACGTACGGCCGTGATGCGGACCTTGGCGCCGCGCTCCTCGGCCCAGGGAGCGGGCGCGAGGACCTCGGGGCAGGCATCAGGCTGAGTCATGCACACTCCAGCGCGTACAGGTAAACGGATGATGTGCTGCTACTTGAACGTATGGAGGTGAGGATTAATTTGTCAATGACCTTACCGAATAGGCTGGTGCGTGTCTGCCCCGCGGCAACGGCCGGCGGGGGTGCGCGCACTGTTCGCGCCGCGGAGACCGCTCGGGCTGCTGGGGCCGCGAGCCGCGCGAAGCTGCCGGGCTGCCGGGGTCGCGCGGAGCGCCGGGGTCGCGCTGACCGTGGGGAGGCCGCCGGGTTGCTTGGGGCGCCGGTGGCGCCGGGGCGCGCGGACCGCCCAAACGGCTCGGGCCGCCGCGAGGTTGCCGACGTCGCTCACACGACCGGGACTGCCGGGGTCGCTCGAGCCGTAAGAGGCCGCCAGGACCGCCTACGCCGCGCGGACCGCCGAAACGGCTCGGGCCGCCGGGGTCGCTCGGGCCGCCGCGAGGTTGCCGGCGTCGCTCGAACCCCCGTGCCCGGCGCGGTCAGTGCTGCCCGATGCGCTTGAGCAGGGTGCGCAGCGAGTGCGCGGCCTCGGTGACGAGTTGGGTGATTTCGCGCGCGCGGGCGTCGTCCATGCGGCTCCTGGGCGCGGAGCAGCTGATCGCGTCGTCCGCACCGTGCCCGCTGCCGAGCGCGACCGCGACGCACCGGATGTCGGCGGAGTTCTCCCCGTCGTCCATGGCCCAGCCGCGCAGTCTGGCCTCGGCGAGCTGTTCCAGCAGCTGGTCGGGGTCGGTGACGGTGTCGGGCGTGAGCCGCTCCAGTGGCCAGTCGAGCCGCATGCGCACCTCGGCCGCGTCGTACTGGGAGAGCATCGCCTTGCCGAGGGCCGTGGCGTGCGCCGGCAGCCTGCGGCCGACCGCCGAGTACATCCGCAGGGCGTGCCGCGACTCCCGTTTCGCCAGGTAGACGACGTCCGTTCCGTCGAGCCTGCCGAGGTGCACCGACTCGCCCGTCTCCTCCGCGAGCGCGTCGAGCACGGGTCCCGCGAGCCCCGTGACGTCGTCGCTCTCCAGATACGCGGTGCCCGTGAGCAGGGCCTTGAGGCCGAGGCTGTAGCGGGTGCCCGACTGGTCCAGGTCCACCCAGCGGTGCGCCTGCATCGTGCGCAGGATCGCGTGCAGGCTGCTCTTGGGCACGGACAGGGCCGACGCCATCTCGGCGAGCGACAGCTTCGCCCCTTCCGCGCCGAGGAGTTCGAGCACCTTCAGGACCCGGGCGGCCGACTTGACCTCCTCGGGACCCCGTTCCCGCGCTGCTGCTGCCACCGATTCCACGGCACCTCCGCATCCCCGCGACCGGCGCCCCTCGGCGATCCGGTTCCGCCCGATTCTCCACTTCGTCTTGACGCTATATCACCACGACCATAAGTTCAGTCACTCCAACACCATTCGGCCTTCTGAACGCCGAACCCATGACCGATGGCGATGTTCATCGTCATCGACGGCTGAACCTGAGGTAGGGGCGATGCGCATCCCATTTTCACGGAATGTCCGGCTCGCGGCGATCGCCGGGGCGACCGCGCTGTCACTGACCACCCTGTCCGCCTGCGGCGCCGGCAGCTCCGGCTCCGGCGGGAGCGGCTCCAAGACCCTGGAGATGTGGACCTTCAAGCAGTCGCACGTGGCCGCGCTGCGCAACGCCGCCAAGGCGTTCAAGAAGCAGACCGGCATCACGGTCAACGTGGACGCGTACACGCCGGACGACGCCTTCAGCACCAAGGTGCAGAGCTCGGCCAAGTCCGGCGGCCTGCCCGATGTTCTGGAGACCCACTCGGACGGCGACGACCGCGTCTTCGGTGCGGCGGGCATCACGAACGACATCGAGGACCAGTACAAGGGCGACTGGCTGGACTCGATCCAGCCCGCCGTGCGGAACTCGGGACGCGTCACCGACCCCGTCTACAAGACCGCCCAGAACCCCGAGTCGAAGGACCACGGGATCAAGAAGGGCGCCCGCTACAGCGTCCCGCTGACCGTCGGCACGTTCGGCATCGTCTTCGCCAACAAGCGGATGCTCGCCGCCGCGGGCATCACCAGGCCGCCCGCCACCTGGGAGGAGTGGATCGCCGACCTGAAGGCCACCACAGGGAAGAACCCCAGGACCGGCGGGCTCTCCCTCGGACTCCAGGTGGCGGCGACCGGTCTGACCTGGCTGCTCCAGCCCATGGCCTTCGCCGACCTCGGCAAGCAGGGCTACATGGACCTGTTCCTCAAGGACAAGTCCAAGGACTTCAGCTCCCCGAACGGCATCAAGGTGCTGGACAAGTACAACGAGCTGACCCCGTACTGGATGCCGGGCACCCAGACCCTCACCATCGACCAGGGCGACCAGGCGCTCGCCCAGGGCAAGTCGGCCTTCGACGTCGGAGGAACGTTCACCCTCGCCTTCCTGGAGCAGAACGGGATGAAGGACGACAACATCATGGCCTTCCCGCTGCCCGAGCCGAAGGACGCCAAGGTCAAGGACATGGCGCTCGGTCCCATCGCGCTCACCAGCATGAGCGTCACCTCCACCAGCAAGCAGCCGGACAACGCCCTCAAGTGGATGCGGTTCCTCTCCGGGCCGAAGGTCGCCGCCCAGTTCGCCAAGGACTCCAACGACCTGCCCGCGGCCCAGCTCGGCGCGGAGTCCGCGAGCGTCCTCGGCCCGACGCTCACCGCGCTGCAGAACAGCTTCAAGGGCACCCCGGAGACGACGTACGACCCGAACAACGGCGGTGTCGACTTCCGCGCGCCGGGCTACGAGCAGGACGACGCCGGCGCCGCGCTCGCCGACCTGACGCCCCTCAAGCGCACATCGGTGAAGGCGACCGCGGACCGGCTGAGCCAGATCAACCAGTCGGCCTGGTCCAAGGCCGCGGCGGCGCAGAAGTGACCACCGCATCGCACCGGGCACCGACCGGTGCGGCGGGCGCGGCCCCCCCCCCGCCCCCGGCCGGGGACGGGGCCCCCGACCGCGGGCCCCGGCGCCGCCAGAAGGTCTACGAGGCGCTGACCGGCTACGCGTTCATCGCCCCCGCCGTCGTCCTGTTCTGCGTCATGGGCCTGTACACCGTCGGGTACGGCTTCCTCCTGTCGTTCGCCACCTGGAACGGCTTCGCGCCCCACTGGACCTGGTACGGCCTGGGCAACTACGCCGACCTGCTCTGGCGCGACCCCGTGTACGCGCCCCGGGTCCACCACGCGGCACTCAACACCCTCTGGGTGATGATCTTCACCCCGCTGCTGACGGTCCTGGTGTCCTTCCCCCTGGCCATCCTGCTCAACCAGGCCAAGCGCCTGCAGGGAATCCTGCGCTCCGTGTACTTCCTGCCCTATGTGACCAGCGGGGTCGCGATCGCCTTCGCCTGGCAGTACATCCTCCAGCCGGACGGCGCGGTCAACTTCCTGCTCAAGTCCCTCGGGCTCGGGTCGCTCAGCCAGCCCCAGGGCTGGCTCGGCAACCCGACGACCGCGCTGCCCACCATGATCGTGGTGACGGTGTGGGGCGCGGTCCCGGTCTCCATGCTGCTCTATCTGACCGGTCTCCAGGGCATCGACCGCAGCCTCCTGGAGGCCGCCCAGCTCGACGGCGCCGGCTGGTGGCGGACCACCACCGCCGTGATCTGGCCGCTGGTCCGCCCGATCACCGCGATCATCGTGCTGCTCGGGCTGCGCGAGTCGCTCCAGGGCTTCCAGTCCTTCCTGGTGATGACCAACGGAGGACCCGGCGACCACACCAACGTCCTCGGCCTGGAGGCCTACCGGCTCGCGTTCCTCAAGGACCTCGCGCCCACCCTCGGCCTGTCCAGCGCACTCGGGTGGCTGCTGTTCGCCGTCGCCCTGATCCTGGCCCTGATCAACCTGCGAGCGCTCCGGAGCACGTCATGACAACGCTGACCCTCGGCAGGGCACCCTCCACGGCCTCCGCACCGCCCGGCGCCGGGGCCGCGCGCACCCGCAAGATCGTCGCCAGGACCGTCGTCGGAGTACTCCTCACGCTGTACGGGCTCGTCAGCGTGTACCCGTTCCTGTGGATGATCTCCGCCGCCTTCAAGAACAGCGTGGAGGTCACCCGGGGCGGCCACCTGATCCCGCAGCACCCCACGCTGGACACGCTCATCGACACCTGGAACAAGCTGCACTTCTTCGACTTCTTCCTCAACAGCGTGCTGGTCACGCTCTATACGGTCGTCCTCACCGTGGTGATCTACGCGGCGGCCGGCTACGCCTTCGCCGTGCTGCGCTTCCCGCTGCGGGGCTTCTTCCAGAAGCTGTTCGTATCACTGCTGTTCGTACCCGGCATCACGGTGATGCTGCCCATCGTGGTGCTGGAGAACAAGCTCGGCATCCTCGGCACCCATCTCGGGCTCCTCCTGCCGTTCGTCAACGGCGGGGCCCCGCTGTCCATCCTGCTGATGACGGGTGCCTTCCGCTCCGTGCCGCACGAGCTGCGGGACTCCGCGCGCGTGGACGGCGCGGGCGAGCTGCGCATCTTCGCCCGGGTCTATCTGCCGCTGGCGCAGCCCGCGTTGATCACGGTGGCACTGCTGACCGCGATCCCGACCTGGAACGAGTTCCTGCTGACCCGCGTCTCGCTGTCGGACAAGTCGACCTTCACCCTGCCGCTCGGCCTCCAGACCCTGTCGTCGGAGAATGTGCCCCACTACAACAACCTGATGGCAGGTGCACTGATCGTGGTGATCCCGGTGATCGTCCTCTTCCTCTGTCTCCAGCGGTACTTCGTGGGCGGCCTCGTCGGGGCGGTGAAGGGCTGATGCGCGTCCTGGTCACCGGAGCCGCGGGCCACATCGGCGGCCACGTGCTCGACGAACTCCTTGCCGCGGGGCACGCGGTGGTCGCGACGGATCTCGTACCCGTCGAGGACCCACGCCTCGAGCGCGTGCACACCGGCGACCTCCAGGACGCGGAGCTCGTCGCCGAGGCCATGGAAGGCGTCTCGGCGGTCGTACACCTGGGCGCCATTCCGCACCCCAACCTGCCCGACGCCAGTGCGCTGTTCGCCGCCAACTGCCTCACCGCGCACCGGGTGCTGGACGAGGCGGGCCGCACCGGCGTGCGCCGGGTGGTCGCCGCCTCCAGCCTGTCCGCGCTCGGACTCGCCTGGGCGCCCACCCCGCAGTCCCCGCGCTACGTACCGCTCGACGAGGAGCATCCCGTCGCCGCGCAGGACCCCTACGGCCTGTCGAAGGCCGTGCTGGAGGAGATCGCGCGCGCCACCCACCGGCGCTACGGCACCGACGTGGTGTGCATGCGCCTCCCGTTCGTGGGGGCGGGTGAACGCCTCGCCGAACACCTCACCGAGGTGGCGGCCGACCCCGGTGGCCGCAACCCCGGCGAGCTGTGGGGCTGGCTGGACACCAGGGACGCGGCGGAAGCCATGCGCCGGGCCCTCGATGCGGATCTCCACGGCTGCCACGTCATCAATGTCGCCGCGGCGGACACCGCGTCCCCCGTGCCCACCGCGGAGCTGCTGGCGCGCTACCACCCCGGTGTGCCGGCCTTCGCCGAACTGCCGGGACACACCGGGCTGTTCGACGTCGGCGCATGCGCCGAGCTGCTCGGCTTCGTACCGTGGCGCGGCTGGCGCGAGCCGTAGGTGGCGCCAGGTGCGGGGTGCGGCAGTGCGTGGCCGGGCGCGGGGGCGTAACCGCCGGGAGCCGCCCGGTCACCCACGGCGGGGCGTTAGGCTCGTACGTCGCGCCGTATCCCCCGCAGGAAGGACCACCACCCCATGGACCCGCAGACCGGCCCGCTCACCTACCGCGACGCCACCCCGGCCGACGTGGACACCCTGGTGGGCCTGGTCCAGTCCGCCTACCGCGGCGACGCGAGCAGGGGCGGCTGGACGACCGAGGCGGACCTCCTCCAGGGGCAGCGCACCGACCCGCGCGGGGTGCTCGATGTGATCGAAGCGCCGCACAGCAGGATCGTCGTCGCGGAGCGCGACGGCGCGATCGTCGCCTGCTGCCAGCTGGAGGACCGTGGCGAGGGCGTGGCGTACTTCGGCATGTTCGCGGTGCGCCCCGGCATGCAGGGCGGCGGCCTCGGCCGGCGGATCATCACCGATGTGGAACGTATCGCCCGTGACGAACTGGGCGCGCGCGAGATGCAGTTGACCGTCATCTCGGTACGGGAGGAGCTGATCGCCTGGTACGAGCGGCGCGGCTACCGGCGTACGGGTGTCATGACGCCCTTCCCCTACGGCGACGAGCGGTTCGGCATACCCACCCGAGCCGATCTCCAGTTCGAGCTGCTGGTCAAGCCGCTCGCCGAGGACGCGTCCGTAACGGCCCGCACGAACGCCCCGGCCGGTCCGGCGGCGGCGTCGCAGGCGACGCGCTGACGCGCCGCCCGGGGGCGCGGGCCGCCGGGCGTACGCCACGGCGTACGCGTCGCGGCATGCCGGCGCCTCACGTACCGGCTCCGCGCCCCGGCATGCCGGTGCCTCACCTACCGGCTCCGTGTCTCACGCGTCGGCGCGGGTCGCCTCGCGGATCTCCGGGCGGTCCGTCGTGACCCCGTCCAGCCGGAATGCCCGCGCCAGGCGCAGATGATCCGGTGTGTTGACGACCCAGCCGAGCACCCGCAGCCCCTCGGCGTGCGCGCGCTCCACGACCTCCAGGGTCAGCCGGCGGATGTTGAGCGCCAGGGTCGCCGCTCCGACGGCCTTGGCCCGGTCGACCACGTCCCCGCCCCAGCGGCTCGCGATCAGCACCGTCCGTACACCGGGCACCAGCCGCGCGATCTCGGCGACCGCCTCGTCGTGGAACGACGACACCTCCACCCGCTCCACGAGTGACCGCTCGTGCATGACCGCGGCCAGGGCCCGTGCCGCCGCCGCGTCCTTGATCTCCGCCTGGATCGGCGAGGCGACCGCGTCCAGCACCTCTTCGAAGACGGGCACCCGCTCGCCGCCGCCCGCGTCCAGCTCCTTCAGCTCGGCGAGGGTCAGCTCCGCGATCTGGCCGCTGCCGTCCGTCGTGCGGTCCACAGCCGTGTCGTGCATGACGACCAGCGCGCCGTCCTTGCTCAGGTGCAGGTCGAGTTCGATCGCGTCCATTCCCGCCCGCTCGGCGCGCAGGAACGACCGCAGCGTGTTCTCGGGCTCGACGCCCATCACACCTCGGTGGCCAATGGTGGGGATGGTCACGGCTCTCTCGCTTCCGTCGACGGCGCCCGCGCCCGGCTCCGGCCCGGGCCGCGTGACCGGCAGCCTAACGGGCACACGTTCCACCAGGGACTGTCCCCACCGGGGCTGCGGATGTAAGCCTCCATCCCGCTCGACGCAGCAAAATCCACGGCGATACCGGGGTTGGAGCAGGATAATTTGCGATCCCGGCCTTGTGGTGGAGAACCGTTCACTTATACGGTGTCCTTACGCGAGGTTCTCCCGTGGAGGAAGTGACATGACGGAAATTCTTGTGCCGGGCACCGGCTCGACGGCCATATCCGACGCGGCGAGGGTGGTCGACCACCCGGCGTGGCCCGAACTCAAGAGCGCCGTCGAAGAGATCAGGCCCTGGCAGTCCAAGGACGGCTCCGTCGACTTCGACGCGGAGGGCGCCCCCACCCGCCAGGCCGCGGAGGCGGCCGTCGAGCGGGTCGTCGCCGCCGTCGAGCGGCTCTCGCCGCTCCTGCCGCACGACACCGCCTACCACGAGGCGCTCGTGGCCGACCTGCGCGCGTGGGCCGACAGCGCCTTCGGCGTGCCGGACTTCCTCGACTCGCTGCTGGCCTTCCAGCCCGCCGCGAACCGCGCGGACGGCCTCCAGCACCTCGCCGTCTTCCCGATGTACACGCAGAACGGCAACCCCGACCGCAACCTCGAGGCGGTCGTACTGCGCATGGTGTGGCCCGACTGGCTGGCCGAGCTGGAGCGCACCCGCTACGACAACCCGCTGTTCTGCGGCATCACCTTCGAGGACTTCACCGCCGGATACGACACGAACTCCGCGGTCTTCTTCCCCGAGACGATCGCCGTGCGCGAGGTCCCCGACCGCTTCAGCTGGGGCGGCATCTTCTGCGACCGCGAGGCCGCCCGCTTCCGCCGCGTCTCCGCCGCCGCCGTCGACCTGCTCGGCATCGAGCTGCCGGACGACGTCCGCGCCATGCTCGACGACCAGGAGCGCTGCATGCAGGCGTTCGTGCTGTGGGACATGGTCCACGACCGTACGCACAGCCACGGCGACCTGCCGTTCGACCCCTTCATGATCAAGCAGCGCCAGCCGTTCTGGATGTACGGCCTCGAGGAGCTGCGCTGCGACCTCAACGCGTTCCGCGAGGCCGTCGCGCTGGAGGCGGAGGGGCTCCCGCAGGGCCGCGACGTGCAGATCGCGATGCTCTTCGACCGCCTGTTCCGCTTCCCCGTCACCGGCTCGCGCGTCAAGAACTACGACGGCCTCGGCGGCCAGCTCCTCTTCGCCTACCTGCACCGGCACGACGTCGTGCGCTGGACGGACAACACGCTCCACATCGACTGGGACCGCGCTCCCGAGGTCACCAAGAAGCTCTGCACCGAGATCGAGGACCTGTACCGCGCGGGCATCGACCGCCCCAAACTGGTCCACTGGTTCGCCGCGTACGAGCTGGTCTCCACCTACCTCTCCCCGCACCCCGGCTCCCGCTGGAACAAGGGCCCCGACGCCCTCGACCTGACCCAGCCGCCGCGCAAGCTCGTGGACGAGGTGCTGCCGGACGAGTTCCCCCTCAGCATGTTCTACGAGGCTCTCGCCAAGAAGCTGAAGAACGTGGTGGCGTCCACCAAGGGCATCACCGCCGCTTCGGCCGAGCGGCCGGCGGCCCCCGCGGGCGAGCGGGCCGCCGCGTGAGCGGTGCACCCGGAGCACGGCGCACAACGGCACGGACGGCCACACGCGGGCGGAACTCAAGGGGAGCGCGATGACCAGCGACAGCACACCGGCCACCGGGGCACCGGGCACTTCCGGCACCCCCGGCCTCACGGAGAGCGTCGCCGCGCCCGCGGTGCCCTCCCTCGACGGCACCGTGATCGCGGTCGCGGGCGCCGCCGGACCCGCGGGCCGCGCCACCGTGCTGCGGCTCGCCGCGGCGGGCGCGACCGTGGTCGCCGCCGACGCCGACGAGGACCGCCTCGCCGAGGTCGTCGAGGCCGCCGCGTACGCGGGCAGCACCAAGGTCACCGGCGCCACCGTCGACCTCCTCGACGCCGCCGCGACCCGGGCCTGGGCCGAGCGCGTGGAGAAGGAGCACGGCAAGGTCGAGGGACTGGTCCATCTCGTGGGCGGCTGGCGCGGCGCCAAGACCTTCGGCGAGACCGACCTCGCCGACTGGGACCTCCTGGACAAACTCCTGGTGCGTACGCTCCAGCACACCAGCCTCGCCTTCCACGACGCACTGCTGCGCAGCGGCCGAGGACGGTTCGCCCTGGTCAGCGCCGCGGGCGCGACCAAGCCCACCGCGGGCAACGCCGCCTACGGCGCGGCCAAGGCCGCCGCGGAGGCCTGGACGCTCGCCCTCGGCGACTCCTTCCGCAGGGCCGCGAAGGCGGGGGGCGACACCGAGCCGCGCGCGGCGGCTGCGATCCTGGTGATCAAGGCACTGGTGCACGACGCGATGCGCGCCGAGCGCCCCGATGCGAAGTTCGCGGGCTTCACGGACGTCAGGGACCTGGCCGAGGCCGTCGCCGGACTCTGGGACCGGCCCGCACAGGAAGTGAATGGACACCGTCTGTGGCTGACGCCCGAACCGAACCGACCCTGAACCGGACGCCGGCGGGCGAGACCGATGCCCGCCGTCATCACGACCCCGCGCTGCGCGGCTTCGCCAGCGACAACTACGCGGGCGCGCACCCGGAGGTACTCGCGGCCCTCGCCCTCGCCAACGGCGGCCACCAGGTCGCCTACGGCGAGGACGAGTACACCGCCCACCTCCAGACCGTGGTCAGGAGCCACTTCGGCGCCGGCGCCGAGACCTTCCCGGTCTTCAACGGCACCGGCTCCAACGTCGTCGCCCTCCAGGCCATGGTGGACCGGTGGGGCGGCGTCATCTGCGCCGAGAGCGCCCACATCAACACCGACGAGGGCGGCGCCCCCGAGCGCGTCGGCGCGCTCAAGCTGCTCACGGTCCCGACGCCCGACGGCAAGCTCACCCCCGAGCTGGTCGACCGGCAGGCCTTCGGCTTCGACGACGAGCACCGCGCCATGCCGCAGGTCGTATCGATCACGCAGTCCACCGAGTACGGCACGCTCTACACGCCCGACGAGATCAGGGCCCTGTGCGCGCACGCCCACGAGCGCGGCATGACGGTCCACCTGGACGGCGCCCGTATCGCCAACGCCGCCGCCGCACTCGACGTACCGGTACGGGAGTTCACCACCGACGCGGGCGTGGACGTCCTCTCCTTCGGCGGCACGAAGAACGGCATGGTCTTCGGCGAGGCCGTCATCGTGCTCAACCCCGGCGCCGCCCGGGCCGTGAAGCGGCTGCGCAAGCTGTCGCTCCAGCTGCCCTCCAAGATGCGGTTCGTGTCCGTGCAGCTGGAGGCGCTGCTCAGCGGTGATTTGTGGCTGCGCGGCGCCCGGCACGCCAACGCGATGGCGCGCCGCCTCGCCGAGGGGGTGCGCACCGTGGACGGCGTGGAGATCATCTACCCGGTGCAGGTCAACGGCGTTTTCGCGCGGCTGCCGCACGACGTGGCCGTACGCCTCCAGAAGCAGTTCCGCTTCTACTTCTGGGACGAGGCGAACAGCGAGGTGCGCTGGATGTGCTCGTTCGACACCACGGAGGACGACATCGACGCCTTCGTGCGCGCGATCGGGGAGGAGATGGCCCGCGAGGCATGAGCCCGTGCCTCACGCGGGGGACGGGGCCGGCGCCCTCGTCCCCCGCTCCAGCCGTCGAGGTGGGCGGCCCCGGCGCGCACAGGGGAGGGGGGGGGGGGCGGGGGGGGGGCCCCCCCCCCGCGCCCCCGCGGCGCCGGGGGGGGCCGGGCCCCCCCCGGGGGGCGCCGGGGGCGGGGGCGGGGCGGCGCGCGCCCGCGCCCAACTCCCGGCCTCAACCGGGCTGTAGATGCTCTCCCCCCGCCCCCCCCCCCCCCGCCCCGCCCCCGCGCCCCCCCCCCCGGCCGGGGGCGGGGGGGGGGGGGGGGGGGGCCCCGCGGGGGCCCCCCGCCCCTGAGCCGCGTCGCGCCGGGTCGCTCAGGCCCCTGCCTGGCGCGCCTCGGCGGCGGTCGGCGCCGTACCGCCCAGGTGCGCCGGCAGCCACCAGGAGTCCGACGGGTCCTTCGGCCGCCCCGGGTAGGCGCGCTGCGCCGCTTCCAGCATCTCCTGCACCCGCTCGCGCAGCCGCCGGGTGATCGGGCCCGCGTACTGGCCCGCGGGCGCATCGAGGCGCTCGCCCACGCGTACGGTCACCGGGATGTGGCTGCGGCGGAAGTTGCGCGGCCTGCCCTTGGTCCACAGCCGCTGCGAGCCCCACAGCCCCATGGGGATCAACGGCACCCCGGCCTCCTGGGCGAGGCGTACCGCGCCGGTCTTGAAGCTCTTGAGCGTGAACGACGGCGAGATGGTGGACTCGGGGAAGATCCCGATGATCTCGCCGGAGCGCAGCGACGCCAGCGCGTCCGAGTACGCCTTCTCGCCCTGGTCCCGGTCGACGGGGATGTGCTTCATGCCGCGCATCAGCGGGCCCGACACCTTGTGCCGGAAGACCGACTCCTTGGCCATGAACCGCACCAGGCGCTTCTGCGGCAGCGCGGACAGGCCGGCGAAGACGAAGTCGAGATAGCTGATGTGGTTGCTGACGAGAACGGCGCCACCGGCGCGCGGGATGTTCTCGCAGCCCGCCACGTCGACCTTCACGTCCAGCGCAGCGAACACCGACCGGACAAAGCCGATGACCGGCCGATAGACGAGCTCTGGCATCTGGTGGGACCCTTCTTCTTCGGCGTGTCGGGCCGATCGTGCCCGATGAGCGGGGTCATGACCAGCCTCCTCGGCAGTGGGGCGCGAGATACTTGTCACGTCCAGCCCGTAATTGCCCCTTACACGGAATAATCGCAGGCCGCGTGCGCGCTGCGCCGTGGTGGGTAGGTATCCGCCGTCCGGGTGGGCCGGGCGGCGGGACAGCTTCGGGTGGGAGGCCACGGTGGAGGGGCAGCACGGCACAAGGGCGCTCGGCGCCGCCGAGCTCGGGACCGGACTGGGGGAGCGGGCCACCCTCGTGCACTTCTCCAGCGCCTTCTGCCGCCCCTGCGTGGCCACCAGGCGCACACTCGCCGAGGTCGCCGCCATGGTCGACGGCGTGACGCACGTGGAGCTCGACGCCGAGACCCACCTCGGCCTCGTACGGGATCTGTCGGTGGAGTCCACCCCGACGGTCCTGGTGCTGGACGCCGGGGGCCGCACGGTCCGCAGGGCGGCCGGCCTGCCCCGCCGCGCCGACGTGATCGCCGCGATCGGCGAGGCGGTCAAGTGACGGCGGCGTACGGGGTCGGCACCCCCAGGGCCGGCGGGGCACCGGCCTCTCCGGAGCTCCTGCGGTCCGTCTTCCGCCGCCACGCGGCCGGCGTCGCCGTGATCACCGCGCGGGGCGCGGACCCCGTGGGGTTCACCGCCACCTCCCTCACCTCGGTCGCGGCCGACCCGCCGATGGTGTCCTTCGGCGTGGCCTCCTCCTCTTCCTGCTGGCCGGTGCTGGCGGGCGCCCGCCATGTCGGCGTGCACATCCTCGGCGAGCACCAGCACGAGCTGGCGGCGACCTTCGCACGCAGCGGCGCGGACCGGTTCGCGCCGCCGACCTCATGGAGCGCGGGGCCCGAGGGCGTACCGCTGCTCGACGGCGTGCTCGCCTGGCTGGTGTGCCGGGTGGAGGCCCGGGTGCCAGCGGGCGACCACCGGATCGTCGTCGCACGGGTCGTCACCGGCGATCCGGGCGGCACGGGCGATCCCGGCGGCACGGGCGGTCCGCTCCTCTACCACCAGGGCGGCTTCCACAGCCTCGGTCCCGTACGCGATTGAGGTCACAGTTCCAAGCGCTTGCTCAGCGGGAAGCAGGTGGGTGAGAGTGTCCGTACTGGCGAGTAATATTTACGCCGTGGCGGCCGGTCGCCGAGGCCGAACCACGGTGTGAACGGGCGCATATGCTTGCATTCAATCAAGGCAGCCCGTTAAGGACGACGGACAGACGTGCAAGGGAGCTGGCGTGAGCTTGAGGATCGTTGTCTGTGTGAAGTACGTGCCCGACGCCGCCGGCGACCGGAGCTTCGCGGACGACCTCACGGTCGACCGCGAGGACGCGGACGGTCTGCTGTCGGAGCTGGACGAGTACGCCGTCGAGCAGGCGCTGCAGATCGCCGATGATGCCGACGACGCCGAGATCACCGTCCTGACGGTCGGTCCCGAGGACGCCAAGGACGCGCTGCGCAAGGCCCTTTCGATGGGCGCCGACAAGGCCGTCCACGTCGAGGACGACGACCTGCACGGCACCGACGCGGTCGGTACCTCGCTGGTCCTCGCCAAGGCCATCGAGAAGACCGGCTACGACCTGGTCGTGTGCGGCATGGCCTCCACCGACGGCACGATGGGCGTGCTGCCCGCGATGCTCGCCGAGCGCCTGGGCGTCCCCCAGGTGACGCTGCTGTCCGAGGTGTCCGTCGAGGACGGCACCGTCAAGGGCCGCAGGGACGGCGACGCCGCCACCGAGCGGCTGGAGGCGCGGCTGCCCGCCGTCGTGTCCGTGACGGACCAGTCGGGCGAGGCCCGCTACCCCTCCTTCAAGGGCATCATGGCCGCGAAGAAGAAGCCGGTCGAGTCGCTGGACCTGGGCGACCTCGACATCGACACGGACGAGGTCGGCCTCGAAGGGGCCTGGACCGCGGTCGACGCGGTGGCCGAGCGCCCCGCCAGGACCCAGGGCACGATCGTCAAGGACGAGGGCGAGGGCGGCAAGCAGCTCGCTGCCTACCTGGCGGAGCAGAAGTTCGTCTGACCCCGCCCCGCGGACGCCGGGCCCATCCGGCGCCGCGGCCGCAACGCGCCCCCCAGCCGCCGTACTTCACATTCGCAGGAGAGCAGTCCCATGGCTGAAGTTCTCGTCTATGTCGACCACGTGGACGGTGCCGTCCGCAAGCCCACCCTCGAACTGCTGACGCTGGCCCGCCGCATCGGCGAGCCCGTCGCCCTCGCGCTGGGCGCCGGCGCCGAGGCCACCGCCGCCACGCTGGGCGAGCACGGCGCGGTACGCGTCCTGACCGCCGATGCCCCCGAGTTCGCCGACTACCTCGTCGTACCGAAGGTGGACGCGCTCAAGGCCGCGTACGACAGTGTGTCGCCCGCCGCCGTGCTGCTGCCCTCGTCGGGCGAGGCCAAGGAGATCGCCGCGCGCCTCGCGGTGCGCATCGGCTCCGGGCTCATCACGGACGCCGTCGACCTGGAGGCCGGCGCCGACGGCCCGGTCGCCACGCAGTCCGCGTTCGCCGCCGCGTACACCACCAAGTCCCGTGTCTCCAAGGGCACTCCGGTCATCACCGTGAAGCCCAACTCGGCCCCGGTCGAACCGTCGGCCGCGGCCGGTACGGTCGAGCCGCTCGCCGTGTCCTTCGGTAACACCGCCACTGGCACGAAGGTCGTCTCGCGCGAGCCGCGCGAGTCGAGTGGCCGCCCCGAGCTGACCGAGGCCGCCATCGTCGTGTCCGGCGGACGCGGTGTGAACGGCGCCGAGAACTTCGCGATCATCGAGGCGCTCGCCGACTCGCTCGGCGCGGCCGTCGGCGCCTCGCGCGCCGCCGTCGACGCCGGCTGGTACCCGCACTCCAACCAGGTCGGCCAGACCGGCAAGTCGGTCTCCCCGCAGCTCTACATCGCCTCCGGCATCTCGGGCGCGATCCAGCACCGGGCCGGCATGCAGACCTCGAAGACCATCGTCGCCATCAACAAGGACGCGGAGGCGCCGATCTTCGACCTGGTCGACTTCGGCATCGTCGGCGACCTGTTCACCGTCGTGCCGCAGCTGACCGACGAGGTCAAGACCCGCAAGGGCTGACCCCGCGCAGGACACACACAGGGCCCGGGGCCCGGCGGTGCGCGGACACCGCCGGGGCCCGGGCCCCTGCTGTACGCGGGCCGGGCCCGGGGCCGCAGCCGTCGGGTGACGCGTCGTTGACGGTGCCGCCGCCGCACACTACGGTCGGAGTGTCGTTCAACAGAATGTTGAAGTCGGGCGCGGCGGCGACACAGGGAGCGGGTTCATGGCACAGCAGGCGGAGCACGTCGTCACCAGCCTTCCGGACAGCGTGAGGAAGGAGCTCGACACCGCCCTCGCGCCCGTCGACGCGGAACTCGCGGCCCGCTACCCGGGCGACCCCGGCAACCGGCAGCCCGTGCACACCGTCTACGTACCCGCCGACGCCCTCACCGCAGCCACCCCGCGCGAGTGGGGCGCCGCCGCGATCGCCGCACTCGACGAACACGCCCCCGACGCCCGTACGTTCGCGCGCGCGGTGGGCCTCGGCGACGACCTCGGGGGCCGGGGGGGGGCCCCCCGGCGCCCCCCAACAGCCCCCGGGGGGCGGGGGGGGGGCCGGGGGGCCGGGGGGGGGCGGGCGGGGCCCCCGCCCCCCGCCCCGGGGGGGGGGGGGGGCGGGGGCGCGCGCCCCCCCCCCCCCCCCCCGCGCCCCCCCCCCCCCCCCCCCCCCCCCCGCCAAACTCGCCCGCGAGCCCGTCGAGGACCTCCGCATCGACTTCGAGGACGGCTACGGCACCCGGCCCGACGCCGAGGAGGACGAGGCGGCGGCCCGCGCCGCGCGCCTGGTGCGCGAGGCGTACGGGAACGGAACGGCCGTGCCCCGCACGGGCATCCGGATGAAGTGCCTGGAGGCGCCCGTGCGCGACCGGGCCCTGCGCACCCTGGACGTGTTCCTCAGCGGGCTGCTCACGGCGGACGGCCCGCCGCAGGGCCTGCTGGAGGGCCTCGTCATCACACTCCCCAAGGTGACCTATGCCGAGCAGGTCGCGGCGATGGCACGCGTCCTCGGCGCCTTCGAGCGCACCCACCGGGTCCCCCCGGGGCGCCTCCGGTTCGAGATCCAGATCGAGACCAGCCAGTCGATCCTGGGCGCCGACGGCACCGCCACCGTCGCCCGGATGATCCACGCGGCGGACGGCCGCGCCACCGGACTCCACTACGGCACCTTCGACTACAGCGCCTGTCTCGGCGTCAGCGCGGCCGACCAGTCGAGCGACCACCCCGCGGCCGACCACGCGAAGGCCGTCATGCAGGTCGCCGCGGCGGGCACCGGCGTCCGGGTCTGCGACGGCTCCACCAACGTCCTGCCGGTCGGCACCCGCGCCCAGGTCCACGAGGCCTGGCGGCTGCACTACCGGCTCACCCGGCGCGCCCTGTCCCGCGCGTACTACCAGGGCTGGGACATGCACCCGGGACACCTGCCCACCCGCTACGCGGCCGTCTACGCCTTCTACCGCCGGGGCATGGCCGCCGCGGCCGGGCGGCTCGCCGCCTACGCCTCCCGCACCGGCGGCGGCGTGCTGGACGAGCCCGCCACGGCGAAGGCGCTCAGCGGCCAGCTGCTGCGCGGCCTCGACTGCGGCGCGCTCGACGCCGCCGAGGTCACGGAGCTGACCGGGCTCGACCGAGCCGGTCTTGAGGCGTACGCGTCGCCCCGGCGCGGCGACCTCACCGCCGCCTCCTGAGCGAGAACAGCGCCTGCCCGAGCGTAACCCTCAGTCGGCCGGAGGCAGTTCGCCCGAACCGCGGGTGATCAGCCGGGTCGGCAGCACCACCCTGGACGGCGCGTCCGCCGCGCCGTCCAGACGGTGGAACAGCCGCTCCGCCGCCGTACGCCCGAGGGCCGCCGCGTCCTGCGCGACCACCGTCACGCCCGGGTCCAGCAGATCCGCCAGCTCGATGTCGTCGAAGCCGACCAGCGCGACCGGGCGGGACCGCCCGGCCAACACCCGTACCGCCGTGACCGTCACGCGGTTGTTGCCCGCGAAGATCGCGGTGACCGGCTCCGGCGCGTCGAGCATCGTGACGACCGCCTCCCGCACTCGCTCCGGGTCGGTGGTGCCCAGGGCGATCCAGCCGGGCTCGATGACGAGGCCCGCGTCCGCCATCGCCGCGCGGTAGCCGCGCAGCCGCTCGGAAGCGGTGTGGATGACGGACTGGTCGCCGATGAAGCCGATCCTGCGGTGCCCGTGCGCGACCAGGTGGGTGGTGCCGGAGCGGGCGCCGCCGAAGCTGTCGGACAGCACGGTGTCCGCGTCGATCCGGCCGGCCGGCCGGTCCACGAACACGGTGGCGACGCCCGCCTTGATCTCCGGCTCCAGATAGCGGTGGTCGTGCCCTGCGGGCACCAGGATCAGGCCGTCGACCCGACGCGCGCACAGCGCCAGCACCAGTTCCTGCTCGCGCTCGGGGTCCTCGGCGCTCGACCCGTTGATCAGCAGCGCGCCGTGTGCCCTGGCGACTTCCTCGACGGCGCGGTTCAGCGGACCGTAGAAGGGGTCGGCGAGGTCCTCGATCACCAGCCCGATGCTGGCCGTACGGCCCTTGCGCAGCACCCGCGCGGAGTCGTTCCGCCGAAAGCCCAGCGCCTCGATGGCCTCCTGCACACGCCGCTCGGTGTCCGGGGTGACACCGGGCTCGCCGTTGACGACGCGGGACACTGTCTTGAGGCCCACGCCGGCACGCGCCGCGACATCCTTCATGGTGGGCCGGGTGCCGTAACGCGGTTCCGGCGGGAGGCGGCGGGAGGATTCGGCCACAGTGCGCTGTCCTGTCGTCGGGTCGGTTTGCCTTGAAGGGCCCTGGCGACGAGCATAGGCCCTGGACAACGTTGTCAGGTGAATGGAGACTGTTCACCTGAGTCGCAGGTCCCCTCCCGTCTGCCGCGCAGCGGGCCCGTATCGATCCCTGGAGACCACACACCGATGCATACCGACCACGTCGCCGCGCTCGACATCGGCGGCACCAAGATCGCCGGCGCGTTGGTGGACGGCAAGGGCGGCATCCTCGTGCGCGCGCAGCGGCCGACTCCCGTGACGGACAGCGGCGAGCGGATCATGGGCGCGGTCGAGGAGGTCTTCCGCGAGCTGATGGCCGACCCCCTCTGGGGCAGGGCCACGGCCGTGGGCATCGGAAGCGCGGGCCCGGTGGACGCGACCGCGGGTACGGTCAGCCCGGTCAACGTGCCGGGGTGGCGCGGCTTCCCGCTCGTGGAGCGGGTCCGCGCGGTGGTGGGCGGACTCCCGGTCACCCTCGTCGGCGACGGCGTCGCCATCGCGGCGGCCGAGCACTGGCAGGGCGCCGCACGCGGCCACGACAACGCGCTGTGCATGGTGGTCTCCACCGGTGTCGGTGGCGGTCTGATCCTGGGCGGGGCGCTGCACCCCGGCCCTTCGGGCAACGCGGGCCACATCGGCCACATCAGCGTCGACCTCGACGGGGACCTGTGCCCGTGCGGCTGCCGCGGCTGCGTCGAACGGATCGCCAGCGGACCCAACATCGCGCGCTGGGCGCTCGGCGCGGGCTGGCGGCCGGGCCCGGACGGCGACGCGACCGCCGCGGCGGTGGCCGCCGCGGCGGCGGACGGGCACCCGGTCGCGATCGCCGCCTTCGAACGGGCCGCCCAGGCCCTGGCCGCCGGCATCGCGGCCACCGCCACGCTGGTCGAGATCGACATCGTGGTGATCGGCGGCGGCGTCGGCAAGGCGGGCGAGGTGCTGTTCGGCCCGCTGCGCCGCTCGCTGCGGGACTACGCGACGCTCTCCTTCGTCCAGGGAATCCAGATCGTGCCCGCGATGACGGGGACGGACGCGGGCCTCGTCGGCGCCGCCGCGGCCACGGGCCTGGGCAGCAGGGACGGCGACACGGCGGCGGTCGGCGGCTGAGCGCGGGCCGCCCTGCCGGGGTGCCGCGCGTTCGTCGGTCTCACCGGGCAGGGTCGGCCGGGGTGCCGCGCGCTCGTCGGTCTCGCCGGGCAGGGCCGGAGGGCGCCGGCCGTCGGCCTCAGCCGGTCGTCTGGCAGGCCGAGCGGGCGCTGCCGCGGAACTTCACGCACACCTTCGTACCGCTGCCGAGGTTCCGGCTCGGCCAGGTGTGGATGAGGGCCTTGCCCGAGCGGGTCGCCGTCGCGGTCGAGTCGAGCCGGCCGCGCAGATAGAGCGAGACGGATCGCGACGCCATGCCGGCGGGCGGATTGGTCCAGATTCCGGTGACGGAGTTCGTGGCGCCCTGGCCGTCGAGCCTGATGCAGATCTGCGGGCCGGAGAAGTCGTGCGTGCAGGCGCTGCTGTCGGCGGCGGCGGGCGCGGTCGCCGCCGCGAGCGCGCCCCCGGCGAGCGCCATGACGAGCACGACGGGCGCGCCCGGGGCCCTGCCGGCTCTCACGCGCCCGTCCCGGCGCCGGGCCCGGTCTGCTGGGGTACGACCACGAGGAACAGATCCCGGTCGAGGTCCATCACGACTTCGGCTGGGGTGCCCTCCTCGCGGCACGCGCGGGCGAACTCCTCCGCGGGCAAGCTGCCGCGCGGTCCGCCCGCGGGAAACCCCTGGAGCACGGTTCTGGCGGCTGTGCGAGGCCTTGCCACACTTCTCACATCGCTATCCAACGATGCCCCAGGGCAAAGCGTTACGGTGCGCGTTGGTGCGTGAGGTTCGGGCCAAGGGTTTCCGTGGGAGGTAGTTGAGGGGAATCCGCTGGAGGTTGCGCAGCGGGCAACGGGCAGAGAAAAAAGGGGGATCGATCCGTGATCATCTGGATCAACGGCGCGTTCGGAGCAGGCAAGACCTCGGTGGCGCGCGAACTGGTCGACCTGATCCCGAACAGCACCCTGTACGACCCCGGAGTGGTCGGCGCGGGGCTCGGGTGCCTGCTGCCGCAGAAGCGGCTGGCAGAGGTGGACGACTACCAGGACCTGCCGATGTGGCGGCGGCTTGTGGTGGACGCCGCCGCCGCCCTGCTCGCGGAGGTGGGCGGCGTACTGGTGGTGCCGATGACCCTGCTCAGGCAGGAATACCGTGACGAGATATTCGGCGGCCTCGCGGCCCGCCGCATCGCCGTCCGGCATGTGCTCCTGACAACGGATGAAACGATCCTGCGTGCCCGGATAGCGGACCGCGAACAGGACGAGGACGACCCCGAGCGCCGCGAGCGCGCGCGTCGCTGGCGCTACGAGCACATCGAGCCCTACGTCTCCGCCCTGGGCGGCTGGCTGGAGCAGGACGCGCACACGGTCGACACCACGGGCCTGACGCCCGAGCAGGCGGCGGCGCGGCTGGCGGCGGAGCTGCACAGCGGCGCCGCCCCGGTGCGCGACATCGTGATGACGCCCGAGCCGACGGCGGAGACCCTCGCGTCCGGGGTGCTGCTGTTCGACGAGGCGGGCCGGGTGCTGCTCGTCGACCCGACGTACAAACCGGGCTGGGAGTTCCCCGGCGGTGTCGTGGAACGCGGCGAGGCGCCCGCCCGCGCGGGCGTCCGCGAGGTCGCCGAGGAGATCGGGGTCGAACTCGACGAGGTGCCCAGTCTCCTGGTGGTCGACTGGGAGCCGCCGAACCCGCCCGGCTACGGGGGCATGCGGCTGCTGTTCGACGGCGGGGTGCTCCCCGCGGCCACACGCATCCTGCTGCCCGGCTCGGAGCTGCGGGCCTGGCGCTTCGTCACGGAGGAGGAGGCCGGGGAACTGCTGCCTCCCGCCCGGTTCGCCCGCCTGCGCTGGGCGCTGCGGGCCCGGGAGCGCGGCGGGGTGCTGAACCTGGAGGCGGGCGTTCCGGTGGGCTGACCGCCCGCAGGAGCGGTCGCCCGGGCGCTGGCCCGCGGCCGCCGTTGCGGTCGGACGCGGCCCCGGGCCGGGAGCGGGACCTGCCGCGCGACCGTGTCCCGTGTCCCGCGCGCCGCCCGCCCGTGAGCCGGGGACCGTCCGCGCCCGCCCGCGAGCCCGGAGCCGTACGAGCCCGGAGCCTACGAGCCCGACATGCCGCCCGTACGGGCCGCACGGTCACGCCCGTACGGGCACAGCCACACGACCGCCGGGCCGTACGGGCGCTCCGCGTGGCCCGGGCCCGCCCGGAGGCGGCCGGAGAACCGGGCTGTGGAAGGCGTCGGACGTCAGGCGTCGTGCGACGTCGCGTACCGGCGCAGGAAGTGTGCCTCCGCCACCGAGAGGCGGCGCAGCTCCTCGGGGTCCACGCTCTCGTTCACCGCGTGGATGCGGGCCTCGGGCTCGCTCAGGCCGATGAGCAGGATCTCCGCGCTCGGGTACAGGCCGGCCAGCGTGTTCGTCAGGGGGATCGAACCGCCCTGGCCCGCCGTCTGCATCTTCTGGCCCGGGTACGCGACCGCCATCGCCTCGGCCATGGCGGTGTACGCGGCGCTCGACGTGTCCGCGCGAAACGCCTCGCCCCGCCCCAGGTCCTCGATCTCCACCCGGGCGCCCCATGGCACGTTCCGCTCGATGTGCGCCGTCAGCAGCTTCGCCGCCTCCGAGGTGTCCTGGCCCGGCGGAACCCGCAGGCTGATCAGCGCGCGGGCACTCGCCTGCACGGACGGCGTCGCGCCGACCACCGGCGGGCAGTCGATCCCGAGCACGGTGACGGCGGGGCGCGCCCAGACGCGGTCGCCCACCGAACCCGAGCCGATCAGGCCGACCCCGTCCAGCACACCCGCGTCGGCCCGGAAGTCGGCCTCCTCGTAGGTGAGACCCGGCCAGTGCGCCTCCGAGGACAGTCCGTCGACGGTCGTGGAGCCGTCCTCGGCGCGCAGCGAGTCCAGCACCCTGACGAGCGCCGCGAGCGCGTCCGGCGCGGCACCGCCGAACTGGCCCGAGTGCAGGTTGCCCGCGAGCGTGTCGACGCGGACGGAGAGCATCACCATGCCCCGCAGCGTCGCCGTGACCGTCGGCACCCCGGCGCGGAAGTTGCCGGTGTCGCCGATCACGATCGCGTCCGCGGTGAGCAGATCGGGGTGCTGTTCCGCGTACTCTTCGAGCCCGCTCGTGCCCTGCTCCTCCGAGCCCTCGGCGATGAACTTCACCGTCACGGGCACTCCGCCGTCGGCCTTGAGCGCGCGCAGCGCGAGCAGGTGCATCAGCACCCCGCCCTTGCAGTCGGCGGCGCCCCGCCCGTACCAGCGCCCGTCCCGCTCCGTCAGCGTGAACGGCGGCGAGATCCAGCGCTCCTCGTCCAGCGGCGGCTGCACGTCGTAGTGCGCGTACAGCAGGACCGTCGGGGCGCCCTCAGGTCCAGCCAGCCGTCCGTAGACGGACTTGGTGCCGTCCGGGGTGTCGAGCAGGGCCACGTCCTCGAAGCCCTCCGCCCGCAGCGCGTCCGCGATCCATCCCGCGGCGGCGTCGCACTCGCTCTTCGGATACTGCGCGGGGTCGGCGACCGACGTGAACGCGACGAGTTCCGAGAGTTCGGCCTTGGCCCTCGGCATGAGAGAAGCGACGGTTTGTGCGAGTGGATCGAATTCCGGCATCGGGTCCGTGGTCATGGGCACGCTCCTGAAAGGTGGCACGTTGTACGGGTGGCTGCGGTCGGTTCACATGGGCCGATGGCAGGATGATCCTCCCACAGCGGGTTCGGGACGCCCGCGCCGTAGGATGCCGTTCGTCAACAGAGCAACACGCCAAGTCGGGAGCAGAAGCACACCGTGAGCAGCGAGAACGCAGACGCCGGCCTGGAGAACGACGAGCCGGTGTGGGATGTCGTCGTGGTCGGCGCAGGACCTGGCGGAGCGTCCGCGGCCTACGCCGCCGCGGTCGCGGGCCGCCGGGTGCTGCTTCTGGAGAAGGCGGAGCTGCCCCGCTACAAGACCTGCGGCGGCGGAATCATCGGACCTTCGCGTGACGCACTGCCCCCCGGCTTCGAACTGCCGTTCAAGGACCGGGTCCACGCGGTGACGTTCTCGCTGAACGGCAGGCTGACCCGCACACGCCGCTCCAAGCGGATGCTGTTCGGCCTCATCAACCGCCCCGAGTTCGACGCGAGCCTGGTCGAGTACGCGGAGAAGGCGGGCGCCGTGCTGCGCACGGGGGCCGCGGTCTCCCGCGTCGAGCAGCACGGGCCCGCGGTGCCCGACCGCCGTACGGTCGCCGTGGTGCTCACCAGCGGTGAGACGGTCCTGGCGCACGCGGTCGTCGGCGCCGACGGCAGCGCCAGCCGGATAGGCGCCCATGTCGGTGTGAAGCTGGATCAGGTCGACCTGGGCCTGGAGGCCGAGATCCCGGTGCCGCCCACCGTCGCGGAGGACTGGAAGGGCCGCATCCATCTCGACTGGGGCCCGCTTCCTGGCAGTTACGGCTGGGTGTTCCCCAAGGGGGACACCCTCACCGTCGGCGTGATCTCCGCGCGCGGTGAGGGCGGCGCGACCAAGCGGTATCTGGAGGACTTCGTCGCACGCCTCGGTCTGGCCGGGTTCGAGCCCGCCGTCTCCTCCGGCCACCTCACCCGGTGCCGCAGCGAGGACTCCCCGCTGTCCCGGGGCCGGGTGCTGGTCTGCGGCGACGCCGCCGGCCTCCTGGAGCCGTGGACCCGGGAGGGCATCTCGTTCGCACTGCGCTCGGGCCGTCTCGCGGGGGAGTGGGCGGTTCGGATCGCCGAGGCCCACGACGCGGTGGACGCCCGGCGCCAGGCGCTGAACTACGCGTTCGCCATCAAGGCGGGCCTCGGCGTGGAGATGGCCGTCGGGCGGCGCATGCTCTCCGTCTTCGAGCGCCGCCCCGCCCTGATCCACGGCGCGATCACCTCGATCAGGCCCGCGTGGAACGCGTTCGCCGACATCGTGCGCGGCTCCACCACCCTGGCAGGACTCGTCCGTACGCACCCGCTCGCGCGCCGCGCGCTCAACGTGCTGGACCGCGGGCAGGAGGCGGCGCGCACGACGGACGCCGTGGCGGCGCCCGAGCCCGCGGACGGAGAGACGGCGGCCATCGGGGTGCACGAGACGGACCACAGGAGGGCCGGCTCCCCCGAGTGACGGGCGCCGGTCCCGGGAGGGCCGCCGGGTGGCTCGGCCTCCCGGCCCCGTGCGCACGGCACCCGCGGCCGTCATCGCCGTACTCCCCGCGCCGGACGTCCGTACTCCCCGCGGAGTACGCCCGCGGGCGCCGGACGGCGGACGCCAAGGGCACCGCGCCCGGTCTAGCGTGACCGTATGGAAGCGCAACGCGCCCCGCACCGGGGCAGGGGACCGCGTCGCGGGCACGAGCGCAGGCCGCACGGCCCCGGACGGGTGCCGGGGCACGGACCCGGACGCGGCAGGGGCACCGGGCCGCGGTTCGTGCCCGGCTGGGCGGCCGACGACCTGGGCGTCAGGCTCCCGGTCCGCTCGACGGTGGCGGCCACCGTCCTCGTGCTGGTCGGCACCTCGTTCTCCGCCCACGGCCAGCCGCACCGCACGGGCCTCGACGCGGGTGCGTGGCTGCTGCTCCTCCTCGCGTGCCTGCCGCTGGTGCTGCGGTTCCGCCATCCGGTCACCGTGCTGTACGTGGTTGTCGGCGCGGTCCTCGCCTACGTGGCGGCCGGCTACCCGTACGGGCCCGTCTTCCTGGCCCCCGCCGTCGCCGTGTTCGCCGCCGTCGTCACCGGCCACCGCTACCCCGCATGGGGCGCCGCTGCCGCGCTGTGGACGGGGCACGCCCTCGTCGTGCACTGGCTCTACCGCCGGCTGCCGCCGCCCGGCGGCCCCCCCGCGGGCTGGGCAGGCGAGACGGCGGTGGCCGCCTGGACGCTCGTCCTTCTCGCGCTCTCCGAGCTGCTGCGCGTGCGGCGCGAGCAGTGGACCAGGGAACGCCGGGCGCGTGCGCAGGCGGAGACGCGCCGCAGGGACGAGGAGCGGCTGCGCATCGCGCAGGAGCTGCACGACGTCCTCGCCCACTCCATCTCCGTGGTCAACGTGCAGGCCGGTGTGGGGCTCGCGCTGCTCGACTCCGACCCGGAAGCGGCGCGTACGGCGCTGTCGACGATCAAGACGGCCAGCAAGGAGGCGCTCGGCGAGGTGCGGCAGGTCCTCGACGCGCTGCGGACGCCGGGCGACGCGCCTCGTGCCCCCGCCCCCGGCCTCGACCGGCTGCCGGAACTCGTGGAACAGGCCGCGAGCGCCGGGCTCACGGTCGCGACGGAGGTGGTGGGCACCCCCTTCCGGCTGCCGCCCGGCACGGACCTCGCCGCGTTCCGCCTCGTGCAGGAGGCGCTCACCAACGTCGTACGCCACTCCGGCTCCCGTACCGCCGACGTACGCATCGGCTACCGGCCGGGCGCCGTCGACCTGCGGGTGGACGACGCGGGCCCGGCGACGGGCGCGGACGCGGGCGGCAGCGGCAACGGACTCACCGGCATGCGGGAGCGGGCCGCCGCACTCGGCGGCAGAGTCGAGGCGGGGGAGCGGCCGGACGGCGGCTTCCGGGTGCGTGCCGTCCTGCCCGTGGAGAACCCCGCACGCGACGCGCCGACCGCCCCCGCTCCGCCCCGATGCCCTCAGGAGAGACCGTGATCCGTGTCCTGCTCGCCGACGACCAGTCGCTCGTACGGGCCGGCTTCCGCGCCCTGCTGGACGCGCAGCACGACATCGAGGTGGTCGGGGAGGCCGCCGGCGGTGAGGCCGCCCTGCGCCAGGTGCGCGATGTGCGCCCCGACGTCGTCCTGATGGACATCCGGATGCCGCTGCTCGACGGGCTGGCCGCGACGCGCGCGATCACCGGTGACGCCGTGCTCGACGGCGTGAAGGTCGTCATGCTGACCACCTTCGAACTGGACGAGTACGTCTTCGAGGCCCTTCGCTCCGGCGCCTCGGGCTTCCTCGTCAAGGACACCGAGCCGGACGAACTCCTGCGCGCCGTAAGAGCGGTGGTGGCGGGCGACGCGCTGCTCTCGCCGGGCGTGACCCGCAGGCTGATCGCGGAGTTCGCCTCCCGCTCCAAGACGCCGGTGGACACCGGGAGCCTCGCGAACCTCACCGACCGGGAGCGGGAGGTGATGGCGCTCGTGGGCATCGGCCTGACGAACCAGGAGATCGCGCGCCGCCTGGTGGTCAGCCCCCTCACCGCGAAGACACACGTCAGCCGCACGATGGTGAAGCTCGGGGCGCGGGACCGCGCCCAACTCGTCGTCCTGGCCTACGAGACGGGTCTTGTGCGCCCCGGATGGCTCGGCTGAGGCGGGCCCGCGCCCGCGTGCGTACGCCGCAGCCAGGCCGCCACGGCCTTCAGCAGCCGGGCGACGAACACCGGGGCCGCCGCCCCCTGTCCGGCAAGGGGGTTCAGGTGCGGACAGAGTCCCTGCCCGCGTCGCGGCCCGTGTAGCCGAGGACCGCGGCGAGCGCCGCGAGGACGCTGACCGTGGTGAGTGCGACGGGCATCGACAGCCAGTCGGCGAGGAAGCCGATCGCGGGCGGCCCGGCCAGCATGCCCCCGTAGCCGAGCGTCGAGGCCACGGCGACGCCGTTCGGGCCCGAGAGGGCGCCCGCGCGCCCTATCGCGACGGGGAAGATGTTGGCCAGGCCGAGGCCCATCACCGCGAATCCGGCGAACACCAGCCAGGTGACGGGCGCGAGCGCGCCGACGAGCATGCCGGCCGCCGCCGTCAGGCCGCCGACCACCAGGGTGCCCGTCTGGCCGAAGCGCTCCTGGACGGCTGTGCCCGACAGGCGGCCGATCGTCATCGCGAGCGCGAAGGCCGAGTAGCCGAGGGCCGCGAGGCCCGGCGCCGCACCCAGGTCCTGTGTCAGGTGCAGGGCGCTCCAGTCGGACATCGAGCCCTCCCCGTACGCCGTGCAGCAGGCGATCACACCGAACAGCACCACCACACCGCCCGTCCGGGGCCGCGCGGCCGTCGCGGCGCCCTGGCGGGCGCGACCCGGGGCCGGCCGTGGCGCGGGCGCGGGTCCCGGTGCGGCTGCGGGTGCCGCGGGTTCGGGACCGCGCAGCAGGAACGGCGTCAGCACCGCCGTGGCGACCAGCGCGATCGCCGCGAGGATGCCGAGGTGCACGGCGGGGGAGAGGCTCCCGGCGACGAGCCCGCCGAGTGCCGCGCCGAGCATGCCGCCCAGGCTGTAGACGGCGTGGAAGCTGGAGATGATGGGCCGTCGCAGGGCGGCCACGAGGTCGACGGCGACCGCGTTCATCGCCACGTTCAGACCGCCGTACCCGACTCCGAAGACCACGAGCACCAGGCCCAGTGCGAGCGCGGAGTGGGCCTGGGCGGGCAGGGCGACCGAGAGCGACAACAGCGCCGAGCACCCGGCCGTGACCGGGCGGGCGCCGAAGGCCTTGCACAGCCGTCCGGTCAGCGTCATGGTCACCACGGCGCCGGCCGACACCCCCAGCAGAGCGAGCCCCAGGGCGCTCGCCGAGGCGTCGGCCTGGGCCTTGACGGCCGGGATGCGGACGACCCAGCCCGCGAAGACGAACCCGTCGAGCCCGAAGAACAGGGTCACCGCCACGCGTAGCCGGGATAGATGGCGACGGTGTTCCGCCGCGGCCGGCGCCGGGCCGCGGGCCTCGGGAGCCGCGGGAGGGGGGACGGGCTCTATGGCGTTCGTCACGGGTTTGTTTATATCCGGCACAAAAGCAGCATAGGGACCCTCACGGAAGCCGACAAGGGCCCGACAGACGCAACGGATCATGGGAGACTCGGCGCATGAACGGCAAGGCGGCCCCGATCCGCACGCGGCTGGAGCGCGGCAGGAGCGCACTCGGCCCCGCGCTCGAACTCGTGCACACCGGGCGTGCGCCCACCCGTGCCGTCCTCACCTCCGAGCTGGGCGTCACCCGCGCCACCGCGGGCGCGGTCGCGGCGGAACTGGAGGCGCTCGGCCTGATCAGGGTCGACTCCAGACCCGGCGCGGGTGCCGGGTCGCAGGGCAGGCCCTCGCACCGGCTGTCCGTCGACGAGGCGGGCCCGGTGGCACTGGCCGCGCAGGTGCACTCCGACGGCTTCCGGGTCGCGCTCGTCGGGCTCGGCGGCCGTATCGTCGCCACCGCCGCGGGCCGCGGTGTGGTCGACGCGGACCCCGCCCGGGTGCTCGGCGACGCCGTCGCCGCGGGCGAGGCCCTGCTGCGCGAGGGCGGCAGGCGGTGCGTGGGCGCGGGCCTCGCCGTACCGTCGGCGGTCGCGGAACCCGAGGGCACCGCCCTCAACCCGCTGCACATCGCGTGGCACGCCGGCGCGCCCGTCCAGGAGATCTTCGTGGAGCGGGTGCGGGCCGCGGGACTCGACGGCCCGGTCTTCACCGGCAACGACGTGAACCTCGCGGCACTCGCGGAGCACCGGCACGGCGCGGGACGCGGCGCGGACAACCTGCTGTGCGTCGCCACCGGGCACCGCGGCGTGGGCGGCGCGCTGGTACTGGGCGGCCGCCTGTACACCGGCAACGCGGGGCTCGCGCTGGAGGTGGGGCACCTCACGGTCAACCCCGAGGGCCGCCCCTGCTATTGCGGCGGCCGGGGCTGCCTCGACGTCGAGGCGGACCCGCTCGCCCTCCTCACCGCCGCGGGCCGCGACCCCGGCCCGGAGACGAACCTGCTCCAGCAGGCCGTCGCGCTGCTGCGGACCGAGTACGGCGACCCGGCGGTGCGGTCCGCGGCCGAGCGTCTGATCGACCGTCTCGGTCTCGGCCTCGCGGGCCTGGTGAACATCCTCAGCCCCGACCGCATCATCCTCGGCGGCCTGCACGGCGAACTGCTGGCGGCCGACCCCGACCGGCTGCGCGCCGTCGTCGCCGACCGGAGCCTGTGGGGCCGTAGCAGCAGTGTGCCGGTCCTCGCCTGCGCCCTGGCCCACAACAGCCTGGTGGGCGCGGCCGAGGTCGCCTGGCAGCCGGTGCTGGACGACCCGCTCGGCGCGCTCGCCGCCTGACGGACGGCGGCGGGCGGGGCGCCCGTCCGGCGCCTGCGGTGATCTTCCCGGGCCGGCCGCAGGGGCGGTCGGACGTCACGCACCGTGTTCGCCGCCGGTTGCTCCCTCGGAGTGAAGAATCCGGTCCCTGATCCACGGACGGCCGCCCTCACGGGGCAGCCGCGCACCACGTTCCGCTCACGGTTCCGCTCACGCGACAGGCACGCGGCAGCCCAGGCCGCATCGGTGCAGACACAGACGCTGGCGCTCGCGTAGAGGGAGCCGGGGACGAAGGGCGCCGCTCCGGCGAGCGTGCATGAGCCGCCGGGCGTCCGCGCCGCGCCGCCGCGTACTCCCGGGGAGGTATGCGAGGTGCCGCTGGCCGTACGACGACGGGGGCGCGCCCGCGCGGGAGGCTCGGAGGTGTCGGAAAGGACCGCGGACTCGCGGTGACACCAGGAGTTGAGCCCCATGCACACACTCGCATCGCACGACGGCGGGCCCGGCCCGTTCATCCTCTTCGTCCCGCTCGTCTGGGCCGCCGTATTCGCGGCCGTCTTCACCGTCGTCAGGCGGGCCCGGGGGGCCGGGGGGCCGGGGCGGCTACGACGAGCGGTCCCCGATCGCGATCATCGGCCGCAGGTTCGCCTCCGGCGAGATCGACGAGGACGAGTACTGGCGCAGGCTGTCCGTACTGGACGAGCAGTTCGGCCGGCGGAACGGCAAGAGCGCCGCGCTGTGAGGCGCAGGCGGGGGCCGGACGGTGCTCGGCGCCGCCCGGCCCCCGCCGCGTACGGCCGGGTACGCGCGGCACGAGCCGGCCGGCCCACTTCCCCAGCGGGTACCGGCCGCCCGCTCAGCCCATGACGGCCGACCGGGCCGTGGCATGCCCGTACTCCAGGATCACCGCTTCGAGGTTCGCGGTGTCGAAGGGGCCGTCCGTCGCCGCCCCGTAGACGGGGCAGTGCGACGAGAGCGCCGCGATCGTGCCCTGGGGTGCCGGCAGGGTGAACCACACGCTCTTGCCGCCCGCGCTCTGGCTCACCCCCCAGCTCTGGCTGACCGCCGCGATCAGAGCGAGACCCCGGCCGCAGGTGTCGTAGGTGGCCGCGTCCGTGAGCTTCGGCATGCGCGGGTCGTGGTCACTGACGGAGACCGTGAGGCGGTTGAGCAGCAGCTCGACGTCGACGGTGCACCGCTTGTCCGGCTGGGCGTGCCGGACGACGTTGGTCAGCAGCTCGGTCACTCCGAGTGCCGCGTGGTCGATCAAGGGATCGAGGCGCCAGTTGCGCAATTGCGCCGAGATGATTCTGCGGACCTGTCCGATCCGCGACGGCAGGGCATGGAGCTCCACCGTGCAGTGCCTGCTGTGCTGGCTGGTCACGGCTGCGACTCCCCGAATTGAGGTCCGGAAGAAGCGTGATTCTTGCGCCGGCTGCCGGCTCGCGATCCGGCCGCCGTCGAGGTCCGGCGTGGCTGGTTCGCAGCGTCACCGCCGTTCCACCCTGAGTGAGGTGGCATCAGCCTCACCCCGCAGGGTGGGCGCCGCAACTCGCGGCGGGCCGCGGTCCCGTCGGCGGGCCGTCTTATGGCTACCCAAAGTGAGCGTTTGGCGGAGGGCTGCGGTTCACTTGGGGCATGGCCGAGCACCCCCTTCCTCCCGTCCCGCACACCGCGGCCTCCCGCGCCGACACCCCGGTCGACCGGACCGCGGTGGCCCCCGCACCCGCCTGCCCCCGCTTCCGGGGGACCGAGGACACCGTCGATGTGGACCGCAGCGACCCCGCGTACCGGGAGTGGCTCAAGGAGGCCGTACGCCGGGTGAAGGCGGACGCGAACCGCTCGGCGGACACCCACCTGCTGCGCTTCCCGCTGCCCGACCACTGGGGCATCGACCTGTATCTGAAGGACGAGTCAACCCACCCCACCGGCAGCCTCAAACACCGCCTGGCGCGCTCGCTGTTCCTCTACGGGCTCTGCAACGGCTGGATTCGGCCCGGCCGTCCCGTCATCGAGGCGTCCAGTGGCTCGACCGCCGTCTCCGAGGCCTACTTCGCGAAGCTGATCGGTGTGCCGTTCATCGCCGTCATGCCCCGCACCACCAGCGCCGAGAAGTGCCGGCTGATCGAATTCCAGGGCGGCAGCTGCCACTTCGTGGACGACCCGCGGACCGTGTACGAGCAGGCGGCACACCTCGCCGCGACCGGCGGGGGGCACTACATGGACCAGTTCACCTACGCGGAACGCGCCACGGACTGGCGCGGCAACAACAACATCGCGGAGTCGATCTACGAGCAACTCCGTCTGGAGCGCTACCCGGAACCCACGTGGATCGTCGCGACCGCCGGTACCGGCGGCACCTCGGCCACCATCGCGCGCTACGCGCACTACATGCAGTACGACACCCGGGTGTGCGTGCCCGACCCGGAGAACTCCTGCTTCTTCGACGGCTGGACGCACGGCGACACCGACGCGTGCAGCGATCGGGGCTCCCGCATCGAAGGCATCGGCAGACCCCGGATGGAGCCGAGCTTCATCACCGGGGCGATCGACCGCATGATGAAGGTGCCCGACGCGGCGACCGTGGCGGCGGTCCGCGTC
The DNA here is from genome assembly GCF_020176795.1 of Streptomyces sp. 8L. GTDB lineage: Bacteria > Actinomycetota > Actinomycetes > Streptomycetales > Streptomycetaceae > Streptomyces. The sequence goes on from NZ_JAIUKE010000017.1 coordinate 46,761, forward strand.
CTGGAGCGGCTGGCCGGCCGGCGGGCGGGCGGCTCCACGGGCACCGGCCTGTGGAGCGCGCTGCGGATCGTCGCCGAGATGATCGAACGCGGTCAGCGCGGCAGCGTCGTCACGCTGATCTGCGACGGGGGCGACCGCTATCTCGACAAGTACTACTCGGACGCCTGGCTCGCGGCGCAGGGTCTGGACATCGGCCCCTACACGGCGACGCTGGACCACTTCCTGCTGCACGGCACCTGGCCCGGCGGAGCGGGCGCCTGACCGCCGCCGTCCGCCCGCCCGCGCCCGGCGTCGCGCCGTCCGCCCGCGTCGCGCCGGCCGTCCTCTCGCGCCCCGCGTCGCGCGGGCCGCGCCTCGCCGCTCAGCGCCTCGGCAGGCTCAGCCGACGGTCCAGGGCGCGCATCGAGACGCGGAAGTTGCGGGCGAGCGCGGGGCGGGCCGCCCGTACGAGCGCCCGGTACAGCGCCGCGCCGTCCGTCGCGACCGTCCAGCGCACCCGCGTCCCCGGCGCGGCGGCCACGAGACGCCAGTCCTCGATGAGCGCGGACATCCCCGGGGCGTTGGTGCGGTCCGTGCGGTACGCGTAGTGCGTGGTGGGGCGCGCCGCGAGCACCGTCTCCCAGAACTGCCCGCCGCCCGTCAGCCGCACCTGCCTGCCCTCGGGCGTCCTGGCCACCGCGACCAGACCGGAGAACCAGTCGGGCCAGTCCTCAGCGCGGTCCGCCAGCTCCCGGTACACGACCTCGGGGGACGCGCCGAGCGCGGCGCCGAACGTGAGGCGTACGGGCGCCGACTCCACGAAATCCAGTTCCACCGGGTGTATTCGTCGGACCACGGCCCCTCACATCCCACCGGTCGGACGGCCCGGGCGCGCGGCCCGGCGACCGGGCGGCGCCCCTCAAGAGAGGGGTTCCACCGAACCGACCCCTTGAAGCGTGCCGCCGGTCGCCAGTCGCGCCGACAGCTCCACCGCGCCGCCCCGGGGAGCCCGTACCGCCAGGGTCGTCGCCCCGGCGTGCGCCCGCACCGCGCCCGTCGCGGTGATCGCGGTGACGGCGCGGCTTCCCGCGGCCAGCAGGTACGGGTGGCCCGCCGCCGACCTCCAGCGCAGCCCCGCCACCACGTTCTGGCCGAACCTGCTGCACAGGGCCGTGTTCTCCGCCTTCGCAACGAACGTGCCCCGGGCCGAGGCCGTCGAAGAGGGGCCCTGGAACTGCACCATGACCCGGCCGGGGCCGCTCCAGGTGTCGGCGCGCGAGCACACCCAGGTCGCCCGCCCGCCGTGCTCGGGCAGACTCTGCTCGGCGAACGCCCAGTTGTTCACGGCCTTGACGCCCGAGCCGCGCAGTTCGGGCAGGGCACAGGCGGTGCGGGCCCAGCTGGTGAGCGCGGGCCCCGACGTCGCTTCCCGCGGCTGCCGCGCGGGCGCGCCCGGCCCCGGCGGCGGCGTGTAGGTGAGATGGGCGGGGGAGAGGCCCCCGAGGTCGGTGAGGAGGAACGCGTGCTTCTCCGCGATCTTCTCCGACGACCGCAGCTGGAGCACCGGCCACGAGCCGCAGGAGGCGCCCGCCGCCGGGTCGGCCACCGGGTCCGTGACCCCGTCCGCCGCCACACGCACGGTCCGCGCCCGGGTGTCGGGACGCAGCAGATCCCTGCCTGCGGTCTTAGCGACCCAGGGCGCCAGCAGATACCGCACCGAGCCGGGCGAGCGGCTCACCACGAGCGCCGCGTCCGTCGTCACGTCCCCGTCGTCGGCCCGCGACACGTCGAGCGCCGCGGCGCCGCCCCCGCCGGATACGGGCTCCGCGTAGCGCGCCACCCGGCCCCCGTCGTACAGCAGCACCACGGCGGCCCCGTCCGTGTCGCCCGCGAACAGCAACCGCGGGGACCGGTCGGGGGGCGCCGTGTCCGTACCCGGCGCCGCCGTCACCGCGACCCGGCGGTCCGGCGCGGCGCGCCCGCCCCACGCGGCCAGCGCCCGGCCGATCAGGGCCGTGTCGTGCGCGCGTCCACCGCGGGCCGGCCACACCGTGAAGTCCATCCGGGACGAGTCCGACCAGTCGCCGGCCGGTGCTCGGACCACCCGCCGCGGGTCGAGCGCGCCTGCGGCAGCCGCGCTGCCCGCGGGGCCCGCCGCGACGACCGCGGGATCGCCGGGCCGCGCGTCCGACAGGGCCGCCGACACCAAGGCGCCCCCCAGGGTGACGGCCACCGCGATCCTTCCCAGCCTCCTGTGCTGTCGGCGGCGCAGCAGGTCCGCCGGCCGGGTCTGCACCGTGCAGGGGTCGAACTCCGCGGCGGTGAGCAGCTCCTCGGCCCTGCCCTCCTGCCCGGCCGCGAGGCGGTCCGCCGTGCGCAGCGCCTCGTCCGGCGCGTCCGCGCCGGCGTCGGCGAGCAGCGCGAGCACCTCGGACGGCGGCAGCCGTTCCAGCACCCGCAGGGCGAGCGCGGCCCGTGCCGCCGCGTCGACCGCCGACAGGGCGCGGTCCAGGCCGAGTTCGTCCGTACCGCCCGCGCGCGGGAACAGCCTGAGGCCCGCCACGAACGGCAGTCCGCCGCCCACGGCCCGCAGCGCCGCCCCGCGCAGCGGCGAGCGCCGCTCGTGGGCCAGCGCCGCCGCGAGGACCTCCTCGCGCACCCAGGCGTAGGCCCGCTCCCGCCCGATCCGGACGGTGCCCCGGGCGCGTGGCAGGGAGCGCTGGACGGTGCGGTGCGCGGCCAGCACCCGGCGATGCCTGCCGAGGGCGGGCGGCAGGGTCAGATAGGCCAGGCGGACCAGGCGCGGATAGTGCTCGACGAGGACGGCCTCCGCCTCGTCGGTGCCGGGGGCGGTGCCCGCGAGGGCCGGGTCGGTGCGCTGTGTCGGCATCGGGGGCTGTGCCTTCCGCAAGTGCAGTGCTGCTGGTGCCACTCGGAGGGCCCAACGAAGCCGCTGGTGCCGCTCGGAGGGCCCAACGAAGGGATCATGCGAAGGTCGCACAAGGGAGAGCGGGGACGTCAGTTCGGCCGTGTACCAAAAGGGTGGGGCGTCGGCCGCGAAGCGGGCCTCAGCGCCGGTCCGTCCGCAGAAGGTGGTCGACCTCGCGGCCGAACATCAGCCGCCCCGCGTCCGCCGTCACCCCGTCGAAGAGCCGCGGCAGCGCGGCGACCCGGACCTCCTCGAGCCAGGTCACCCGGGTCTTCCCGGCTTCCGCGCGCACCCGGATCTCCGCCCAGCCCGTGACGACCCTGCCGCGCTTCTCCAGCCGGCAGCGGCCCGCCCGCCCCTCGGCCGGCGGCTGCCACACCACGATCTCCATCGGATCGTCGAACCCGGCGGGCCCGAGTCCCGTACGGGCCACGATCACCGTGCCCGTCCTGGTGGGTCCCGGCGTCCGTACCGACATCCGGGTCAGCGGCACCCGGGCCGCGTGCGAGGGCCAGTCCGTCATCCGCCGCCAGGCCTCCCCGACGCCCAGCGCCGGCGTGCGCTCCACCCGGAAGGCCGTCATCCGGTCTCCGGCCCCTCGCCCGGACCCCCCGCGACCACCAGGCCCGAGAGCCGCTCGGCGATCTCCTCGCGCGCCGGGCGGGACAGGCCCGCGTCCGTCACCAGTGTGTCGACCTGGTCCAGCGTCGCGAACGAACTGAGCCCCACCGTGCCCCACTTGGTGTGGTCCGCGACCACCACCACGCGCCGGGCCGCCTGGACGAAGTGCCGGTTGGTCTCGGCCTCCGCGAGGTTCGGCGTCGAGAGCCCCGCCTCCACCGAGATGCCGTGCACCCCGAGGAACAGCACGTCGAAGTGGAGCGAGCGGATCGCCTGGTCGGCGACCGGCCCCACCAGCGAGTCCGACGGCGTCCGCACCCCGCCCGTCAGCACGACCGTCGCGGCCCCCGCCCGGTGGCCGCCGAGCGGCGTCGCCGGCTGAGCCGCGTGGAAGACGTCCGCGACGCGCACCGAGTTCGTCACCACCGTCAGATCCGGCACGTCCACCAGGTGCTGCGCCAGCGCGTACGTCGTCGTGCCGCCGGACAGCGCGATCGCGCTGCCGGGCACCACGAACTCGGCCGCCGTCCGCGCGATGTCCTCCTTCGCGGTCAGCTCCAGCGCCGACTTGGCCTCGAACCCCGGCTCGTGGGTGCTCGCGTCGGCGACCGGCACCGCACCGCCGTGCACCTTCGCCACCACGCCCTGGCGGGCCAGGATGTCGAGGTCCCGTCGGACCGTCATGTCCGAGACGCGGAGCGTACGTGTGAGCTCGTTGACGCGGACCCCGCCGCGCCTGCGTACCTCGTCCAGAATCAGCGCGCGGCGCTGTTCGGCGAGGAGGTTCCGGCTGTCGCTCACCGCCCGGCTCCGTCCTTCCCCTTCGGTCCCGTCTCCGCCCGGTTCCCGGGGCGGCGCGCGGCGCTCTGCCGCCCCGTCGCCCGGGGTTGTCGCGGATCTGCAACATCCTCGCACGTGCCGGCCGGTGTGGGACGGCGGGCAGCGGGAAACCATTTCGCGCGGGCGGAGGATTTTCCGTGGATACCGGGCCGAGGCGGCGCGTGATTGGTGATGCTTGGGCCGACAAGGCGCTCCGAGGCCCCCACCCGGGCCGTCCGCGCGCCCGGTTCCGGCCGTCCGCGAGGACGCGGGACCGCCGCGCCACGTCGGCCGTCCGCCCTGCCGTTCGTCCCCTTCCGCACCGCTCTCCCG
>NZ_JAIUKE010000018.1 GCF_020176795.1 Streptomyces sp. 8L
CCCCGGCGAGCACGGCCCACTCCAGGGCCTCCTCGCAGGTGCGCAGCGAGTCGTGGGGGGGGGCCGCGCCCACCCCCACCCGGAGGGCACATTGCGCCGTCGACTGATCAACTCCACGCTGGCCGTGGTGCTCGTCGTGATCGCCGTCTTCGGCGTGTCCCTGGTCATCGTGGAGACCCGGACGATCACGAGCAGCGCCCAGGAGAGCGTGGACTCCGAGGCCCTGCGGGTGGTCAGCATCGTGGACGGCCGGCTCCTCGGCGGCGAGCCCATCAGCGCGGGCGTCCTCAAGCAGCAGATCACCGCCCACCGCTACGCGCGGATCGACGTGCCGGGCCACGACGACGTCCAGGTCGGCAGCGAGCCCGCGGGCTCCGTCATCCGCGGGCAGGCGCGCGGCGAGCAGGGCGAGGTCGTCACCGTCGAGGAGCAGAGCTCGTCCGTCACCCGCGAGGTCGGCCGCACACTGCTGATCATCGGCGCGGTCGCGCTGCTCGCGATCATCGCCGCCGTCCTGCTCGCCGTACGGCAGGCCAACATGCTGGCGTCGCCGCTGGTGGACCTCGCGGAGACGGCGGAGAAGCTGGGCTCGGGCGATCCGCGGCCCCGGCACAAGCGGTACGCGGTGCCCGAGCTCGACCGGGTCGCCGATGTCCTCGACTCCAGCGCCGAGCGCATCGCCCGCATGCTGACCGCCGAGCGCAGGCTTGCCGCCGACGCGTCGCACCAGCTGCGTACGCCACTGACCGCGCTGTCCATGCGGCTGGAGGAGATCACGGTCACCGAGGACCTGGACACCGCGAGGGACGAGGCGTCGATCGCGCTCAACCAGGTGGAACGGCTCACCGACGTGGTGGAGCGGCTGCTCACCAACGCGCGCGACCCGCGCACCGGGTCCGCCATCCCGCTCGACCTCGACCGGATCATCAAGCAGCAGATAGAGGAGTGGAAGCCCGTCTACCGGGGCGCGGGGCGCGCGATCGTGCGCTCGGGGCGGCAGGGCGTGTGGGTGATGGCGACACCCGGCGCCATCGCGCAGGTGCTCGCCGCGCTGATCGAGAACTCGCTGATGCACGGCGGCGGCACCGTCGCGCTGCGTACGCGTGTCACGGGCAACCAGGCCGTCATCGAGGTGACGGACGAGGGGCCGGGGGTCTCCCCCGACCTCGGAGCGCGCATCTTCGAGCGCGCGATCAGCGGCCACAACTCGACGGGCATCGGCCTCGCCGTCGCACGCGACCTGGCGGAGGCGGACGGCGGGCGCCTGGAGCTGCTCCAGCCGAATCCGCCGGTGTTCGCGCTCTTCCTGAGCCGCGAGACGGAGGAGCGGGAGGAACCGGAACGTCCGGTGCGGTGAGTTCGCCGGAGACCCACGGGGCTCGGCCCACGCGGTCCGGACTCAGCCACTGGCCGGGCTCAGCCCACGCGGTCCGGGCTCAGCCACCGCGGTCCGGGCTCAGCCCACGCGGTCCGACGTGGCCTCCGGGTCCTTCTCGCGCCTCTCCCGCCTCTCGCGTTCCAGGAACGACTCGCCGGCCGGCAGCGCCTTGAACACCCACGAGCGGTACGACCAGAAGCGGAACAGCGTGGCCACGCCGATGCCGATGAACTTGAACACGTTGCTCTGGAGCGGTGAGTCCCAGCCGAACCCGTACGTGGCCGTGTAGAGGATGCCGTTCTCGATGATCAGGCCGATCACGCTGAAGAAGAGGAACAGCGTCAGCTCGCGCGTACGACCGGACTTGTCGCTGTCCCGGTACGCGAAGTAGCGGAAGCCGATGTAGTTGAAGATGATCGACACGATCGTGGCCAGCACCGACGCGCGCACGACGGGCAGGCTCGTGGCGTGCCTGACCAGGTTGAACACCAGCAGATTCACCAGCAGGCCGGCCCCGCCCACGGCGCCGAACTTGACGATCTCCTGGAGCAGCCGGTGCGGTCGCGCCCGCGGTGCCGCGCCCGCGCCCACGCCCCGTACGCTCATCTGATTTTGCCCCGTCCGTTCGGTGTCGTCGCACCACATGCTAACCAGCCGTCCGCGCCCCGGCTCGCTGTCCGGCCGACGGGCCCCGGGCCCGGCCCCGCGGCCTCCCCGCGGGCGCCGGGCGAGCGGCCCACCGCGCCGGGGAGGGCGCCGGATACCCTGGTCGGGTGACGTTCCCCGTAGTCGGCATGGTCGGTGGCGGTCAGCTCGCCCGTATGACCCACGAGGCGGGCATCCCCCTCGGCCTGAAGTTCAAGCTCCTCAGTGACACACCGCAGGACTCCGCGGCGCAGGTGGTGGCCGATGTCGTCGTCGGCGACCACCGCGATCTGGAGACCCTGCGCGCGTTCGCACGCGGCTGCGACGTGATCACCTTCGACCACGAGCACGTGCCGCTCGCGCACCTGCGGGCGCTGGAGGCCGACGGTGTGACCGTACGGCCGGGACCGGACGCCCTCGCGCACGCCCAGGACAAGGGCGTGATGCGGGAGCGGCTCACGGCGCTCGGCGTGCCGTGCCCGCGCCACCGCATCGTGACGGACCCGGCGGACGTGACGGCCTTCGCGGCCGAGGGCGTCGCCGGGGACGCCGACGCGGGCGGGACGCCGGGCGCGGGCGACGGGTTCCCGGTGGTCCTCAAGACCGTGCGCGGCGGCTACGACGGCAAGGGTGTGTGGGTCGTACGGTCCGAGGCCGACGCCGCCGAGCCCTTCAGGGCCGGGGTGCCGGTGCTCGCCGAGGAGAAGGTCGACTTCGCGCGGGAGCTGGCCGCCAACGTCGTACGGTCGCCGCACGGCCAGGCCGTGGCCTACCCGGTCGTCGAGTCGCGGCAGGTCGACGGCGTCTGCGACACGGTGATCGCGCCCGCGCCCGGCCTGTCGGAGGACCTGTCGGGCGAGGCGCAGGAGCTGGCGCTGCGGGTCGCGAAGGAACTGGGCGTCGTCGGCCACCTCGCGGTGGAGCTGTTCGAGACGCGCGACGGCCGGCTCCTCGTGAACGAGCTGGCGATGCGCCCCCACAACTCGGGCCACTGGACGCAGGACGGCTCGATCACGTCGCAGTTCGCGAACCATGTCAGGGCCGTGCTGGACCTGCCCCTCGGCGACCCGCGCCCGCGCGCGCCCTGGAGCGTGATGTGCAACGTGCTCGGCGGCGACTACCCCGACATGTACGCGGCGTACCTGCACTGCATGGCCCGGGACCCGCGGCTGAAGATCCACATGTACGGCAAGGACGTGAAGCCCGGCCGCAAGGTCGGACATGTCAACACCTACGGCGACGACCTGGACGACGTGCTGGAGCGCGCCCGCCACGCCGCCGGCTACCTGCGAGGAACGATCACCGAATGACCTCAGAGAACGCGCCGCTCGTCGGCATCGTGATGGGCTCCGACTCCGACTGGCCGGTGATGGAGGCCGCGGCCAAGGCACTGGACGAGTTCGGGATTCGCTACGAGGTCGACGTGGTCTCCGCCCACCGCATGCCGCGCGAGATGATCGCGTACGGCGAGGGCGCGGCGGACCGCGGCCTGAAGGCGGTCGTCGCGGGCGCGGGAGGCGCGGCGCACCTGCCGGGCATGCTGGCGTCGGTGACGCCGCTGCCGGTGATCGGCGTACCGGTCCCGCTGAAGTACCTGGACGGCATGGACTCCCTCCTGTCGATCGTGCAGATGCCCGCGGGCGTGCCGGTCGCGACGGTGTCGGTGGGCGGCGCGCGCAACGCGGGCCTGCTGGCGGCGCGCATCCTCGCCACGGGCGATCCCGCGCTGCTCGCGCACATGCGGGAGTTCCAGCAGGAGCTGAACGACCAGGCCACGGAGAAGGGCAAGCGCCTGCGGGCGAAGACCCAGGGCGAGGCGTCCTTCGGCTTCGGCAAGTGAGTGGGACATGACCGGGAGCAGGCCCGAGCGGGCGGGAGTGATCGGAGAGTGAGCGGCACGATGGCGGACGCGAACGGACGGCTGGACGAGGCACGGGACCTGCTGGCGGCGTTCCCGGTGGTCGACGGGCACAACGACCTGCCGTGGGCGATGCGCGAGAAGGCCGGCTACGACCTCGACGCGGTGGACGTGGCGGGCGACCGCAGCGGCGAGCTGCACACGGACATCCCCCGGCTGCGGCGCGGTGGTGTCGGCGGCCAGTTCTGGTCGGTGTACGTACCGTCCGACCTGGGCCCCGGCCAGAACGCCGTCGCGGCGACCCTGGAGCAGATCGACTTCGTCCGGCAGCTCCTGGCCCGCTACCCGAAGGACCTGGCGTCGGCCCGTACGGCCGACGAGATGGAGGCGGCGCGGGCCGAGGGCCGGATCGCGTCGCTGATGGGCGCCGAGGGCGGCCAGTCCATCGCCGAGTCGATGGGCACCCTGCGCGCCCTGTACGAGCTGGGCGTCCGGTACATGACGCTCACCCACAACCACAACCTGCGCTGGGCAGACTCGGCGACGGACGAGCCGCGCGCCGGCGGGCTCACCGCCTTCGGCCGCGAGGTCGTACGGGAGATGAACCGGCTGGGCATGCTGGTCGACCTCTCGCACGTGGCGGCGACGACGATGCGCGACGCGCTCGCCGTGGCCGAGGCGCCGGTGATCTTCTCGCACTCGTCGTCCCGCGCCGTCTGCGACCACCCGAGGAACATCCCGGACGACGTGCTGGCGCAGCTGCCCGCGAACGGCGGCGTCGCGATGGCCACGTTCGTCCCGAAGTTCGTCCTGCCCGAGGCGGTCGCCTGGACGCAGGCCGCGGACGAGAACCTGCGCGCGCACGGCCTGCACCACCTGGACACCACGCCGCGCGCCATGCGGCTGCACGAGGAGTTCGAGGCGGCGAACCCGCGCCCGGTGGCCACGGCGGCCACGGTCGCCGACCACCTGGACCACATGCGCGAGGTCGCGGGCGTGGACCATGTCGGCATCGGCGGCGACTTCGACGGCACGGCGTTCACCCCGAGCGACCTGTCCGACGTGGCCGGCTACCCGAACCTGCTGGCCGAGCTGCTCACCCGCGGCTGGTCCCGTACGGACCTGGCGAAGCTGACATGGCAGAACGCGGTCCGCACGCTGCGGGGCGCGGAGGAGGCGGCCCGCGGCCTCCGGGCCCGCCGGGGGCCGTCCCTGGCGACGATCGAGCAGCTGGACGGCGCGCCCGCCGCGTGACGCGCGCCTCCGCCGACGCCACTCCGGTCCGCCGCCCGGCGGCATGTGCGGCCCGGGGGGGGGGGGGGGCCCCCCGGGGGGGCCCCCCCGGGGGGGGGCGCCCGGGGGGGGGGGGGGGGGGGGGGGGGGGGGGGGGGGGGGCGCCGCCGCGGCGGGGCGGGGGCGGCGCCGGCCGGCGCCCCCCCCCCCCCCGGGCCCCGGGGGGGGGGGGGGGGGGGGCCGGGCCCCCCCCCCCCCCCGGCCCCCCCCCCCGGGGCCGCTCTCAGCGCGCCTGCGCGGGCAGCGGCTGGTTGACGTAGGGCGCCTCGCCCGCCTTCCTGTAGCCCTGGAGCGCCGGACCGTGGTCCGCGCGCAGATCGCAGTCCGGCCCCGGGACCGGGCTGTCCCACTGGACCATCGCCTTCACGCCCGGGAGCCCGGGCGCGGCCTTCGGTATCTGCTCGTACCAGCCCTTCTGCCGGTCCGGATCGGCCGGATCGGGGGCGGTGCTGAACTCGGAGAGCATGAGGGGCTTCGTCGCCGAGATGTTCTTCCGCAGCCAGTCGTAGGACGGCTGCTGGCTCTGCCGGAAGTCCAGCCAGTCGGGCGACTTGTGGCAGAGGTAGTAGTTGTACTGGTCCATGCCGATCCAGTCGACGTAGGCGTCCCCCGGATACAGCTCCTTCATCAGGTCCTTGTGGCCGAGGTAGCCCGACACGGTCCACACCCAGATCACGTTGTCCGCGCCCAGCCGCCGGAAGCGGTCGTACACATGACGGTAGGCCGCGACGAACTGGGCCGGGGTGCCCGCCGCCGGGGTACGGAAGTCCGACTCCTGGTCGAACGAGAAGAAGACCGTCTTCCCGTACGCCTTGACGCGCTCCGCCTCGGGATCGATGACCGTCCTGTCGAAGTCCCCCGCGGCCACCCGGCCCCAGCCGAGCTGCGTCTCCGTGTAGTTCTTGTGGTGCGGCTCGGTCCAGACCGTCGATTCCCAGGCGAGCATCAGCATCCGGTGCTCGCCCAGCTCGCGCTCGTCCGGCGTCAGGAGCACTCCGTCCCGCGGCGTGTTGGACATGTCGTGGTAGGTGTACACGAGGTCGAGCGTGCGGCCGATCTTCCGCTCGAAGCCGTGGACGGCCTCGGTGAGCGAGCCGTCCCGCGCGTAGGGCACGTACGCTCCCCACCACGCCCCGCACGGCGGCTCCAGGAGTTTCGTCGGCGCGCAGTCTCCGGGTGCCCGCGCGTGGTCGGCCGAGCGGCCGGACCACCAGACGCCGAGGCCGGCGAGGAGCGCGCCGACCGTCGCCAGGGCGAGGAGCAGTTCCGTACCGCCGAACCGGGCCCGTGGCCGCGCCGTGCGGTGGCGCACGGTCAGGGCTCTCGGCCGGCGCCGGCCCGCGCGCCCGCCGCCTCCGCGGCCTCGTCACGGGCCGCGCGGATCGCGGTCGGGAACGGCAGCCCCGGCAGCAGTGCCGCGACGGTGCAGAACGCGGCGAGCGAGATCAGGAAGACCGTCGCGGAGAACCCCTGCACCAGGAACAGCGCGGTCGCGGCGAGCGTCGCGAGCGACCAGCTCAACGGCGCCGCGAGGGCCAGGGTCTCCAGGCGGGCGGCCGGACGCGGGCGGCCCGGCTGGGGGTACAGGAGCGCGAGCCCCGGACCGAAGGTGACGAACAGCAGGACGGGCGCCCAGCGCAGGAACGCGCCCGAGGGCAGCAGGGTCGCGGCGAGGGCGACCCATCCCGACAGCGCGAGGGCGGCTCTGAACTGTGCCTGGGTGCGGTTCATGGCGTGGCATGGCTCCTGGTGGCGGTGGAGGCGACGACGGTGGGAAGCGACGACAGAGGCGACGGCGGTGACGGAGGTGACGGAGGTGACGGAGGGGCGGCGGGGGCGGTCAGGGCTCGACGTCCGGCGGCAGCGGCTCGGGTTTCGTCGGCACTGGGAGGTGCTGGAGCAGCAGGCCGTGGCTGGTGTCCTCGACGATCTTGAAGTGCGGGGACGCCTTCAACGCCGTGACGAGCCGGTTGTATCCGCCCGGCGGCAGGTATCCCTCGCCCTGCACCGCGTCGCGCTGCGTCGGGGTGAGGAGGATGTAGGCCGGGCAGCCCGCGGGGATGCCCTCCGCCAGGTAGTCGCCGGGGTCCTTGAGCAGCTTCTGGTTGGCCGCGGCGTCCTGCTCGGTGAAGAACCAGTGGTCGTAGTGGCTGTAGTGGTAGTACGCCCCCGGGAACGAGCCCGTGGCCGCCATGACGAGCGAGCCGACCGGCGCCCGGTCGTACGCCCGCTCCACGAAGGCGACCTCCTGCGGCGGCGCGTACTGCATGCTCTCCTTGCCGTAGTAGGAGGGGAGGAACCCCGCGAGCAGGACGAGGACGCCCGCGGGCAGTGCCACGACCATGACCCGCTGGGCGACCCTGCGGGCCCTGCCCGCGTACGCCGCGGACGGCACCAGCGCGGCGGCGGCGAAGAACGCCGAGCCCGGCAGGCCGAACAGGTAGACGCGGAAGACCATTTCGCCGCCGTAGTTGTTGACGGCGAGCAGCGGCGCGGGCGCGACGGCCGCGAGGAGCAGCGGCAGCGCCGACCGGGCGAGCCTGCGGCGGAGCAGCACGGCCGCCACGGCAAGCACCCCGAGCGCCACCACCATCACGATGTTGACGATGCCGACGAGTTCCGCGCCCTCGCCCGTCGGGTTGCCGCCGATGCCGGGTTTCGCGTTGCTGAGCAGGTCGCCGAGCTGTCCGCTCAGCGTCTTCATCGTGTCGACGAACAGCGGCCTGCCCATGGTCAGGTCCCAGATGCCCATGATGACGGCGGCGGTCACGAACAGCCCGATGTTGCGGTAGCGGCGCGTGAGGCAGAGCGCGAACAGCGTGACGCAGAGCATGACAGGTGTCAGCTGGTGCGCGGAGTTGATCGCGGCGATCAGCGGTGCCAGCAGTGCGACGCCGATGGCCCGCTGCCGCCAGGTGGTGGACGGCGGCACGGGCGCCGCCGCCGGGTCGAGCCGGTCCCTCTCGCGCAGCGCGCCCGCCGTGCCCGGCCGGACGAAGTTGCGCAGCACCACCGCGAAGACGGCGAGGAACAGCACGTACGCGAACCCCTGCGGCGACAGGTAGTCCTGGCCCACCCAGTTGGCGAGCTGGAAGATCCACACCGCGGTCCACACGAGCCGCCAGTCGTCGGTGAACGTGCGGTAGATCAGGACGAGGATCGGCAGCGCCAGGGCGCCGTAGATGACGGGGGCCCAGTTGGTGTAGACGGCGGCCCCGTGCACGCCGAAGGCGCGGATCAGGGCGGCGTTCAGCGAGAAGAAGCCCGGCCACTGGTCGTAGGCGGACATGCCGCCGTTCAGTACGTCGTGCGGATGGACCGTGCCCTCGGTGAGCAGGCGGGCGATGACCGCGTCGTGCTTGGAAGCCCACGCGTAGCGGACCGTGTCGTACAGCAGCGCCGTGGGCGCCTTCAGCGCGAACAGCATGCCCAGGCTGTACGTGAGCGGCCACCAGGGGGCCGTACCCGCGCGGCGCAGCGAGGCGACGAAGCCGACGGTGAGGATGGCGAGAGACGCGTAGAACGCGACGGGGAAACGGTCGAGCAGCCCGAAATCCCCCAGGTGGTGGAAGCGAATCCGCGGCAGCGACCAGGCCCACAGGGCGGCGCCGACCGGTAACGGCAGCCAGGTCAGGAGCCGGTGAGGACCGATCGGGAGGCGTCTGGCGCCCTCCCGGGTCAGCGTGCCCCGCGCGCCGCCCGGCGCGGTCCCCTCCCCTGCGTCACCGTCGCCGGTTATGCCAACTGCCGGCGTACGAGTTCGGTCAGCCGGCCCGAGGGGTTGGCCAGCAGTGCTTGCGGGGCGCCCTGTTCGACCACCCGGCCGGCGTCCATCACGATCACGCGGTCGGCGTCCATGACGGTGCTCAGCCGGTGCGCGATCACCAGCCGGCTCGCCCGCAGCCGCCGGGTGCTCTCCATGACGACGGCCTGCGTCGCGTTGTCGAGGGCGCTGGTCGCCTCGTCGAAGAAGAGGATGCGCGGGCGCCGTACGAGGGCCTGCGCGATCATCAGCCGCTGGCGCTGGCCGCCCGAGACGGCCCCGCCGCCCGCGATCATCGTGTGCAGACCCATCGGCATGCGCCGGATGTCCTCGGCGAGCCCGGCGAGTTCGGCCGCCTCCCACACCTCTTCCTGGGTGAACGACTCGGCGCCCCGCACACAGTCCAGGATCGAACCGGTCAGCGGCTGCGCGTTCTGCAGCACGACCCCGCACTGGCGCCGCACGGCGCTCAGGTCGAGGGCGGAGAGGTCCTGGCCGTCGTAGAGCACACTGCCGGACACCGGCCGCTCGAAGCCGATCAGCAGCCGCAGCAGGGTGGACTTGCCGCAGCCGCTCGGTCCGACGACGGCGACGAACTCGCCCTCGCCGACCTCGACCGTGACGTCGTCGAGGACGAGGGGGCCCTCGTCCCCGTACCGGAACGACACCCCGCGGGCGGCGAACGCGCCCGTCAGGACGCCCGGCGCGGCGCTGCCGCCCCGTACCTCCGGCTCGCCGCGCAGCACCGGCCGCACCTGTTCGTACATCGGCAGCGCGGAGACCGCCGACACGAGGGCGCCGGTGAGCTGGGTGACCGAGGTCAGCAGCATCGTCAGCGAGGTGTTGAAGGTGAGGAAGGACGCCGACGAGAGGGTGCCGCGCGCGGGGCCCGCGAGGACCATGAACATCAGCAGGGTGCACAGCGGCAGGTACACCGCGTCGACCACGGTGTTGACGTTCTTGATGTGCCCGGCGCGCTGCTGCATCCCCCGGGACCTCGCGAACTCCCTGGCCCAGGCGGCGTACGCGAACGGCTCGGCCGCGGCGACGCGCAGCTTGGGCAGTCCGCGCAGGGTCTGGAAGGCCTGGTTGTTGAGCTTGTTGCCGAGTTTCACCAGGCGGCGCTGCCAGCGCACCTGCCACAGCCCGATCGCGAGGAACACGGCGGCGACGACCGCGAGCATGCCGAGCGCGGCGAACGCGAGGGGCACGCTGTAGAAGAGGAGCAGCCCGAGGTTCATCACGCCGACCGTGGTGGACTGGAGCACGACGGGCGCGATCCCCGACAGGACCCGGCGCACGGAGCTCACGCCCATGGCGGCGCTGGCGAGTTCGCCGGTGGAGCGCTCGCCGAAGAACGCGGTGGGCAGCCGCAGCAGCCTGTCCCACACGGCGGGCTGGAGGGTGGCCTCCATCCGGCCCTCGATACGCAGCATGGTGAGGTTCTGGAGCAGCCCGAAGGCGGCGGAGACCGCGCCGGCCACCATGACCGCGATCGCCACCTGCACGATGAGGCTGGTCTGCGCGTGCGGGACGTAGACGCCGAGTACCTTGCCGGTGGCGATGGGTACGAGTGCGCCGAGGGCGACGGTGACGAGCCCCGCGAGGACCAGGCCGCGCAGGTCGCCGCGGGCGCCGCGCAGGCTGAAGCGCAGCAACCGCGCGGGGTTGAGGGGACGTTCGGGCAGCGGACGGTAGAACATCACTCCGTGCGGCTCGAACTCCCCGGCGTTCTCGGCGGTGACGCGGGAACGCGATCCGCTGAGCGGGTTGACCGCCTCGTACCGGCCGCGCCGCCACAGCAGTGCGACGGGCGCCCCCGAGCGGGCCCGGGTGCCGGCCAGCGGGCCGACGTCGGTGCGCCACCACTGGCCGGCGAGGCGGACCTGCCGGGTGCGGACCCGGGCGTGCGCGGCGATCCGTTCGACGGGGCCGAGTCGGGCGCCCGTGCCCGCGGTGTCGCGCGGCGGGTCTCCGAGTGCGATGCCCGCTGCCGCCGCGACCTGGCGGCAGACCGCGAAGACCGCGTCGTCGCCGGCCTCGGGCGCCGCGCCGCCGCGCTCCCTCTCCGCACGGCCCCCGCGGCCGATGGAGGCGACGAGGGCGCGGTCCGCGCTCTCCCGTTCCCGCTCGCCCGCCCGGATGCCGGCGGCGGTGCGGTCCTCGTGGGCGCGCTCGCGGCTGTCGATCCACCGGTCGACGGCGGCGAGCAGCCGGTACTGCTGGGCGACCATGCCCTGCCACATCTCCGGGTCCACGAGCAGATCGCCCGCGAAGCCGGCGCTGTAGGCGGCGCCCGCCTCGACGCTGCCCGCCGGGACGGGCATCCAGAGGATGTCGTCGTCGGCGACGGCGCCGGAGGCCGGGTCGTCCCCGGCCAGCCGCGCGTCGAGCGGTGCCTCGAAGAGCGCGCCGAGGCCCCGGCCGATACCGAGGGCGAAGGCGTCCTCCAGCGGCGAGGTGCCCTGGGGCGGCTGCTGCCACAGGGAGGGTCGGGTGAGTTCGCGCAGCGGGATGCGGCGCAGCGCGCAGCCGGGTCCCGGTCTGCCGAGCAGGGTGTGGCGGGGGCCCTCGACGGGTCCGAGCAGCAGGGTGCCCGCCTCCAGGCGGCCGAGGAAGTGCCAGGGGCCGCCGCCGGCCGCGTCGACCGCGAACAGGTCGAGGGCTCCGGCGGCCACCAGCCAGAGCACGAGCGGGCCTTCGAGGTTGACGCCGCTGCCCTCGGCGGCCCCTTCCGCGCCGCCGTCGACGGGGGCGCCGAAGCCCCCGAGTGCGGCCGTGACGCTGTCGCCCTCCGCGTGCCCGGTGCCGGGCCCGGTGGCCGTCGCCATCTCAGTGCTCCTTGACGAGGCCGGCGTACGCGCCGCCCGCGGCGACCAGTTCGTGGTGCCGGCCGCGTTCGACGACGGTGCCGTGGTCGAGGACGACGATCTCGTCGCTGTCCCGCACGGTGCTGAGCCGGTGCGCGATCACCACGCAGGCGCAGCCGCGCCGCCGCAGGTTGTCCATGATGACGCGCTCGGTCTCGGCGTCCAGCGCGCTGGTCACCTCGTCGAGCACGAGGACGCTGGGACCGCGCACCAGCGCCCGCGCGATCTCCAGGCGCTGCCGCTGGCCGCCGGAGAAGTTGCGGCCGTCCTGCTCGACGCGGGTGTGGATGCCGTCGGGGCGGCGCGCGATCACGTCGTCGTAGAGGGCCGCGTCGCGCAGTGCGGCGACGCCGCCCCCGTCCGGGATCGAGGGGTCCCACAGCGCGACGTTGTCCCGTACGGTCCCCTCGAAGAGGAAGACGTCCTGGTCCACGAAGGACACGGACGCGGCGAGCGCGCCGCGCGGGATGTCCTCGATCGGGCGGCCGTCAATGGAGATGGTGCCCTCCCACGGCCGGTAGAGCCCGGAGATCAGGCGCGAGACGGTGGACTTGCCGCTGCCTGAGCCGCCGACGAGGGCGACCTGCCGGCCGGGTCCCACGGTGAGCGAGAAGCCGCCGAGCAGCGGCGTGTCGAGCGGGCTGTAGCCGAACGTGACGTTCTCCAGGGCGACATGGCCGGTCAGGCGGCGGGTGCTCGGGTCGCCGCCGCCGCGCGCGTAGAGGGAGTCGGCGGGGAAGTTCTCGACGTCCTTGAGGCGGGCGACGTCGGCCGCGAAGTCCTGGATGCGGCCCGCGACTCCGTTGAGCCGGGTGATGGGCGCGGTGAAGCGGGTGACGAGCGCCTGGAAGGCGACGAGCAGCCCGATGGAGATGTGCCCGTCCACGGCGCGCAGGCCGCCGATCCACAGGATCAGCGCGCTGTTGAGGGTGGCGAGCAGCGGCGCGACGACGGCGAGCACGGCGCTCGGCACACCGAGGCGCTGCTGCTCCTCCAGGGTGGTGGCGTGCTGCCCGGCCCAGCGGCGGAAGAAGCCGTCCTCACCGCCGGTCGCCTTCAGCGTCTCGATGAGCTGGAGTCCGGTGTACGAGGTGGTGGTGAGGCGGGCGCTGTCGGCGCGGAGTTTCTGGGTGTGGGTGGCGCGCAGGCGGATCACGACGCGCATGGCGACCACGTTGAGGAGTGCCACCAGCACGCCCACGACGGTGAGTTGGGGGTCGTAGGTCCACAGCAGCACCGCGTAGAGCAGGACGACGAGGCCGTCGACGCCCGCCGCCGAGAGGTCGCGCGCCAGGGTCTCGGCGACGGAGTCGTTGGACTGGAGGCGCTGGACGAGGTCGGCGGGGCTGCGCTGGGCGAAGAACGTGACGGGCAACCGCATCAGGTGGCGCATGAAGCGGGCGCTGCTGAGCGTGGAGGAGATGATGCGCCCGCGCAGCAGGTTGGCCTGCTGGAGCCCGGTCAGCACGGCGGTCAGCGCGATCATCGCGGCCATGGCGGCGAACAGCGGCCCGAGCAGCGAGGTCTGGCCGCCGACCAGGAACATGTCGATGTACGTGCGGCTCAGCGCGGGTACGGCGGCGCCGGTGGCGACGAGCAGCAGTCCGGCGAGCAGCGCCGCAAAGAGGGTGCCCGCGGTGCCGCGCATCCGGGCGGGCAGGGCGCGCAGCACACCGGGCCTGCGCCCGCCCGCGGTGAAAGAGGCGGTGCGTTCGAAGACGAGGGCGACGCCGGTGAAGCTGGTGTCGAAATCCTCGGCGGGCACGAACCTGCGGCCCTTCGCCGGGTCGTTGATGTGCGCGCCCCGGGTGCCGAACCTGCGGCCGTGCCCCTCGTAGACGACGTAGTGGTTGAACTCCCAGAAGAGGATCGCCGGGCCCTGGACGCCGGTGAGGGCGGCGGACTCCATCTGCATGCCCTTGGCGCCGAGTCCGTAACTGCGGGCGGCCTTGAGCAGGTTGCTCGCGCGGGAGCCGTCCCGGGAGACGCCGCAGGCGATGCGGAGCTCCTCCAGCGGCACGTGGCGGCCGTGGTGGGCGAGGACCATGGCGAGGCAGGCGGCGCCGCACTCGACGGCCTCCATCTGCAGGACGGTGGGGGTGCGCGCGGACTTGATCGCGCGGCCTGTGTTGTCCGGGGCCTGCGGCCGGGCCGCGGCCCGCGTGGGCCCGGTGCGGTGGCGGCCGTGGGCGCCGGGCGGGAGCTGCCGCTGCGGCGGTACGCGGGGCCCGCTCACGGCAGCAGCCACTGTGCGGGGTGCTGCCGTGCCACCCGTACGGAACCGTTGGCGGGCGTCATCGACGTGAGCGTGAAGGGCGGGCCCGAGGGCGAGGACCAGGCGTAGCCGGATGTGGTGCGGTGCGAGGTCCGGAGCGTGACGAGGACGGCGACGGGCTGCCCGTCGTGGCTGAACTGCTCGGCCAGCTGGGGGTCGCCGAGGAAGGCGGCGATCTGCCGGCGGCTCTGGGTGCCGCGGCCCACGGCCTTGACCGTGCCGTGCAGGACGCCGTAGGTCTGCTCGGGCGCGGACGGCAGGCTGAGGTCGACCGGCTGCCCCGGGGCGAGCGATGGGCCGCCCGAGGCCGGTACGTACAGCACCGCGAGGAGCGGGTCGTGGGGGTGGGCCGCGCGTTCGACGGTCGCGACGTCGGAGCCGGTGGTGACGACGGCGCCGATGGCGGCGGTCAGCGACGTGACCCGTCCGGCCGCGATCGCGCGGACCGTGTCCGTACCGCCGTGTGCGATCCGCACCCTGACGAGCGGCGCGTCGGCCTCGACGCGCTGCCCCTCCTGGGCGAGCACGGCGGTGACCTGCCCGGCCACCGGGCTCTGGAGCACGTAACTCCCCTGTCCGTAGGTGAGGATGCCCGGAGCGGCGACGGTGGACGTCACATAGCCGGTCACGGCCCACAGCGCGCCCGCCGCCATGGCGGCGAGGGTCACAGCGAGTGTGAGCAGGCCGCGCGGGCGGGCGAGCCGCACGGGGAGGTCGAGTTCCTCCGGTGACTGGAGCTTGGTGAGCGCCTGTTGGCGGAATTGCACGGTGGTCTTCCCGGTCTTGCCAGTGTTCCGGATCGCACGGCGGCCGCACCGGCTGTCACGGTCCTCCGGATCGCACGGCGGCCGCATCGGACGTCCCGGTCCTCCGGATCACGCGGCGGGCGGACCGGATGTCCCGGTGCTCTGGATCGCGGGCGGCAGGACCGGGCGTACGGCACACGGAAACGTGCCCCGGAGTCCGTAGGGGATACGGACCCGGGACACGAGTCAGTCAGTCACAACCGGTCGGCCGACCTGTTGCTCAGATGCCGCCGACGAGGCCCGTGACGCCGGACGTGTTCACCATCGGGTCGACGGTGTTGTCGACGGTGGAGAGCACGCCGCCGACGTTGACGACACCGGAGACCGTGCCGACGAGGCCGGAAACGGTGTCACCCACGAGACCACCGGACACGTTGTCCAGGTCGGCGTCGGCGATTTCCTGGGTCTCGACCTGGGGGGTGGAGTTCATCAGTGATGCTTCCCTTCGCATGGCTCTGATACGGCACCCACACAGCACCCGTGTCCTCGCCCCGTCGGGGGCGAAACCGCCGGTGTGCCGGTGGCATGCGATGGGATGTAAGCACGGACCTCTCGGGGGCAGCCACTCCCGCGACCGGCCCCCGGTTCATATGTGCCGTGCCTTTGTGGTGTGTTGTGCCCGGCCCCCCATCGGCGCGTCGCGCTTTCTTCACGCCGCGGTCCGAACATCGGTCAGTCCCACGGACGCGGAGCGTCCGGAACCTCGCATTCCGTCCGTACCGCCGGGGCCGCTCCACACGGGGAGGCAAAGGCCCTGTGCAGCGATGGGCTCCGGACGCTTGCAATGTGCGGGTTGTTCGCAGAGGCGCGTCGCGGAGGCTTTCGCGACGGAACGCGTCCGCCCGGTCACCCACCGTCCCGGCACGCGCCTCAACGGTCCCGCGCGTCGGGGGGCCCCCCCCCCCCCCCCCCCCCCCCCCCCCCCCCCCCCCCCCCCGCCCGCGCCACCCGGCGGCCGGAGTACAGGGCGCCCTGGAGCGAGCTGGTGTCGCGGTGGTCGCCGCACACGTACACGTCGCCGGCGAGCGCCGGCCGCGTGAAGGGGTGCGGCGCCGTCATGGCGGGCAGGGCGTACGGGATGTCGTACGTCGCGACCAGGTCCCAGTCGCGGGTGGGCACGCGGTAGAGGTCGGCCAGCCTGGCCCGTACGGCGGCCTCGGCCGCCTCGCCGCGCGGGACGCCCTCGCGGTGCGCCGCCGAGGTCGCGACGAGGGCGCGGCCCGCGGGGGCGTACGCGGGCGCGGCGGCGCTGATCACGACGCTGTTGTCGACGGGCGAGTCGTCCGCGTCCACGAGGAGCCGCGCGCCGGTGTCCGGAAGGGTCCCCGCGTCGGTGGCGTGATACCAGGTGCTCACGCCGCGCCAGGCGGGCTCCGGCAGCCCGGGCAGCAGACGGGCGGCGGCGCGGGCGTCCGTGGCGACGACCACGGCGCGGGCGCCGACGGTGCCCGCGTCGGTGACCACGTGCTCGCCGTCCACCCGCAGGGCGGGCGTGCCGAGGCGCACCGTGCCCTCGGGCAGCCGGGCGGCGAGGGAGAGCGGCAGTGCGTCCATCCCGGACGCGGGCACCGCGACCTCGCCGCGCACGAACATGCGCAGCATGAGGTCGGCGAAGCGGCCGGACGTGATGGCGTCCGGGTCGAGCGTCAGCCCGGTGTAGAACGGCCGCAGCAGGCGCTCCACCGTCGTGTCGGCGAGTCCGCGGGCGCGCCAGTGCCGGGCGGCGGGCACGTCGTGGCGGTGCAGGATGCCCTCCGTCGACATGAAGGACACCTCCAGCGCGTGGCGGGCGAGCGCGGTCTTGGCGCCGAGCGGCCCGATCGGCGCGCGGAGCAGGCGGGGCAGGGCGAGCGGGTCGCGGCGCGGGTCGGCGAGGACGCTGTGGCGCCCGTCCGCGTACAGGGTCAGGGCGCGGGCGAACGGCCGCAGGTCGAGGCCGGACAGGCCGAGCACGCGCCCGGCCTCCGGGTAGGCGGTGTTCAGCACCTGGAAGCCGCGGTCGAGCCGGTACCCGCCGGTGCGGTCGGTGGCGACCCGGCCGCCGACGCGCTCCCCCGCCTCGAGCACCGTGACGTCGGCGCCCCGGCCGGTCAGCTCCAGCGCCGTGGCGAGACCGGCGAGACCGGCCCCGACGACGGCCACGTCGCAGTGTGCGGGCAGGGTGGCCATGCGCATTACCTCCTGGAGGTCCCGCGGCCCGCGGGCGCGGGGGCGGTCGTACGGGTAGCCTCTCAGCCCCGCGCTCCCTCCGGCGCGGCAGCCGGGCGCAAGGACCGCCAAGAGGGCGGAGACGTTTCGTCCCCAGCGGGTACGTGTAGGAAGGCGGACCCGACGGAAGGAGTCTTCCCATGACCGGTAAGGGCGACGAGGAGCGCACCGCACAGGGTGTCGACCCGGGCCTCCTGGAGGACCAGCAGCTGCTGCGCGAGCTGGAGACACTGCACCGCACCCGGCACGACACCCTGCTGCACGGGTCGAAGGACGCGCTGGACACGCACAACACGCGCACGGCACAGCTAGAGGGCGAGTACCTGCGGCGCCACCCGAAGCGGCATGTCCTCGCGGGACGCACCCGCGCGGGCGCCCGGGGACGCGGCGCCTGACCGCGCGGGCGCCGCAGCGCGCCTTCCGGTCCCGGTGCTCGGACGCCCGTACCGCGGGCCTGCCCCGGAGCGGCGCCGGGTCGTGGCAGCGGGCGCGAGGCCGGGCGTTCGGGACGTCAGGACGCCGGGCCCGCGGCCCGCGCGGCGCCGGCAGTGCACGGGGTCGGCGGCGGTGCGCACTCCTCCTGCCGCCACGGCGCCTTTCCGCGCGGCGAGTTGGCCACGTCGCGGCGGCATCCCGTGGCGGCTGGAGCGGGGCGCGGGTTCGCCACGCCGTGGCGGCTGGAGCAGGGCGCCTCGGGTGCGGCCCGGGCCGGGGCGTCAGTGTGCGGCCGTGGCGTGCCCCGCGCTCCGGCGCTCGCGGCCGGGGAGGGTCGCGGGACGGCGGCCGGCCCGAGCCCGGAACCGGTCCCGGCCCTCCCGGCCGCGCGGCGGGCAGGGCCGGGCGGCCCGGGACGGCGCCGGGCTGTGTCCCGGCACGGGCCGGGCGTCCGGGGCGTCAGGACCCCGGGCGCCCGGCCCGCGCGGCGGTGAGCAGGGCGAGCGGTGTGGCCGCGGCCCATGCCTGGGGAGAGTTGGCGTGCGGGTAGGGCACCGGGCCGCCGGGGACGCCGGTTTCCGGGCGGGCGTGGCCGGAATACACCTCGGGCAACCGGTGGCCGAAGTGTTCCGAGGCCGCGAGGAGGCCCGCCGTGACCTTCGCCGCCTCCCGGTGGAGGCCGTAGCGGGCCATGCCGAGCACGGCGACGGCGGTGTCGTGCGGCCAGACGCTCCCCCGGTGGTACGAGAGCGGGTGGTACGGCCGCTGGCCCGCGGCGAGCGTCCTGATGCCCCAGCCGGAGAAGAAGTCCTCCTCCGTCAGCCGCCGGCCCACCCGCTCCCCGGTGTCCTGGTCGAGGATGCCGGACCACAGCAGATGGCCCGCGTCGGACGCCAGCACGTCCGCGCGCCCGGGGCCATCCGTTCGGATCTTGCCGGGCTCGTGTGCCCCTGTCCCGCCGTCCAGGGCCAGCGCGGGAAACCCGGTCTCCCGCATGAGGAAGTCGCGGTGGAAGCGCTCGCGCAGATCCGCGGCGAGCGCGTCCAGTTCCGCGGCCCGGGCGGCGTCGTGCCACACCTCGCGGGCGAGCGCGGCGCTCCCGCGCAGCGCGTCGTAGGCGTATCCCTGCGCCTCCGCGACGGCCACGGCACCCGTCAGCTGGGTGCCGTCCGCGCGGCAGACGGCACCGGCGGAGTCCTTCCAGTTCTGGTTGAGGAGCCCCGCCTCGTCCGCCTCGTAGACGAGGTAGCCCCGGCCGCCGAGGCCCCCGTCGCCGAGCAGCCAGGCCACCGCGGCCCGCGCCTGGGGTTCCAGGCGCCTCGCCACCGACGGGTCGCCGGTGTGCGCGGTGTACGCGTGGAGCAGCGCGAGGAAGAGCGGAGTGCTGTCGACGGACCCGTAGTAGCGTCCGTACGGCACCTGGCCGAAGTGGGCGAGTTCGCCGTGCCTGACCTCGTGGACGATCTTGCCGGGCTGCGCGACGCGCTCCGGCTCGTAGCGGGTGGCCTGGGTCGCGGCCAGCGCCAGCAGGGTGGCCCTGGCGAGCGCGGGGCGGTAGGGCAGCGCGAAGAACGACGTGAGCAGGGAGTCCCGGCCGAACAGGGTGAGGAACCAGGGCACTCCGGCACCGGGCGGGGACACGGGCTCGCCGTCGGGCCCCCGCGCGGGGACGAGCAGCCCGGCCAGGTCCGCGAGGCCCTGTGCGCAGGCGTCGCGCAGCACGCCGTCCGTGCCGTTCGCGCCGCCCGTTCCGCCCGGCAGGACCGGGAGGTCGTCACGGCGGATGTCCGCCTCCTCACGGCGCACCCGGTGTGCCACCGCCTCCGGTGTGGCGGGGCCGGGCGCGCGGGTGGCGGGCGTGCCGTGCGGGCGGGCCGTCACCGTCACGGCCAGCTCCGCCTCGCCGTGGGCGGGCAGGACGAGCCGCCACACCAGCGCCCGGCCCGTGGGGCCGAGGGCGCGCACCTCGTCGGGGGCGGGGCGGGCGGAGACGGTCGTGGCGGAGTGCCACCCGGAGCGCCGGTAGTGGAAGGTGACCTCGTCCGCCGTCACGGCGACGGTCCTGGCCGCGCCGGGCTTCGGGTAGGTGCGCCGGTCCGAGCGCAGCTCGAACTGGTCGGCGAAGTCGGCGTCGGCCTCCAGGACCAGTGTCAGCGTCGTGTCGTACGCGACGTTGCTGGTCACCCTGGTGTGCTCGGTGAGGGTGCCCCCGTACAGCGCCTGCCGCCGGAACACCACGTATGCGGCGGGTTCGTCCCTGGTGCCCTCCCGGGCGAGGACGGCGGCGCCACCCGCGGACCCGCCGGGGGTGAGGACCTCGGGGACGGCACCGTCGACGAGGAGCCGCCAGCGGCTCAGGTGACGGCCGTCGCGGACGAAGAGGCCGTCCGGTGAGCGGCCGCGTGTCCCCGTGATGTCCCCACCGGGACCGAGGGCGGCGAACGTGCCCGCGTGCACCAGGAGTTGGCCCGTTCCGCCTGATTCGGACATCAGTACCGCCCCTCCGTGGCGAGCAGGTCCACGACCACGGCGGCCGTCCAGCTGAAGTCCCTGGTGCCGCGCCCCTGTGCCGTGCGGGGGTCGACGTACTCGGCGAAGGACGACGTCCCGGCCGCTTCGAGCATGGCCTCGCCGAGTGTCCGCGCCGCCCCGGCCGCCCCGTGCGTCGCGAGCCCCCTGCGCAGAAGCCAGTTGGTGTTGAACCAGGCGGGTCCGCGCCAGTAGCGGGCGGGGTCGTACGCGTCGGAGAGCAGGTCGAAGCTGGGCACCAGGGACGTGGTGGAGCCGAGGCCGAAGTGGGGTCCCGCGAGGGTGCGCAGCAGGGCGCGGGTCACCTCGGCGGGCAGGTCGGGCAGGACCAGCGGCAGCAGGCCCGTCACACTGCGCCCGTACACCCGCCGCCCGGCCACCGCGTCGTGGCACAGGAACATGCCGTACTCCGCGTCCCACAGGTGCCCGACCAGGGCCGCCGAGAGCGCGGCGGCGCGCTCGCGGTGCGGACGCGGGTCCGCGCCGACGTGGGCGGCGATGGCCGCGAGCGCGTACTCGGAAGCGGTCAGCAGGGCGTTGAACCCGGGGTCCTCGACCGCGAACGCCGGTGGCGCGTCGTCACGGTAGCCGCCGTCGCGGTAGTCGCCGGCCAGGCGTACGTATCGTCCGTAGTCGGCGTCGGTCGGGCGCTCCGAGGCCCTGCCGCCGGTGAGGTCCGCGCGCCGGAAGGCGGACGGGGGCACCGGTTCGACCGCGGACAACGGCTCGTCCCAGCAGGGGCTGTTGTCCATGCCGGCCTCCCACGGGTGCACGATCGACACCAGGCCGCGGCCCCCCGGGTCGCGCCGGTCCATGAGATAGGCGTGCCATGCGGCCAGGCGCGGATAGAGCCGCGGCAGGAAGCCGCGGGCCCGGGAGGTCCCGGGATCGGCCTCGTGGACGAGCAGCGCGGCGAGCGCGTGGACGGGCGGCTGCACGATGCCGGAGGTGTCGAGTCCGCGGGGCGCCGGGGCGGTGCGGCCGGAGCGCCAGAAGTCCGGGCTCGGGAAGTAGGCCGCGTTCGGGACCCGGGGGTTGAACACGATCTGCGGGACCCGGCCGTCGGCCCACTGCGCGCCGAAGAGGGACTCCAGCTCGCGCTGGGCGCGCCGGGGCGAGAGGTGGCGCAGCCCGATCGCGATGAACGCGGAGTCCCAGCTCCACTGGTGCGGGTACAGGGTGGGGGACGGAATCGTCGAGGCGCCGGTCCAGTTGCCGAGCAGGACCTGTACCGCGGCGCGGGCGAGGCCGGTTCCGGGGAGGGGGGCGTGTTCCTTCGGCCGGTCCACGGGCGTCTCGCGGGCGAGGGCCGTCACGCGCCGCTCCGGCGCAGGTGTGCGGGGATGGAGCGGACGGCGTCCAGCGGGTCGCCGGTGAGGCGGCACTCCACGGCGAGGTAGCCGTCGTAGCCGGCCGCGTGCAGGGCGGCGAGCCAGACCGGCCAGTCGAGGTGTCCCGCGCCCGGCTGGAACCGGTTGGAGTCGCTGACCTGGGCGTGCCCGATGTAGGGCGCGGCGGCCAGGATCGCGGCGGCGGGGTCGGCCTCCTCGATGTTCATGTGGTAGCTGTCGATGCCGATCCTGACCGAGTCGAGGCCGGTCTCCCGGATCAGGTCCGCGGCCTGTTCGAGGCGGTTGACCATGTGGTCCTCGTAGCGGTTCAGGGGTTCGAGGAAGAGCGCCACCCCCTCCGAGGCGGCGTGCTCGCCGAGTTCGGTGAGGCCTTCCAGGAGGACGGCCCGGTCCTCGGCCTCGCCGCGCGGCGGTTCGAAGGGCGGCAGGCGGCGGGAGAACATCCCGTACGAGGCGGGGGTCTGCGCGCCGAGGCCGCCCAGCGAGGCGATCACGGAGAGCTGGGACTTCATCTGCCGTACGGCGTCTTTGCGCAGGTCCGCGTCGAACGCCCCGAGGAAGTGGAGCATGTCGACGCAGACGGTCGGCATGACGACACCGTCGGCGAGGGCCGCGCGCAGTTCGGGCAGGCGCTGCTCGAAGCTCAGGTCGCCCTTGCCTCGCAGTTCGATGCCGTCGTACCCGGCGGCCTGCGCGAAGTCCCACTTCTGCTGGAGGGTTTCGCCGGGCAGCAGTTGCTCCTGGCATGCGGTCTTGAGCACGGTGGTGGAGCCTCTCAGAATTCGAGGACGACCTGGAGGGCGTCGGCGGGACGCTCGTCCAGAAGGGTGTACGCGTCGGCCGCGTCGGCGACCGGAATGGTGTGGGTGACCAGGGACTCCACATCGACGCGGCCCTCGGCGACGAGGGCGAGGAAGGTGCGCTGGAGGCGTTCCACGCTCCAGCGCCCGGACAGCTGGGGCGGCACGCCGCCGATCTGCGAGCAGATCAACTGCACCCGGTTGTGGTGGAACTCGTCGCCGAGCCGCAGTCCGGCGCCGTCCCCCTGGTAGAAGCCCGAGGCCACGACCCGGCCGCCGACGGTGACGGAGCGCAGGGCCTCGTGGAGTGCGGGGTAGACGCCGCTGATCTCGATGGCGATGTCGGCTCCGCGGCCCTCGGTCGCGGCGCGCACCTGCTCGGCGACCGCGTCCGTACGGGCGTTGAGTGTGGCGGCGGCGCCGTAGGTACGGGCGGTGGCGAGACGTCCGTCCAGGGCGTCGACGGCGGTGACGCGCGCGCCGTTGAGCTGGGCGAGCCGGGTGGCGAGCAGGCCGATCACGCCCTGTCCGAAGACGGCCACGTCCTCGCCGAGGTGGATGTCGCAGGCGAGCACCGCGTTGTACGCGATGGCGCCGACCCGCGCGAAGGTGCCCGCGAGCGGCGCGAGTCCGGCGGGCAGCGCGTGCCCGATCATGCGCTCGGCCGGTACGACGCCCTCGCTGCGGTGGCCCCAGATGCCCCAGGCCAGCTCGCCCACGGTGGGCAGGCCGGGGGTGCCCGCCAGCTCCGGGGAGACCTCGGTGACCTCGCCGACCTCGGAGTAGCCCCATCCGGCGACCGGGTACTCCATGCCGGCGGCGCCCTCGCGGAAGATGCGGGCCTCGGCGTCCCAACTGCGGGTCAGGTACGGGTTGGTGCCGCGGTAGGCGGTGAGCTCCGTGCCGGCGGACACCCCCGAGTACCGCGTACGGACGCGGAGGTGGCCCGCGGGCAGCGGAGCAGCGGGGTGCTCGGCGACCTCGACCTGTCGGGGGCCGGTGAATTGGACGACGCGTTCCACGTGGGGCTCCGAGAAGGGGTGTGGGGCCCGGCCGAAGGGGCCGGTCGATGATTTACGTCGAAGATATCTCAGAGTTACGTCTTGTCAATACGCAAAAGTGGTGCTGAGATGCCTCAGTAGTCAGCAGAAGTAGGGTGAGTACAAGGCATGCACAAAGGGAATCGCCCCATCGAGCACCGGATGCGTTCGGCCCTGGCGGCAGGTCTGGCCATGGCGGTGGGCGTGGGCCTGCTCGCCGGATGCGCGGGCAGGACCGGTCCCGCGCGGCCGGACAACAAGATCACGGTGTGGTCGCAGGAGAACCTGCCGCCGCAGATGGCCGCGACGCAGAAGATCGTCGACCGGTTCGAGAAGCAGAGCGGGGTCCAGGTCAAGGTCGTCGGTGTGGACGAGAACCAGCTCCCGCAGCTGATCATGTCCGCCGCCGCGTCCGGCACCCTGCCGGACGTCATCGGCGGTGTGCCCATCGGACAGGTCTGGCAGATGTACACCAACGGCCTGCTCAACACGAAGGCGGCCGGCCAGGTGGTCGACGGCCTCGGCCGGTCCACCTTCGACGCGAACGCGCTGAGCCTCACCAGCGACGGATCGCACGACCTCGCTGTCCCCTCCGACGCCTGGCTGCAGCTCCTCGTCTACCGCAAGGACCTGCTGGCGAAGACCGGACTGCCCGTCCCCAGCACCTACGCCGGGCTCGAAAAGGCCGCGAAGGCGATGAAGACCTCGGGCCGGGACGGCATCTCGGTGGCCACCGACCCCGGTGACGTCTTCACACAGCAGAGCTTCGAGGACATCGCCCTGGCGGGCGGCTGCCAGTTGGTGAACGGGGCGGGCCGGGTGACGCTCGACTCACCGGCCTGCCGTACCTCGTTCGCCCTGTACGACCGGCTCGGCCGCACGTATGGCGAACCCGGGACGCAGACCGTCGACTCGACCCGCGCCACCTATTTCGCCGGCAAGTCGGGGATGGTCCTGTGGTCCACCTTCCTGCTGGACGAACTCGCGGGCCTCAGGAACGACGCCCTGCCGAGCTGTCCGCAGTGCAAGAGCGACAAGGGGTTCCTCGCCCGCGAAAGCGGCGTCGTCACCTCCCTGGCCGCCGCGCCCGGCAAGAAGCCGGCGCAGTTCGGCGAGGTGGCCTCCTGGGCCGTGACCAGGACGGCGGAGACCGGCGCTTCCGAGAAGTTCGTCCGCTACATGCTCGACCAGGGCTACACGAGCTGGTTCGGCATGTCGCCCGAGGGCCAGATCCCCGTCAGGCACGGCACCGCCGCGGACACCGACAAGTACCTGAACGCCTGGCGGGCGAGCACCATCGGCACCGACACCCGCGAGCGGCTCGACCGGGCGTACCCGAAGGCGCTGCTCGACCAGTTGATCGCGGGCGTCGGCAACATGCAGCGCTGGGGCTTCAAGGAGGGCCAGGGCGCCCTTGTCGGCGCCACCAACGGGCAGCTGCCCGTCCCGAAGGCCGTCAGCGCCCTGACCGGCGGCCAGATCACGCCCGGCCAGGCGGCGCGGCAGTCCCAGAGTGAAGTCTCCGCCCTCCAGAAGTCCCTCCAGTAGGCACCGGCCGCCATACGGGAAGACACCCATGCCACCGGCCGCACCACGAGGAAGACGCATCATGAGCACTGCACCGGGCGTCGCGAAGAAGCGACGCCGACTCACCACCTCCCAGCGGGAGAACCGGGCCGGTCTGGCCTTCGTCAGCCCCACCTTCGTGGTGGTCCTCGTCGTCGTGGTCGTCCCGATCCTGTGGACCGTGCTGCTGTCCTTCCAGCACGCCAAGCTGGTCGACATCCAGGGCATGGGGATCTTCGGGAACTGGTCGCTGGACAACTTCACCGAGGTCTTCACCTCACCCGGCTTCTGGTCCAGCCTGTTCACCACGCTCGCCTACACCGTCGGCGGCACCCTCGGCTCCGTCGTGCTGGGCCTCGTCGCCGCGCTCGCCCTGCGCAAACCGTTCCGGGGCCGGGGCTTCCTGCGCAGCACCATGCTCCTGCCGTACGTGGCGCCGGTCGTCGCGGTGGCCTTCGTCTGGCAGACGGCGCTGAGCCCGCAGTACGGCATCGTCAACCAGTGGGGCGCCAAGCTGCTCGGCTGGGACAACCCCATCGCGTTCCTTTCGACCCGCTCCTACGAGGTCGACCTCCTCGGGTGGCACGTCGGCATCCCGCTCGCCCTGCTCACCGTCATCGCCTTCGAGACCTGGCGGTACTTCCCGTTCGCGTTCCTCTTCCTGCTGGCCAGGCTCCAGGCCGTACCCGGGGGACTTGAGGAAGCGGCGCGCGTGGACGGGGCGACGCCCACGCAGCGCTTCCGGTACATCCTGCTGCCGCAGCTGATGCCGGTGATCGCGCTGCTGTGCGTGCTGCGCTTCATCATGACGTTCAACAAGTTCGACGACGTCTACCTGCTGACCGGCGGCGGCTCGGGCACCGATGTCGTCGCCGTGCGCGTGTACGACTTCCTCACCGCGAACTTCGACGTGGGCGCCGCCGCCGCGCAGGCGCTGGTCCTCGCGGTCGTCCTGATGGTGCTGCTCGGCATCTACTTCAAGTTCTTCGCCAAGAAGGTGCAGGAGGAGGCGTGATGACCCGCGCACAGTTCGAGGAGCGGTTCTTCGGCGTGGCCCGCTGGGTGGTCATCGTCCTGCTCGGCCTCATCACCCTGGTGCCCTTCTACTACATGCTGCTGCTGTCGGTGAAGCCCATCGACGCCCTGCTGCTCGACCCGGGCTCGATGTGGGTCTCCGCCAAGGACTTCACGCTCGCCACCTACGAGAACGTCCTCCAGCCGGCCTCCGACGGCGGGCAGGGCTTCCTGAAGCTGCTGCTCAACTCGGCGCTCGTGTCGCTGGGTACCGTCGCGCTGACGCTCGCCGCGGCCGTCCCCGGCGCCTACGCCATCAGCAGGCTGCGGTTCTTCGGCGGGCGGCAGGTCAGCGCGCTGTTCCTCGCCGTGTACCTCTTCCCGGCGACGCTTCTCGCCGTCCCACTCTTCGTGATGTTCGCGAAAGCGGGCCTGTCGGGGAGCCTGGTGGGCCTGGCGATCGTCTACATCGCCCAGACGGTGCCGGTGTCGATCTACATGCTGAAGAACTACTTCGTCACCATCCCCGCGAGCGTGGAGGAGGCCGCCGCCCTCGACGGCGCCTCCCGGCTGCAGACGGTGCGCAAGGTCGTGCTGCCGCTCGCCCTGCCGTCGCTCATGGCCACCGGCCTCTACATCTTCATGATCGCGTGGAACGAGTTCCTCTTCGCGCTGCTGTTCCTCGCCGCGGACCCGGACAAGTGGACGGTCTCCCTGGGCCTGCAGCAGCTGTCGAACGGCATCGAGGTGCCGAAGACCGTGCTCATGGCCGGTTCCGTGGTCCTCACCATCCCCGTGGTACTCCTGTTCTACGCGGCGGAGCGGCTGCTGACGGAGGGTCTGACCAGCGGCGCCGACAAGGGCTGAGGACAGGCGGGACACACGGTGGCACGACGAGCACGAGGAGAACGGACGACGATGCCGGCCAACCAGGCGAGCGCGGGGCACCTGTTGCGGCTGATCCGCAGCGGGCAGGCCACCACCCGGGGCGAACTCCAGCACGCCACGGGCCTTTCGCGGTCCACCATCGGGCACCGGCTTGACCAGTTGTTCGGCGCGGGCTGGCTGCGCGACACCAGTTCGGCCTCCTCGACCGGCGGACGCCCGTCCGCCCGCCTGGAGTTCGACGCCTCGCACGGCGTCGTGCTCGCGGTGGACCTGGAGACCCGGCACGCCACGGTCGCCGTGCTCTCGCTCGACGGCGCTGTCCTGGCGCAGAGTTCGGCGCCCCTGCTCATCTCGGACGGCCCCGAGGCCGTCCTCGACACCCTCGCACGCTGGTTCAGCCCCCTGCTCGACCGGGCGGGCACGGAGGTGTCCCGGGTGCTCGGGATCGGTCTCTCGGTGCCGGGTCCTGTGGACTGGAGCGTCGGGCAGATCGTGCAGCCGCCGATCATGCCCGGCTGGGACGGGTTCCCGGTGCCCGCCCGCATGCGGCAGGCGTACGCCCGTCACGTCGATCCGGACCGCGGCGACATCCCCGTCCTTCTCGACAACGACGCCAACCTCATGGCGTACGCGGAACAGCGCCTGCACTACCCCGACTGCTCGGCCTTCGTCCTGGTCAAGGTCTCCACCGGGATCGGCGCCGGGGTCGTCGTGGACGGCGAGCCCTACCGGGGCATCGACGGCGGCGCCGGCGACATCGGGCACATCCGGCTGCACGACGCCCCCGACGCCCTGTGCATGTGCGGTTCCTACGGCTGCCTCGCCGCCGTCGCGAGCGGCGGCGCCATCGCCGCGCAGCTCGCCGCCGCGGGCGTGCCGACCGCGTCCGGCTCGGACGTGCGCGAACACCTCGCCGCGGGGCAGCCCGACGCGGTACGGCTCGCCCGGGAGGCGGGCCGCCGCGTCGGCGGCGTCCTCGTCACGGTCGTCACCCTGCTCAACCCCGGGGTACTCGTCCTCGCGGGAGACCTGGCAGGCACCCCCTTCCTCACGGGCGTCCGCGAGCTCCTCTACCAGCGCGCCATGCCGCGCACCACGGCCCATCTCAACGTGGTGACCTCCCAGTTGGGCGACCTGGCCGCGCTCAGCGGCGCGGGGGCGATGGTGGTCGAGCACCTCTACGCCCCCGACCGCGCCGACATCAGACTCGCCGCCCTGAGCGGCGGCTGAGCAGCGGGCGCGGTGCGTCGGGCCCGTCCGCACTCAGCCGCTCGCCCGTTCCCTCCTCCTGCCTCTCCTCTGCTCCGCCCCCTTCACCTCCGGCTCCCCTCCCCCTTCTCCGACTCCTCCGACTCCTTCTCCTCCGAACCCGGAGCACCTGTGCCACCGCAGAGCGATCCCCCGCACCTCCCGCATCCGACGCACTTCCCGGCTTCACCGCAGGGCACGTCCCCGCCCCTCCGGGAACCGGTGCGGGTGGGGCTGGCCGGTGCGGGCCCCTGGGCGCGCACCATGCACGCGCGGATGCTCGCGGCCGGCCCGGAGACGCGGCTGAGCGCCGTCTGGGCCCGGCGGCCCGAGGCCGCCGCCGAGACCGCGGCCCCCTACGGCGCCCCTGTCGCCGCCTCGTTCGAGGAACTCCTCGACCGCAGCGAGGCCGTCGCGTTCGCCCTCCCGCCCGCGGTCCAGGCCAACCTGGCTCTTCGCGCGGTGCGGGCGGGGAAGGCCGTTCTCCTGGAGAAGCCGCTGGCCGCCGATCTCGACGCGGCGATCCGGCTGGCGGACGCCGTAGCCGAGCAGGGGGTCGTGTCACAGCTCGTCCTCACCAAGCGCTACCACCCCGCCACCCGGGCTTTCCTGCGCGAGGCCGCGGACCTTGAGATCACGGGTGCGCGCTCCCGCTATCTCCACGGCGCCTTCCTCGGCGGGGAGTTCGCCACATCGTGGCGGCTGGAGCAGGGCGCGCTGCCCGACCTCGGGCCGCATCTGCTGGACCTGCTGGACGCCGCGGTCGGCCCCATCGCGTCCGTCCGCTCCGCAGGTGACCCGCGCCGCTGGATCGAGCTGACCTGCGAACATGAGAACGGCGCGGTGAGCCAGGCATCGCTGTCCGGCGCCGTGGGCCTCGCCCGCGCGACCACGCGGGTGGAGCTCTACGGCCCCGGGTCGGAGGCCCTGGTCTACGACACGGCGGAACTCGACCACGACGAGTGCTGGCCCGTGCTGCGCCGGGAGTTCGCCGCGGCGGTGCGCTCCGGCGTGCCGACGTCCCTGGACGCGGCGCGCGGGCTGCGGCTCCAGCGACTCATCGCGCAGGCGGCCTGACCGGTCGCGCCTGGGCCTTCCGTCCGGACCGGGCCGCACTCAGGGGTGCTTCCGGCCCGAGACCGGAGGCGGGTCCGCCGCCGGGGCGCCCGGTGCGCGCCCCAGGCCGAGACATCAGTGCGTGGCCGGGGCCGCCTTCTTGCGGGCTCGGTAGGCGGCGGCCTTGATCTTGTTGCCGCAGGACTCCATGCCGCACCACTGCCGCCGCATGCCCCGGGAACGGTCGATGTAGACCCGTGTGCACTCCGGGTTGCCGCACTCCTTCATCAACGGGACGTCCGGGCCGCTGAGGAGTTCGACGGCCTGCCCGGCGACGGTCGCCAGTGCTTGCCCGGGGGTGGCCTCCGTGCGTCGTCCATGACTCGTGAGCTGCGGTGTCACCGGGGGCCTGCGCGCGGCGGCGTTGACCACGTCGAGTGCCTCCGGGGTGAAGTCCTCTCCGAGCCGGCGGTCGGTGACGAGCCGGTAGAGCGCCTCGCGTACGGCGACCGCCTCCCTGACGTCGCCCTCACGGCCCGGCGTGATCCTGTCCACCAGCCCGGACTCCAGATACCAGGCGTTCAGCCGCTCCGGCGTTACGAGCACCTCGAACCGGGTCGAGCGCCGGGCCCGGAGCGTGGCGGCGAAGTCGAGGGCGGGGTGCCCGCACACGAATACATGGTCACGATTCACATCACCATCCTGACAGGTGACTCCTGCCGGGTGCAAGCCCCCGCCACCACCCCGGGGTGCGCCGCGACCGGCGTACGCGACCGTACGACAGACCGGCCGTCCGCGCAGGTCAGAGCGGTGTTGTCGCGGGGTGGGCGCACCCCTTGACCGACAGGGCCACCGCCCCTCGTCCCACGCGTCTGCGGGCTCCTCGTCCGCGACACTCCGGTCCCGGCGGTCACCTCGTCGCGCCCGGCCCTACGCGCTCGGCATGGCGCCGCGCCCGGCCGTCAGGAGCCTGACGCGCCACGCGTGACGTCACGTCAGCGCAGGGCCGTCGAGCGGCGGTTCGAGCCGTCCGCGCGCCCGGCGAAGGCATGTCTTCTTCCGTCACCGCTTTAACCGGTGATACCGTCAGGCGTTCCTTGTCGGCCCCGAGGGCTCCGCTACACGCGACCGGGGCAACGGAGTCGCGTGCGGGCGCCGCCCGCGCACGTCTGCCGCCCCCCACTGCCCTGCATGCGTGCGGACAAGCACCTGTGCCGCCGCGACCAGGCGCACACCTACTTCTCGGATGGGAAAGCGATGAAGAGAGTTCTCACTGTCCTCGCGGCCGGAGTGCCGCTGGTGGCGGCGGTGTGCCTGCCCACCGCCTCGGCGGAGCCCCGGCCCTCCGCCGGCGCGCCGCCGGCCTGTACCGCGCCGGCCGTGCAGGCCCCGCCCGGCACCGAGGTGGTGTCGGCAGCGGCGGACAGCCGGGCGGGCGGCACCATCCACGGCGCCGGGTATCTCGGAGGTGAAGTCCCCGATGTCCCGGCCTTCTGCGAGGTGACGTTCACGCTCACCCACCCGGGCGACGGCGACCACGCCACGGTGCGGACGTGGCTGCCCCTGACGGCGTGGAACGGCCGCTTCCAGGCCGTCGGCGGCACCGCCTTCAGCGCCGGGGACAACGGCGTCGGCCTGGGCGCCGCCGTCAAGAACGGCTACGCGGCGACCACCACGGACGCCGGTGTCGGTGACGTCCTGGACACGGGTTGGGTGCTGAACGGCAAGGGGCAGGTCAATACCGCGCTGCTGAAGAACTTCGCCTCGCGCTCTCAGCACGAGGCGGCGATCCTCGGCAAGGCCGTCGTCAACAGCTTCTACGGCAAGCGCGCCGCCTTCTCCTATTTCACCGGCTGCTCCACCGGCGGACGCGAGGGCTACATGGAGGCTGAGCGCTATCCCGACGACTACGACGGCATCCTCGCGGACGCCCCCGCCATCAACTGGGACAAGTACGTCGTCGCCACCCTGTGGCCGCAGGTGGTCATGAACAACGAAAGGACCTACCCGACCGACTGCGAGTTCAAGGCCTTCACCGACGCCGCCGTCACGGCGTGCGACAAGCTCGACGGCCTCAAGGACGGTCTGGTCGACGACGTGTCCCGCTGCGACTTCGACCCGCGCCGGCTGATCGGCACCAAGGTCACGTGCGACGGTGGGAAACTGACCATCACGGCGGCCGACGCCGAGGTGGTCCGCAAGATCTGGGACGGTCCGCGCACCGCCTCGGGCAGGAAGCTGTGGTCCGGTGTCCCGATCGGCGCGGATCTGAGCGGCCTCGCCGGCTCCACGACGGACACCGACGGCACCACCAAGGGCGTGCCCTTCCAGGTGCCCGCGGCGTGGACCCAGCTCTTCCTGAAAAAGGACCCGTCCTTCGACCTGTCCACCATCACCTACCGCGACTTCACCACGTTGTTCGAGCAGTCCGAGGCCGAGTACGGCAAGATCATCGGCACCGGCGATCCCGACCTGTCCGCCTTCCGCAAGTCCGGTGGCAAGCTGATCACCTGGCAGGGCAGCGCCGACCAGTACATCCCCACCCAGGGCACCGTGCGGTACCGCACGCGGGTCGAACGGGAGACGGGCGGCTCCAGCAGGACCGACGGCTTCTACCGTCTCTTCCTCGCCCCGAACACCGCGCATTGCGGTCTCGACGGTCTCGACGGCTCGGCCGACGGACTCGCGGCGCTGACCGGCTGGGTCGAGCACGGCAAGGCACCCGCGACCCTGCCCGCCGTCCTGATCAACGCGGGAGGCGAGCGGGTCGAACGCGACCTGTGCGCTTACCCCGGGGTGTCACGCTACAAGGGCGAGGGAGACCCGGCCCTCGCCTCCAGCTTCCGCTGCGTCCTGCCGCCCGGTCACTGAAAGAGCGGGCGGCAACACCCGGCCCCAGCGGCTCGAACCGCCGGGGCCGGGGAACGGGCGCCCGGACCCCGGCACCGGCCGGCGCCTCGGCCCGGGAACGGATACGGCCCTCAGAGGTGGTCCGCGTCGATCACGGCCTGGGCGAACGCGGTGGGAGCCTCCTGCGGCAGGTTGTGGCCGACGTCCGCGATGGTGCGGTGCCGGTAGGGGCCGGTGAAGTAACCGCGATAACTGGAGCCGTCGCCGGCCGGGGTGAACGGGTCGAGGGCGGCGTCCAGGGTGACGGTGGGGACACCGATCACGGGCTGGGCGGCGAGCTGCTTCTCGTAGCGGTCGTAGCGGCTCTCGCCCTCGATCAGGCCGATGCGCCAGCGGTAGTTGTACAGCACGACGGCGGCGTAGTCGGGGTTCTTGAACGCCTGGGCCGTGCGCTCGAAGGTGGCGTCGTCGAAGTTCCAGTTCGGCGAGACGAGCGTCCACACGTAGCGGCACAGCGCGAGGCGCTCGTCCTCGTTCTCCATCGCCTTCTTGCCGCGTTCGGAGGCGAAGTACCACTGGGAATCACCAGTAGCATCTACCGCACCCCGTCTTCCCTGGTCAGAGCATTGATCCACTCTGCTGATACTCACGGGGTCGAATCGGGGTCGAATCAAGTGCACCGGTCGTTCCACGGACCGGTGTCCCCTCGCGTCGCGATGGGAAGCCTCGAACTGGCAGGAAGTCTCGCACAACAGGGCCGGGTCGGGTCAAGTCCCCACAGTGCGACTGCGCGCCGGCGGGGACGTCGGTCACGACACGGTGAACAGGGATCCGAAGGTGCTCACCCTGACGCCCTGAACCGCAAGCGGAGGGTGGGCATACCTGTCCCAGGTCTCGGTGAACTTGGCGTGTCGCGAGAGAGCCTGCACCGTCTTGGGGTCGAACTGGCCGGAAGCGCCGAGGCGCGTCGTGTAGAAGTGCTTCAGATCGTGAAACCGGGTCTCGCCAGGGAGCCCCGCCAATCGCACGGCCCGCTTCCAGTGGAGCTCGAAAGCCCCTGGAGTGAGGGGCCGCCCTAGCCGATTGGTGACGATCAGGCCTTCATCCGGCGGCGGAGCATATCCCCTCGCCCGCTGCAGACGTTTGGTGTCAGCGCAGACCGGAGCCACCTGAGGAAAAGTCTCAAGGTGCTCCTTCAGCCGCATGATGAGGAAATGATCCACCGGAAGCGTCGCGTAGCTCGCCCGCGTCTTAAGCTTCACGGATTTGCCTCGTTGGCGCTGCTCCCTTACATAGAGCAGGTCCTGGTCCCACTCCACGGCCTGCCTGGTGAGTCCGAAGGCCTCCCCCTCACGAAGCCCGGCACAACATCCGATCCACACTAGGATCTCCAGCCGCGGCTCCACTTCACGCATGGCCGTGGCAAGATCGACCACCTGCTCTGGAGACAGCGCAACACTGACTCGCGGCACAACCTCTGGAAGTGCGATGCGGGCACAGATATTAGCGGGCAGTGGAACATCCTCGTCAATCATGTAGTTCATGAGGATGCGCCAAGTCCTGAAGACTTGGACCACGCTGGACGCCTCTTTGAGAGCTGGCCGCTCCAACAAGAAGTCAATGAAGGCGGCCGTGTCCCGGCGAGCAAGACTTTGCGCAGGCCTGAAGCCCGCAAATGGCTTGATGTAGCGTCGTATATGCCCCTCATAGCCGACGAGCGTATTTTCGTTCCCCCTCATCTTCCTCCGCCGCGCGATCATCTCGTCCGCGTAGAACGCCACGGGCTTCCTCCCGGGCTCAGGATCCACCCACGAATTGGTGCGCAGGGCTGCACGAACCTTGTCCAGATGATCCCGGGCTTCCTCCCACGTAGCGAACATCGGCCGACGCGGCCGGCCGTTCGAGTCCTTGTAGCGGGCCTGCCACTGCAGACCGCGCCCGTGATCGGCCGACGGGTACAGCGGATTCTTCTTCGTGCCACATTTACACTTCACATCACCCACCTTCGGATGCTTCTTGTGCCATCGATCAAATGGCGCGTCAGACTCAGCCATATTTTCGCTTCCTTCGAAAGATCCAGCTCGTCCAAGACTGCCACATCTAAGGATCTACAGGTTTGGGTGGGCGGGCAAGCTCACCTTTCTTTATTCGCTCGAAGAGATCATTTACCTCAAGCTCACTGTAGCGCACCCGACTACCATTCCTGTTCCCTTTGCGGCCACCTCCTGGACCGGGCCGGTAGTACGGGCCAAGAGGAATGGCGCGCAGCAGACCACGATTCGTCCACCTACGCCGAGTTGAAGGTGAAATACCAAGTCGCTCCTCCACCTCCCTTGGCATCATATACCGGTCCACAGGGGGCGAAGAAACAATGTTGGCTTTCTTGCTTAGACTTGTCATCGTCGCGTCCTCAGCTGTGAAATCGACTAAGTGGAAATCTTTTGTCCCCAGGATTGCCGGTTCGTTTCGAGTCGGCTAGGTACCGCTCGTATTTTCACCTTCGTCGAAGACGATGAAGCCGAGGTGCGTTCCCCTGGCCCCTGCCAGCTGTGCAGTGCACAAGGCGGCGGTAGTGAGTTCCGATCGGTCATGCCGGTTACAGCAGCGGTTGCCCCTGGCTGAGCGATAACTGCGGATGGGCAAGGCGCCGGCGTCAACGCCGCCGTACGGCAGACCCCTCTCGCGGTAGATTGCCCCGACGATTGGGTCGGACGATGCAGCCCGATCTAGCGCCCTAAGATCCTGACTCTCCGGATAAGCGGCGACACTCATCCGTAGTTTGGCGGCGAAGGGCCGCGCCCAAGATCTCTCCCAGTCGACCAGGTGGTGTTCGCGGGCAGCAGTTGAGAGCAGTATCCAGCGCATCAGGTTGCTTTCCGGAAGCCGGTGCTGCGGGCGGCCGATTACACGAGGAAAGATCGACTTAAAATCGGAGTTGCACGCGAGTATGTTCCAGGCAATGTCACCGATATAGATCGGCTGTCCAGAGGTGTTGGCCAGCGCTCTGATCCAGGCTTCTGACAGTAGCGGAGAACTCGACGTGTCATGCCGAATGGGCGGGTCTCTCCTCAAAGCATAGGCGAAAAGCGCAAATCGCTCACCATCGTTCATACGCAGCTTGACGGCGACTTTTTCCAAGAACTCGACCGTCGGCACAGTAAGGCCTCGTTCAAAGTCTCCGTAGGTTCTCTCACTGACCTTTATGGCCTCTGCCACTTGCCTTTGAGAGACGCCGTGTTGACGTCTTCCGCGCCGGGGACCGACGGGTTGGCACGAGCCGGGAGGGAGGAGATCCTCCGGCGCGAGAGCATCCCGCTTTTCCGCAAGTAGCTGCCGCAGGCACTGACGACTGGTCACTTCAAACTCCCAAGACTTTGCAGCTCCGCCGTCCGCGCGCTCCATCACGACAAGGAAACTGGCGACTGCCCCATAGAAGGGTGAATTCGATGACTAACGATGTGATCGTTTTCGCGCGGTCTACTTACACACGCTGCCGATCTAATCGCATCACGCTGGCCACCTCTGCCCGTGTTACCGCAGCCACTTCACCTCGATGCCCGACCCTCTTCCTCGGCCAAGGACAACGGCTGCCACGGCAAGCCTCTAACAGTGTCGAGGCCTTTGGGAAGACGAATAAGGTGACTGATTGGTGCGCCTAATTACTCAGGCTCGGCGAGCAGTCGTTGTCCTGACTCTGCCTCATGAACGTGTTTACGCAGGTCACAAGCCGAAATGAAGCCGCCAAGCAGCCTCACCATCGAGTCCAGCGGGGTGAGGGCTCCTGCGATCAATCCGCTTGCTCCAGCCCCGCGCTTTGACCGGTTCACGTGCATTTTTCGGTCGGTGGGGTGACGCGTTTCGGTTCCGTAGCCGCAGTGGCCACGCCCGCTCCAGGCACACGCCCGCAGCAGCGTCCTGCTCAGCAAGACCTCTCCCACACCGAACCTCTAGAGAGTCCGTTCCTGCGGCCCCGACGCGGGGTCACGCCACCACCCTCCACGCCCGGCGCGGGCAGTTAGGACGCCGCATTCCTCGTCCATCACCCAAAGGAAGCACATTTTCCTGAAATTGAATTTCAGGAAATAAGTTCGCACTGGCGAAAATTCTGCG
The DNA here is from genome assembly GCF_020176795.1 of Streptomyces sp. 8L. Lineage (GTDB taxonomy): Bacteria > Actinomycetota > Actinomycetes > Streptomycetales > Streptomycetaceae > Streptomyces. Next base: position 35,985 of record NZ_JAIUKE010000018.1, read on the forward strand.
GATGGTCTGGAATGAAACTCGGCACTAACCGCTTGCCGGCCAGACGGCTCACAACTGTGGCGTCCGCGCTAGTTAGGAGGAAGAAGCATCCTCGGCATGTCCGTGGTGGCACCGAACAACGCGCCGCCTGACGCGGCGTCAAGGAATGTCATCGCCGTGACTCCCGGTCCTGGCTAGGCAGAGGCAGCGCATCACAACTGACCTTTTCGAGTAGGTCAGGTCGCGGCCGGCTCGCCATAGACGAGTACTGCTTCATTACCTGAAGAATTACTTGAGTCCGGAGATGTTCTGGCATGTGCGACCACGTCACAGAAATCGGCGGATGGCTGCGCTTACTTCGACCCAGCTCTGCGATCTCATCCGAGGACTGCCGACATAGGGGGAGTTCCGCGCAATGAACCGGTTTAGCTCGGGCTCCCTCCCTTGCTCGTTTCCAACATCCACGAGGAGTTCTGTCATGCGCATGAAAACTGCCCGAGTATGTACGGCCCTGGCGATGACGGCCGCTTTGGGGGGAGCGGGCGCAGTGGCCGCTACCTCTGCAAGTGCGGCACCGAGCTGCTACATCACGGCCAGCGCAGCCAACGTACGAGCCTCCGCGTCGACCGGCGCGCCGATCGTCGGGGTCGCCTACAAGAACTACAGCTGCACGGAGCTCACCGGTGGGAAGTTCACCGGTAGCTACTGGTGGTACCACCTCAGGATCACCAAGACCGGCGTCGTGGGCTATGTGCGCGAGGACCTCGTGCACGGGTCCGGGGACGTACACACGTGCATTCCTGAGTACTGCTGAACATCCGGCGGTTGAAGGCTGCCTGCCCGTCCTTCGGGGCCTGCCCCGAAGGACGGGCAGGCGGGCGACCTTTTCCTTTCGGTATTCAGCTGGCCCGGCCTACTCGCGGAGAGCACCCTTGTCTGTAATCGTTTTGCGCACCCGCACAGATCGCTGGCCACCCGGGATTCGAGCTCTTCTGGTCACTACCCTCGTCACCAGAAGCGCCGGATTCTCGTACCCGTTCTTGACTTATCACCTGTCGGACATCGGGTATTCAGCCACGATGGCTGGTCAGATCGCCTCACTATTCGGTGTCGGTTGGCTAGTTGGGCAGTTGACGACCGGGTGGGCGGCGGACCGGTTCGGCCGGCGCCGCGTCTTGGTCACTGTCTTGACGACAGCGGCCTTCGCGCTGCCGCTGCTCGCGCAGGCCCGGGATCTGGACATGGTGTGTATCGGAACGTTCATTGCCGGGACGGTCTACGATGCCCCGCGGCCGGTCATCACATCGCTGATCGCGGAGCTGCTGCCAGATCCGGCGCGTCAGGCAGCCGTGTCAGGATGGCGTTACGGAGCCGTGAATGTCGGGGCGGCTTTCACTGGTGCCGCGGGGGGCCTTCTCGCCTCCGCTGCTGGCTACGCGGCCCTGTTCTGGCTCAACGGCGCGGCTTCTGCAATGTGTGCACTGGCTGTGGTGCGGGTTTTGCCCCCTGACCGTCTGGCCGCTGACCCGCGAGCGCTGACTCCCGATCAACCGCGATTGCGGCTCGATCCGCTGCTGTGGCTGCTGTGGGCAGCCAGCCTGTGTGCACTCACCTGCGCCAGCGACATGTTCAGCGCCCTGCCGCTGTTGATGCAAAGTGATCGTCTTCCCGCGACCTCCTACGGGTGGACTCAAGTCGCCAACAGCGCTGCAGTGCTCATCCTGACTCCGCTATTGACGCCGTGGCTCAGCCGACTTTGCGCCGGCCACCGCCCCAGGGTGGGCATGCTCGCACTGAGCTCCCTGCTGCTGGGCGCTGGCATGGGCAGCGCGGGTCTAGCGCACACCACGTGGCAGTACAGCGCCGCGGTGGGCGCGGCCGTACCCGGTGAAATCCTGCTCTATCTCGGGGCGTCCGATGTCTTGTCAAAGATCTCTCCTCCGCATCTACGCGGCGCCTACGCAGGGGTCTGGGGGTCATCTCTCGCGGTCGCCGTCATTGTCGCCCCCGTCTTGGCGTCGTGGTCCCTTGCGACGGGCGGTGGAGAACTGGTCGCGCTCACGACGCTCGCTACGGGGGTCCTCGGTGCCGCCCTCAGCGCGCCTTTGGCCGCTCTCGCGCGCGTACGCGCGGCTTTCACTTCTACTCATCTTGAAGAGTGAGCCGTCCATGTCCACTGTTGTGTCCTTGCCCACTACCGTCACCTCCCACTGGTACTCGACGCTCACGAGCGTGCCACGGGAGCGACCGGCCCCCACCCCCTTTCAAACGCGTGAGTGGGCTGCGGCCTGGCAGTCCGTGCGCACGGAGCCGGTGCTGTCACACCGACACCTGTACCTACGCCCCAATGACCCCAGTTCGAACCCGGGCTACCGCCTATCGTTCTCCTTGGTGGATGGGTCGCCGCTGTGGCGAGCGATGGAGCACGACGCTGGCGTCGCTCCTGCCTTCACCGGTCCTGTGCTGTACGCGCCGTCCGTCTACGGCGAGTACGGAGGCCTGCCGTCGGCACCCTTCGCTGTCAAGGCCGAGGCGATCGACCGTGGGCGGCAGCTGACCAGGGAGCTGAGCGCTGAGGCATTGGTGGTCTCCAATCTGCCGCCCTCCCAGTGTGCCCAGTGGCACACCGCGCGGCCGGCCGATGCGCAGGTGACCTTGTACTGGGCACATCAGGCCCTGGTCGGCAACGGAGTCCGCGACTTTCTCGGCGGAACCTCGGCCAAGCACCGTAGCGAGTTCCTGCGTCAGTACCGCCGCGGGAGCGAGGCGGGGCTGCGATTGCACATAGCCCGCGGCCCCCAGCTGCGCCGCTATCTGTCCGTCTTCACGCAGCAGGCTCGGGCCACGAGCGAGCGTCGTCGTCCTGCCCTCTACGGAGAGGAGATGCTGGAGCGTCTTCTCCAGGTGCCCGGCGCCGTGGGCTTGCTCGCGCTGGACAGGGATGGCGACCTGGCCGGCGGCTTCTTCGCCTTCCGCTACGGCTCTGGCCTGTACCTGTGGGCAGCAGCGATCGACCAAACGCGCAACTCCCGGCTTCACACGTACGGCTGGTTGATGCATCAAAGCGTCGTGTACGCGGCAGAGACCGGGGCCCGAACCATTGACGCCGGACGCTCGAACTACCTCTACAAACGGCGTATGGGTTTCCGTGCGGAGCCCCTGACCAGCCTGGTCTACCTGCCCCGGCACAACACTCGCCCCATCTCCCGCCTGCGCGCCTTCAACACCGCGCTGGAGACGCAAGTTCACCGCGCCTGGGGGCAGACCGGCGCCCGATCCGCTGCCTAGGCCCTTGTCCGACACGACAGAACAGGTCACGCACATGAAAACACGCGCCCCCGGGCCCCTCACCATCGTGGTCGGCGCCGGAAATCAGCAATTCAGGTCCTATGGCCTGCGTTCCATCGGTGAACGGTTCTCTGTCGCGCTGCTGGACGAGCGACCGCCGGCCTGGGCGATGACCTACGCTGCCGTATCGCGCGCCGTCGACCTGCATGATCACGAGGCAGTCTTCGCCGCGACGCGGGAGCTGGGCTACCGGCATGAGATCGCCGGCGTGATGACTTACATGGAGCATCATGTCCACCTCGCCGCCCGTCTGGCCGAACACCTGCATACGCCCGGAAGCCCGTCGGAGTCCGTCGCCGCGGCCCGCGACAAGCACGCCACGCGGACCCTGCTCGCGGCAGCGACCGTCCCCTCCGCCCGCTCCCTGCTGGTGGCTTCGGAGGACGCCGCAGCGCGCAACGCCGCCGAGCTCGGCTACCCGGTGGTACTCAAGCCGCGTTCCATGGGCGGCAGCGCCGGTGTGCGGCGAGCAGACTCCGAAGCCGAGGTCCGCGAGGCCTTTCGCGCCGCACGCTTTGCGCGGGCCCTAGGCCTGGAAGCGACAGGCGAACCTGGCGTACTGCTGGAGGAGTACCTGCACGGGCCGGAAATCTCCGTTGAGTGTGTCGTCCTCGGTCCCGGCGATGTCCACGTCGTCGCCGTCACCCACAAACAGCTCGGCCCGGAGCCCGTCTTCGAAGAGGTCGGGCACGTCGTGGACGCAACCGATCCGCTCACCTCGGACCCGCGCATCCACCAGGTGGCCACCGCCGCCCTCGACGCGGTCGGGATCACCCACGGTGTGATGCATCTGGAGATGCGGCTCATCGACGGCATCAACCCGCACATCATCGAGATCAACGCCCGCCTTGGCGGCGACCTCATCCCCCACCTCGTCTACTTGGCCACCGGCGTGAACCTACCCATCGTCGCCGCCGCTCTCGCCAGCGGGCAACGGGTGCGAGCCCTGGACTTGCAGCACACCCGCGCCGGCACCGCGGCAGTCCGATTTATCTACCCCAGCAGCTCAGGACGAGTCGTACGGCTGACGCTCCCAAGCTTTTACACATCCTGGCTTGACACCTGCACCGCGACAGCCCACCCCGGCGACGAGGTCAGCGCGCCCCCGCACGCCACCATCCTGGATCGCCTCGCCCACGTCGTCGTCACCGGCGACAGCCCCGACATCTGCCACGACCGCCTCTCACTGACCATCCGCAACATCGACGTCACAATCGCCCCCACCCGCGGTCAGGCATGCGTCGCATAACCTCCCCCGGCCCAGACACGCCACCAGGCCCTCGTCGACGCCCTGTCGGTGGCCTCGCCATGAACTCTTCACCTCTACCCCACGACCGCCCAGACGGTTCCCCGAGCGCACTCATGGCACGCCCGGCAGAGCCGAGAGAGGGCGTCCGGTACCGAGAAGTCTGGCAGCTGCCACATACCGCCCAGTTGATGATTGGCAGTCTGGTCGGGCGCCTGCCTGGCGGAATGATTCCCTTGAGCCTGCTGATGTCCGTCCGGGCAGAGCATCTGGCGTGGACGGGCGCTTTGGCCGCAATGTATCTGGGTGCTGGCGCGGTCAGCGGGCCTGTGCTGGGGCGCCTCATCGACAGACTCGGCACGCAGGTGGTCCTGCCGGCCGCAAACACGGTGAGCGCCCTGGCGATGCTCTGCCTCGCCTTCGGCGTGATCAACCACGCGGCTCTCGCCGTCGGTTTGATCCTGGCTGCTGGGGCGATCGCTCCGCCACTGGACGCCACAACGCGAGCACTATGGCCGGTCACGATGCCCAGCCGCCGCCATCTACACGTCGTCCTCGCCCTCGACACCGCGTCCCAAGAAATGATCTACGTGATGGGCCCCCTGGCCGCCGCCGGTATCACCACGGCGGCATCCGCACGCCTAGCGTTCATCGCTTGTGCCCTGGCAAGCACTCTCGGGACCGTCCTGATCATTCGGACTCCCCCAGCGCGCCGTCGCCCCGTGTCGCCACGGTACGACTGGATCGGGCCACTGCGCTCCGTCCGCCTCCGCCTCGTCTGCCTCGCCATGCTGTGCGCAGGCGGCCCAATGGGGGCGATCACAGTCGTGGCGGTGCGTGCTGCGGCCCGCCTGGACACGGCTTCGCTGTCAAGCGTGCTGCCCGCCGCGCTGTCCGTCGGCGCTGTCACTGGCGGCCTGGCATACGGGCGGCGCGCGTGGCTCACGAGTCCGCTCGTCCAACTCGCCTGGCTCGCCTCCCTGTTCGCGGCCGGGTGGCTGCTGCCGCTGGCAGCGAGCAGCGCGACCGCCCTGACTATCGCCACGGTAGCGCCAGGATTGGTCATGGCTCCCATGATCTCTGCCGCCTACCTGTCTGCGAGCACCCTGGCTCCCGCCGGGCACGCGACCGAGACTACCGCGCTCGTGACGTCGTCACTGGGCATCGGCTGCGCCCTGGGAACTGCCGCGGCAGGCGTGTTCGCCAGCGACCTGTTCTTGCCCGCTGCCGCTGCCGCCGCAGCCGTGACGGCCGCCACAGCATCGGCCCGCCCCCGCTCCCGACCGCACCATCTGGCTGGAGGACACCATGAGCACGCAGACAGCCACAATCGATCTCGATCTGCTTAGCGATGTACGCAAAGGGCTATGTTCGACACCGAAGACGCTGTCGCCCAAATGGCTCTACGACGCGGTGGGCAGCTACCTGTTCGAGGCGATCACCCACCTCCCCGAGTACTACCCCACCCGGGCAGAGGCGACGATCCTCGCCGAACACAGCACAACCATCGCCCGCTTCACCCAAGCCGACACGCTGATCGAGCTCGGGTCGGGCTTCTCCGAGAAGACCCGCCTGCTCCTCGACACGATGGGCAGTATCGGCAACCTACAGCGGTACTGCCCAGTCGACATCAGCACCAGCGCCCTCGACGCAGCGGCCAGCTCCCTCGCCCCGTCCTACCAGGGTCTGACCATCGAGCCGGTGGTCGCCGACTTCACGACTTTCCGCCTCCCGAAGGGTACGCGGCTGGTGGCGTTCCTCGGCGGCACGTTCGGCAACCTGCTGCCCGCCGAACGGTCCCGATTCCTCATCTCACTGCGGGGCCAGATGCAGCCCGGCGACGCCCTGCTGCTCGGTGTCGACCTCGTCAAGGACCCAGACACCCTCGTGCGCGCCTACGACGACGCCACGGGCGTTACGGCAGCCTTCAACCTCAACCTTCTGGCCCGCCTCAACCGTGAACTCGGAGCCGACTTCGATCTGGAGGCCTTCGAGCACCGCGCCGTATGGGACGCGGACCACGAGTGGATCGAGATGCGGCTGCACTCCCGACGCGAACAGACGGTCACGACCCTGGCAGGAGGCCTGACTATCGGCTTCGCAACCGGCGAGGAATTGCGTACGGAGGTCTCGGCGAAGTTCCGTCCCACGAGTTTGTCCCGCGAGCTCGCTGCGTCGGGCCTAACCACCCAGCACTGGTGGACTGACCCGCACGAGTATTACGGTCTCACGCTCGCGACCCCCACCGCGTCTCATCGCGCAGGGTAACTAGCACAACCCCGAGCGCTGGCCCAACTCGATCGTGCCCCAGTCTTTTCGACGGCCCGTCGCAGTGCGGCGTAGAGCTCGTTAGCGATCACTGACCCGGCCGACATGTTCCGACTAGTCAGCAGGAATCGGTGGGCAGTTGGACGGTCTTCCATCAGCTCCCGTTCCACGTCGTTCAGGAAGAAAAACGGTGCGCGCCCGAAGCCGCATACAGGGTTGCGGCTTGGCTCTCCGTGGGAGCGGAAGGAGGGGTACACGGTCGGGTCTCACACTGAGAATGTGAACTGCTCGGTGTCGGTGGCCGCAGCGGAAGGGGAGAAAGCGTGGGAGGTGACCCCACTACCCGTGGGTCACCTCCCGTGAGGGACGGTTCGAGTTAGGCGGTTAGTCGAGCAGGTAGTCCAGCTCGCCGGCCCGTACGCCGTCGATGAGGGCCTTCACTTCAGCCTGGGTGTAGACGAGTGGCTCCTGCTCGGGGCGTTTCGAGTCCCGCCAGACGATGAAGTCACCGGCGCGCCCGAACTCGGCGCAGTTGTTGTTGCCGCCGGTGAACGACGTACGCCGCCATTCGACGTTTCCAAGATCGAGATCATCCGCGGTCGGCTTTCCGGCGCGCGCGGACTCGACGGGGGACTTGCTGCTCACGTAAGCTCCTTGATCACGTTCTCAACGAGGGCGGAGCCGGCGGTCAGGGGGACCGCCCACTCCCAGAGGCTGTCGAATGCCGCCATGTAGCTATCGACGTGGTCCTGCTTCGCGAAGTATGTCGACTCCGCCAGCCCCTCGACCCACACCACGCTGGGTGTCGGTTCGGGGAAGTCCATGATCATGAAGGAGCCGTACAGGCCTGCGTGGCACCCAGTCGTCATCGGTAGGAGGCTCACGGAGACGGAGGGGTACTCGACGATGTCGATGAGGCGCTGCAACTGGCGCTTCATCGCCTCGCTCGCGATGACCGGTCGGCGCAGGGCGGCCTCGTCGATGACGACCTTGAATGGTTTGTGGCCGCCGAGGAGGCGTTCCTGCCGTTGCATTCGGATCTCCACCAAAGTGGTCACGCCACGGCTATTGAGATCGGGGCGCATCGCCTCGATCACCGCTGCGGCATACTCCTTCGTCTGCAACAGGCCTGGGATCAGGGCGATCTCGTAGGCGCTGAAGGACGAAGCACCCGCTTCGAACTTGAGGTAGCCGCCGTACTGGGTCGGAGTCAGGAGGTGGCTGTGCCGCTTGTACGGATCCTCTTCGGCGAGGTCGGCGTGCAGCAGTTCGAAGGCACGGTCCCGCTCGCCGACTGAGGCGAGTTGTTCGTACGGGCCGTCCATCAGCTTGCCGAGCAGTTCCTCCGAGATGCCGCGGGTGGCTCGCTCGACCCGGCTGAGGTGTCCGTGATCCACTCCAGCTTCATCCGCAACCTGTTTTAGCGTCCAACCACTCGCGACTCGGAGATCCTTCAAGATCTGCGCCAGCTCCCGCCGCGGCACAGAGGCCGGCACCGTGCTCTTCGACTGGACCATGGCTGTCAGTCTGCCGTCTGGCATCGGTCGGGACAACCGGCGCGAGGCAATTTGACCAGTCACATTGCCAGAGCCATGCTGTGAGGAGCATGCTACTCGGGTAACAGCATGCGACATCGCCGTGGCGTCATGTCGCATATGCACATGTCCATGTCAGCCACCGCGTCATTGGGCTGGGCTGCACCTGCCCCCGTGTGCAATGGCTTGAAGCCAAACCTCTGCGGACGGAGGCCAACACCATGTCACTGAGGGGCACATGCACCACTGGGTCAACGTCCGTCGTGCATCGAATCGATGGTCCCAGGCCCGCTGCAGGGCCGTTACCAGCAGCGTCACTGCGCGCCGGCGTGGCGGGAACCTGGACGTACCCCTCCTCGGCTTCGGCACGGACATCTGAAGGCGGTAGGTGATGATGCGCAGGGCAATCCGCTTCCCACAGGTGGTCGAGGCCCACCGCATGGGCCTCTTCGAGACGTTCACGATCCATTTCAAGCGGGCAGCCAGGGATGTTGCCCAGATCGACGGCAACGCCTCCCTCGCCTCCGTGCACGTCGCACAGTCCACCTGGGACCGCTGGATGGTCGGAGACATCAAGACCCTTCCACGGCCCACGACATGCCGTGTCCTTGAGCATCTGTTCGGCGAACCGGCGGAGCAGCTCTTCGCTCGCGAGGCGGGGCACGACTTCATGTCGCCGCACCTGGTCGCGATGGAGTCATTCCGCCTCGCTGACCGTCAGCTCGGCGGCGCGCACGTCTACCGGTCCGTGGTGCACTACCTCAACGCGGTCGTCGCCCCGGATTTGTTCAGCACAACGGAGAGCGACGACAGCGAGACCACCTTCGGCGCAGCGGTGGTCCTCACCGAGATGGCAGCGTGGATGGCCCACGACGCCGGCCGAGACGATCTGGCGTCCGCCCACTTCGACCGGGCCCTTCGGCTGTCGCAGAGCCTGACCGACGTGACGGCCGGCGCGAACGTGATGGCCGGCATGAGCCACCTGGCCCTGCAGACCAATCAGGCCGACGCCGCCGCCGATCTCGCCCGCAGCGGACTCGCCCGCCTCACGGCCGGCCCGCGGGTACCCACCATCACGGCCCGTCTCCACGCCATGGAGGCCCGCGCGCTGGCCCAGCTCAACGCCGAGCGCGAGGCGCAGCGCGCGCTCGAATGCGCACGCGAAGCCCTCGTGCTCGCGCGGACCGCGCCGCCGTCCCGCTGGGCGGCTCCCTTCGATGAAGCGGCGCTCGCCAGCGAGGCAGCCTCCGTCCTCCTGGAGCTCGGCGCGCTCAAGGAGGCAGTCAAGGAAGCCGAGTACGCCTTGGCGTTGCGTGATGCGAGCCGGGTCCGCAGCCGCGCGTTCGGGCAGGTCACCTTGGCACGAGTCCTCCTCGCGCAAGGGGAGCCCGACGCGGCGTGCGCGGTCGGCAGAGAGTTGCTCCACGCCTGCCAGTCGGTGACATCTGTGCGCCTCAGCGGTCAACTCGCCGCGTTGCAGGCCGATTTCGATCCCTATCGACAGGTTTCCAAGGTAGGCGAGCTCCTCACGTGGATGACTGCCACCGGACAGCACCGTAGATTGCTGCTCGGCAGTCTCGCGCTCCCGGAAGGTCCACAGTGAACGATGCACCGATGCCAGGCGAACCCGGCCGTGAGGCATACCTTGCCCAGGGCAATGCCCAGCAGGCCCGGAAGCGTACCGCCGCGGACGCGCTGATCCGGGACCAGGCCGGCAGACTCCTTCTGGTGAACCCGACCTACAAATCGAAATGGGATCTGCCCGGTGGCATGGCCGAGGAGAACGAGGCTCCCGATGACGCCCTTCGGCGCGAACTGTGGGAAGAGCTCGACCTCACCGTCGCCGGTCTGCGGTTTCTGTGCGTCGACTGGGTCGGGCGCCACGGCCCGTGGGACGACCTCTTCGGCTTCGTCTTCGACGCCGGTGTTCTGTCACCCAAGCAGGTTACCGGGCTCAAGCCGAGCGACGAGGAGATCTCTGAGCACCGCTTTTTCGAGATCCCGGAAGCACTAGAGCTACTTCCCGGACGTCAGCGAGCCCGGGCCGTCAACGCCCTGGAGATCCTGGGAGACGGAGTTCCGCGCTACCTCCGAAACGGTGTCGCTCTCTGAAAGAGACCGGCCCATCGGGCGGTCACACGACGACTTCCACGAATGGAGCAGGCTCCACGGGCGTGAATAGCACATTCCGCATGCGGGTGAACTGTTCGTCGGCCACTGTGAGCTCCTGCTCGGACAGAGGCATGCCGAGGAGGCCGAGGTCGTGCCGGTGTTGCTCCTCGTCTCCGACGCCGACCACCACCACGGCATTGTGCGCGCGCTGGAGGATGGATCGTAGGGCCACCCGGGCCAGGGCTTGCGGAGAAGGACCGAACCGGTCGGCCAGCTGTGCGAGACCGTGTCTGACTGCTTCCGCTGCCGCCTCTCGATCGGCCGCCGTGCCCGGCCACGCGGCCAGAGCACGGTCTACTGAGCCCCGCGCGAGCACCCCGTGGGCCAAGGGCGAGGCGATCACCAGACCCACACCACGGCGCACTGCGAAGGCCCCGAGGTCCTCGCCGTCCCCAAGGTCGGCCAGCGGCAGCAACCCACTCGCCTGCGTCCAAACCACATCAGGACGGATCCAGTCGAACAGATCCAGGAAACGTCGTAGCGAACGGGGCGAGGAGCCGAAGCACGGACCCCGCAGCCCGATGGCCCGGATCTCGCCGAGATCGCGCAGGGCCCGCATCTGCTCAACGACCGGGTCGAGATACCGGTCGCCGCGCCCGAAATCGTAGGACTCCAGGGTATAGAGGGCCAACTGGTCCGAGTACAGGTTCTCCAGAGTCTGTTCGAGCTGGTGACGGACCCGCGGGCCGGCGTAGGGGTGGGCAGCAGAGCCCAGTACCCGGCCGACCTTGCTCGCGACCTGCACGTTGTGACCCCGGTGATCCTTGAGGATCTTGCCGACCAGCCGCTCGGCGTGGCCACGGCAGTGACTGTCAGCCGTGTCGAGCAGTTGCAGTCCGTCGCCGCCGGTGTCCAGAACACGGCGCAGCCCGTCGAGCAGCCGTGCGTCCCGCAGTGGACGGGCGTTCGGCGCCCATCGGGACGTTCCGCTGCTAACACCCAGGGGCCGCACCATCAACCCCGGGGCCAGACGGCGGGGCGCGAGATCACTCAGTGACATCGGTCAACACCCCCGCCCGGTAAAGAAAGATCGCGATGACCCGCTTCCCTTTCTCGTCGCGCTGGACTCCCCAGGCGCTCGCCAGTACGTCCACCAGAAACAAACCTCTCCCGCCTTCATCACCTTCGGCGGCGACCAGGGGCGTCCCCGGAACTGCCGTGGTGTCTTCACCACCGTCGCGAACCTGGATCGACACTCCCCAGCTGTACACATCGAGGCAGATGTCGAGCGCCGCCCCAGCGTGCTCCAGGGCGTTGCCCACCAGCTCGTCGGCCACCAGAACCACGTCATCCGTGTATCCGCTGTCGGCCTTCCCCGCGAGGGTCGTTCGGACTATGCGGCGAGCGGCGCTCTGCGGTGCTTCGAGGTCGCGGAGGTCGATCGCGGCGTGCAGCATCATCTCGCGACGGTCGTCGCGTTCTTGACCGCATGGCAAGACAGTGCTGGTGGGACCAAGCACGGGGATCACTCCTCCTGCATTCGCGATGCCCGGGGGGCGTGGACAGGAAGTCCTGCTGCATACCGTGGCCCATGTCGCAGTGCAGGCGATAGCTCATTCGCCACCCCACTTCTCCCCACTTCGCCTGACGAGCAACATTCATGCGCTCGGACACGATCGGCGTGCGGAGGGGAGCAGGCAGCCACCCATCGGCGCGACCGGCGCAGTGTGCCGAAAACCCGCTCCCACCTGGGGATCTGATCACAATTACCAACACACTCGGCCAAACGCATGTACCACTGCGCTCACATCCAGTCAAGCACTTCCAGAGAAGTGGGGAGAAGTGGGGTGGCGAAGCCCATTCCTCAGCTGCGAGGTCCCAGGTACGGCATCAACGCCGGGCATGACGACGGAATTAGGCCTATTTGTAGGCACCTCGGCGAGAGCTGGACGGGGGTTCTCTGCTTTCCGCCGCACCCCCGAAGTGGGGAGAAGTGGGGGCCGAATGAGCTATCGGAGCATGCCAAGAATCGGCAAGGCTATGCGCAGTTCCTTCGTCCCCGTCGCGGAAAGGTTGCTGCCGTGGTGACTCTCGTCTGGTCGGTTCCCGGCGCCCTCCCCCGCGCTGGAGGTCTCCTGGCCAGCTCCGCAGGCCCGGCCGGAGAACCCATGAACGCTGCCTGGCGGCCTTCTCCTCACATGGCCGCCGGCAGCCGGCACGCCCTGGGGCTCCCCTCCGTGGCCCCCCGCAAGGCAAGGACAGCCCTCTGCCCGGGAGAGATCGGCGCTTGGCTCACGCTGCGCCTCTCGCTCACCACGTACACGCAGAAAGGCCGCTTGCTCCAGCAACCATGCGCACTTCGTCCATGGCGGCACATCGGCCTCATCAACACTGCAGCGCAACTGGCAGAGGCGAGGCCGCATCGATGACGACCCACCCACCGAGGATCACGATGTCTGACACTCCATCTGCTTCCCGCCGACGGCACGGGAGACCGGCTGAGGGGCTGGCCACCGACTCCGCGCTTCGTGCCCGGATGCGTGCGCTGATCGTCGTGCCGGCGGCCGCATCAGGTGCCGTGGCCCTGTCAGCGGACTACCTGCTCCGCCACCCCTCGACGCCTGTGGACGCCGGCCAGGCCTTGGGTGTTGCGGTCGCGCTCAGCTGCATCACGATGGCCGCTGGCTGGGTTGCGGTGGGACGGACCGTGGCCTCTGCGTTCAGACAGCGCGCAACGGACGCCGCGTGGCATGCGCAACGGGAGGAAGAACGCAGGATCGCCGAGCGCATCGTCCAGCAGATGACGACGGACCTGGCGGAGGGTATCCACACCATCGAGGAGACACTGCAGCGAAAAGGCATCGCCGCGGAGACACAGCACAGGTTCCCTGTTGCCTCGGGGCTCGTGGAGAACCTCACCGTCCTGCAGTCCCAAGTAGGCATGTTCCTCGCACGCGCCCAGACAGTCGTTGACACTGCCGGCCGGCAAGAGCGGGCCGCGCTGGTGACCATCGGGCGCCGGATGATCAGCCTGCTCAGCACCGCCTCGGCGGGGTTCGATGCCCTGGTGCGCACCAACGAAGACCCAGCCCTCCTTGAGCAGGCGTGGCGGCTCGACCACACGGTCGTCCGGGTGCGCCGCATGGCCCAGAGTTTCGCACTGGTGGGGGGCGCCCGCCCACAGCGTTCCTCACGACCGGTCTCGCTGTTCGAGGTAGTCGGCCACGCCCTCGGCGAGGTGGAGCACTACCGCCGCGTCACGCATGGTGCACTGGACCTGGGCATCATTCGAGGCGAGGCTGCCGCGGGCATCGCTCACCTGCTGGCGGAACTCATCGACAACGCCACGAATTTCTCCCCACCCCACACGAACGTAAAGGTCCGCGGCACGCTGGTCCCTGACGGAGTGCTCGTCGAGATCGAAGACCGGGGCGTGCCGATGCCGGAGGAGCGACGCCACGCGCTGAACCTGCACCTGTCCGATCCCGCCGCACACCAGGCGAGCAATCCCCTCCAGGACGGCGGCCAGATGGGGATCTGGGTCGTTACCGAATACGCCAACTCACTGGGCCTGCAGGTGACCCTTGAGTCGACGCCGCACGGAGGAAATCAGGCCAACGTCGTCATCCCGCACGGCCTGTTCGAGCCCCGCCAAGACGCGGGCCAACGACCGGTGGCTGTCCCTCTCCCGACGGAAGCTGCCCACGCCGTACCCCCGGCAGCGGAATCCGCACAGCGGACACACCCTCAGCACACAGTCGGCCCCCGTGTCCGCCTGCCTCTCAACCGGGGGGCGGATTCCGGCGACGGGCCGTCATCGGGCCCCGCCCCATCCGGTGCGCACCGGAGTGGGGGCCCGGTGCCGGATCTGCCGGTCCGGCAATCCAACAGGAGCTACCTGGCGTCCGGCCTGCAGCATCCAGCCGCTCCACCGACGCCGCCCTCGAAGCAGGAGCACGACCCCACTCTCCTGGCCCGGTTCACCCGAGGGCGCCAGGACGCCGACACCGACCGATCCACCGGGTACACAACGCACACTACCGAGCATTCCGCCCCCCAACTGCCTGGAGACACCGATGGCATCCGCGAACGTCAGTGAGCAACTCTCCTTCCTCCTGGAGACCTTCGCCTCGAAGATGGCCGGTGTAACGAGCGTTCTGGTGTCCTCCAAGGACGGGCTGCAACTGGCCGCGCACAACCTCGTGGAGGATGGGGCCTCTGACAGGCTCAGCGCGGTCACCAGCGGCTTGTTCTCCCTGACCAAGGGCGTGGGCTCCCTTCTGGACGGCGACGGCACCCTCAAGCAGAACGTCGCCGAGTTCGGCGGCGGCTTCCTGTTCGTCGTCCCCGGGGGGCCGGGCGCCAACGTCACCGTGCTCACGGACTCCACCGTCGACGTCGGCCAGATCGGCTACGACATCGCGCTCCTGGTCAAGCAGGTCTCCCACGTCATGTCGGTCGAGGCGCGCCACCCTCAGGCTCGCTCGGACGGCCAGGCAGGCTGAGATGGCCCCCGACGACGACAGCCTCGGGCCGGTGCGCCCCTATGTGCTGACGGGCGGTCGCACCGAGCCCAGACATCAACTGGACCGGACGTCCTTGGTGCGGGCCAGCAGCTCCCCTCCCAAGTCCCTCCTCGGACCGCACCAGGCCAGGATCGTCAACCTGTGCCGAGGACGGTTGCTGTCGGTCCACGAGGTCGCCGGACGCATCGCCCAGCCCCTCCAGGTCACCAAGATCTGGGTGTCCGATCTGCTCGACCAGCATTACCTGGTGGTGCCCACGCCTAGCGGCTTCACCAGCGACCCCACTGACCCAGTCTTTCTGAGGAGCGTCCTTGAAGGTCTTGAGCGCGCCTAGCGCACGGGACGCGATCCCTTTCAAGATCGTGATCGCAGGCGGCTTCGGTGCGGGGAAAACAACCTTCGTCGGAGCGGTCAGCGAGATCACACCGCTGCGCACGGAGGAAACACTCACTCTCGCCGGCGTCGGCACGGACGACCTTGACGGCATCCCGGACAAGTCCACGACCACCGTAGCCATGGACTTCGGCCGCAGGACGCTGGACAGGCGCTCCGAGTCCGCCCCCGACCTGCAACTGCTGTTGTTCGGAACACCTGGGCAGGACCGCTTCTGGTTTATGTGGGACGACTTGGCCGACGGGGCTGTCGGAGCTGTTGTCCTGGTGGACACCCGGCGCCTGGCGGACTGCTTCGCCGCCGTGGAGTACTTCGAACGGCGCGGTCTGCCCTTCGTCGTGGCCATCAACCGCTTCGAGGACGCCTACCCCTACCCGGAGGACAAGGTCAGGTCCGCCATCCGGCTGAATCCGACCGTGCCCGTGGTGTCCTGCGACGCCCGCCGAGAGCGGTCGGCCCGGTCAGTGCTCATCGCCCTCGTCCAACACGCCTACAACCGTGCGTCCCTGACCGCCACCTCCGTCGGAGCCGAAAATGTCCAACCTTGACGTATCGCCCAGTAGAGACGACGAGCCGATCGTCGACCCCGCCGAACGCAAGAACATGCTGATACGGCTTGGCTTGTGGGAGGACCAGCCCATCCCCGAGCTGGATCGGATGGCCGGCCTTGTGATCAAGGATGCAGTCGACCACCTCCCTGCGCTGGCCGCGCCCCGTGAAGCACCCGTCGCTCTGCTGTGCGTGATCAACTTCATCAAGGATGATCACCAGTACTTCGCAGGCTGGTATGCCACACCCGGCTTCGCCGACGCGGTCGGCGTGTCGACTTCCGGACGCCATGAAGAACGGTTCATGGAGCTCAAGGACGGCTGGTGCGTCATCACCGTGGGGCGCAGCAAAGCCCTCCCTCTGGGGGACGTCTACGCCTGGACCCGCGCCGCCAGCAACGGCGCGATCTACAAGATCGGGGCCCGTGCCTACCTGGGCGCCCAGCTCGTCGATCCCACCAGCAGCGTCATCTTCGGCACGGTGGCGATCGTCAGCCAGACGCAGACCCCGTGGGGCACGCCCGGCGTGGAGCTGATCAAGCGGCACGCTCACCAGATCGCCCACGCCATCTGCGGTCCGCCGGGCAATTCGGCGAATGCCTCCTGAAAGACCTTGATCCCCGATCCCCCGGCTCGGCCGACACGCCCCAGGGAGGCGATGCACGGATGTCCATCATGGTCCCCCCTCAGATCACCGATGCCCACCTGCTCCTGCGCACCGAAGTGCGGCAGGTCGCCAGGAAGGAAATCCAGCCTCGCGTTGAGCAGTTGGAGGCCACCGGCACGCACACCGACCGGGCACTGCCCGCCATGATGGGCGCCCGCGGCTGGTTCGGCATCCTCCTCGGCACCGAGCACGGCGGGATGGGCGCCGGCCACGTGGCCCGGTGCATTCTTCTGGACGAACTCTCCTACTCCAGCGGTGCAGCGGCAGCGATCTTGCAGGCGTCTTTGATTCCGAGCCTGGCGATCGACTACGCCGGCAGCCAGAGCCAGCAGCACTACTGGCTGCCGAAAGTGGCCTCCGGCGCCGTATATCCCACGATCGCGGTCACCGAGCCTGAACACGGCGGCAACCTCCTGGAGATCGGCACCACGGCAACACGTACCAGCAGCGGCAGCTGGGTGATCGACGGCACCAAGTGCCTCATCGGGAACTCGGGCATCGCGCATCTGTACGTAGTGATCGCACGCACGGACGAGGGCGATTCCCGAGACGCACGGTGCCTGTCAGCTTTCCTGATGGAGTCCGACCGGGCGGGGGTGATCGTGGAGCAGCCCAAGATGGTCGGGATGCACGGATTCACCGCCGGCACCGTGCACCTGGACCAAGTCCAGGTGCCGGATGGGAACCTGCTGGGCGCGATGGGAGAGGGGATGCGTGTGGCACACGTGGCGTCGATCGTGTGCGGGCGGCTGAATTTCGCGGCCATGGCCGTGGGCATGATCCGCCGCGTCCTGGACACGACCCGTGAATTCCTCTCCGCACGCCCGCGATACGGCACACGTCTCGCAGACCAACCCATCGTTCGGTACCACCTCGGCGAGATGGAATCGCTGCTGGTGACCGCGCAGTCAGTGACCCAGACCGCGGCACAGAAACTGGACACCGGCGAGGGGTGCGACGAGCACTTGTTCAACGCGAAGCTCGTCGCCACCCGATGCGCCCGCGAAGCCGTCGCCATCGCCGTCTCTCTGCACGGCGGCCACGCGATACTCGCTGACACCGTCCTCGATCGGATCCGGCGCGACGTCAGCTTCCTGGAGGCGCCGGCCGGACCCGACGACATCCAGATCGACCGGCTCGGCAAGGCCGTCGTCGGCCGCCACCCCATCCAGTGGTCCACGGAATATGCGCGCCGCCCGGCCCGGCCCGACACCGTGGCCGCCACTGCCTGACCGACCCCTCCCAGCCAGCCCTCTGTGCCGGCACACAGACCCCCATCCACGGCTGCAGCGATACCCCCGATCCAGCAGCCGGAGATGGGACACCACACCTCACCGACTGTCGATCCATCCCACCCACCTCCCGGCCCGTTCACTCAGACGCCGAACTACCGCGCCCCACAACTCCGTCGCCCGACTCGTGCTCCCGTCAGGCCAGGCGACGGA
>NZ_JAIUKE010000019.1:0-35851 GCF_020176795.1 Streptomyces sp. 8L
CACCCCCTCTCTGACCCAGCCCGCCAGCAGCCCGCTGGCCCCGATGCACACAACCGCCCTTTCGACGTTGGGAGCAGGCGTTGACTACACCCCAGCAGCCCGCCGACGACAACTCGATCAACGACAGCGGCTTCCTGCCCGGCCTGGACTTCAGTGACCAGGATCCTCCGGAGGCGGGAGAGGCTGCAGGAAGCCCAGACAGCCCGGCGGTGAGAGACGATGAGGCGGGGCACCGGGCCCCAGCCACCAGGCCCAGCGGTGCCAAGGGGACAAGGGGGTTCGAGGATGAACCGGTACGGCGAACAGGCGATGACGCACTGGAAGGAGCACAAGCCCCAGGCGTTCGGGGAACTGGAGAACCCGGAGGAGTTCTTCACGGAACTCGGGGAGGCGATCTCGACGGAGATCGAGACCCGAGCCCGGGACCTGGCGAGCCAGGAGCCGGACGGGGAGGGATACCTCCAGCGCCTGCAGCGGCTGAACACTTCCCGGTTGACAGCGGAGGGCGAAGTGCTCAGGGCGAGGGTCCTTCTGGACGTGGAGCCGGAACAGGAGTAGTACGGCCGGGGCCGCGCACGGAGAGGGAGCGGGTTGCCTCGAACATCGCGGCCGTACACGTGGTACTACAGCTGCGGGCGGAGAACCGGCCGGCCACCGATGCCGAGCGGCAGGTGCTCCAGCAGTGGACGGGCTGGGGCGCCACCCCGTACTTGTTCGACGAGCGCAAGAGGTTCGCGGCCACGTTCGCGGCCGAGCGCGCCCATCTGCGGGACATCCTGTCGGACGACGAGTATGCCAAGGCCCGCACTTCGACCCTGAACGCCCACTACACCGATCCCGCCTACGCCCGCGTTGTGTGGCACGCCCTGCAACGGTTCGGGGTGCCGGCCGGAGCACAACTGCGAGTGCTGGAGCCGGGCGTGGGTGCAGGACGCTTTCTCGCCGATGCCCCCGCCGACGCCGAGATCGTCGGTATCGAGGTCGACCCCATCACCGCCGCCATCGCCCGCGCCCTCTACCCGGACGCGCAGATCCACACTGAGTCCTTCGCCGACACCCGGCCACCCGAGGAGGACTTCGATGTCGTCGTGGGCAATGTCCCCTTCGGCAAGTACAAGGTCACAGACCGGAGATACAACCCGGGGCGGCGCCATGCGATCCACAACCACTTCATCCTCAAGAGCCTGGAGTTCACCCGGCCCGGCGGCATCGTCATTCTGATCACCAGCCGGTACACCCTCGACGGCACCGACCAGACCCACAAGGAGGCCCGAGAGCGTATGGCCGCTCTCGGTGACCTCCTCGGCGCGGTCCGCCTGCCCAGCGGCGCCCACCAGGAGGCCGCCGGCACGCCGGTCGTGACCGACATGCTGATTTTCCGGCGTCGCGCCGAATCAGAGCCCGCCGCAGACGCCGACTGGCTGGATATCGAGGCGACGATCCTGCCCGGGTCTCGGCCTGGCGTGACGCCGCAGCCCATCGAGATCAACAGGTACTTCTTGCAGCACCCGGAGATGGTGCTCGGCGCGCTCCGGGCCGACATCGTTCGGCACGGCTCCGATCTCGTCGTACAACCAGACCCGCCGGTAGGCACCGCCCTCGCCGCAGCCCTGGATCAGGTGGCGCAGCGCGCCCAGGAGACGGGCCGTACCTACACCGAGCGCATGGTCTTCCACGGAACACTGGAGAAGTACGACGGCCTGCTGGAAATCGGCCCCGAGAACACATTCACCGAGATCCGCAACGGCCGGCCCGTCCCGCACGTCCCCGCCAAGACTCAGGTCCGGGAACTGCGCGAGCTGATCGGCCTGCGCGACATCGCAGTGGCCCTGTTGGACGAGGAGTCCGAGCATCACCTCGTCACCCCGCGCATGACGCAGCTGCGGGCCGAGCTCAACCGCCGCTACGACGCGTACGTGGCACGATTCGGCTCGATCAACCGCTTCAAGGTCCCGCCGTCCGGCGAAGCAGCGCTGGACGACAACGCGGCCGAGCGCCGGACTTACCCGCGCATGGGCGGGTTCCGCAACGACCCCTTCGCTCCGTACGTCTTCGCACTGGAGAAGTTCGACGAGGACCACCAGAGCGCGGCGAAGGCCGACGTGTTCGCCAAGCGGGTTGTTGCCCCGCCCGAGCCGCTGACTCGCGCGGACAGTCCTGAAGACGCGGCGCTGATCTGCTGGGACCAACACAACGAGATCCGCCTCGACGTCGTGGCAGACCTGCTCGGCCTGGACAACGAAGGCGCAGCACGTGAGGCGCTGGGCACCCTCGTCTACGACGATCCGGCCGGCGGTCTGGTGCGCCGCATGGAGTACCTGTCGGGCAACGTCCGCCGAAAGCTGGCCGCGGCCGAGAAGGCCGCGTCCAAAGATCCCGCGTTCGCTGTCAACGTCGAGGCCTTGCGTGAGGTCATCCCCCGCGACCTGCAGCCCGCCGAGATCCAGAGTCGGCTCGGCGCCGCCTGGGTCAGCGCCAAGTACGTGCAGCAGTTCCTGCGCGAAATCCTTGAAGACGACGACATCAAGGTCAGCAACCTCGGCGCCCGCTGGAGTGTGAAGGGCGGAGACACCGGAAGCCTCCTGGCCCGCACCGTCTGGGGCACCCAGGCCCGCTCCACCCAGGCTCTTGCCAGCAACCTCCTCAACAACCAGGAAATCCTGGTCACTCGGAAAGTTCCGCCCGACGGAAAGGCAGTGACGGACCGTCAGGCGACGGCGTTCGCCCTGGCGAAGTCCAGGCAGCTGGACGACCGCTTCCGGATGTGGCTGTGGGAAGACCCCGAACGGGCCGAAACCCTGCTGCGGTACTACAACGACCGCTACAACGCCATCGTCCCCCCGACCTACAACGGGGTGCAGATCACGGCTCCAGGACTGTCCAGGGCCTACACTCTGCACCCTCACCAGAAGGCTGCGGTTGCCCGGATCCGGTCCTCCAAGCACGGCGTTGGGCTCTATCACGGCACGGGTGCGGGCAAGACCCTCGAAATGGTGGTCGGCGGGATGGAGCTGACCCGTCTCGGCCTGGCCAAGAAGCCGGTCTACGCCGTGCCCAAGGGCGTCTTGGGCCAGTTCCAGCGTGAGTTCCTCCAGGCCTATCCCAGGGCGCGGATTCTGGTGGCCGACTCCTCGGACCTCACCGGTGAACGCCGGCACAAGTACGTCGCCCGCTGGTCAACCGGCAACTGGGACGCGGTCATCATCAGCCACACCGCGTTCAAGAAGATCCCGATGTCCAAACCGGCCCGCCTGGACTACATCAGGCGGGAGGTCAAGCGCCTGGAGGCGCACCTGGGCAACGCTGATGACGGCGACAGGTACACCGTCAAGGACATCGAGAACCAGATCGCCACGCTGAAAGGGCGGATCGAGGAGGAACTCAAGACACCAGGGGACTCGGGCGTCGAGTTCGAGCGCACCGGCAGCACGTACATCTTCTACGACGAAGCCCACACCCTAAAAAACCTCCGGGTGATCTCGTCCATCGGCGATCTCGCCCTCGACGGCAACCAGATCACCGCAGACATGGACCTGAAGCTGTCCTACCTGCGCAAGAACTACGGCGGCCGGGTGACGACACAGGCGACCGCCACGCCGGTGGACAACTCCCCGATGGAGATCCTGACCGCCATCAAGTACCTCGGCCCCGATCTGCTGCGCGACGAATGGGGCATCGAGGAGGACGACCAGTTCGTCTCCACCTACATCCAGCCCGTCAACCGGGTCGAGATGAGCCCGGACGGCAACTCCTTCTCCACCCGTGCCCGCTACGCCCGCTACGTCAACCAGACGGAACTCAAGCGGGTGTTGTTCACCCTTGCCGACGTCAAACTCAAGCGCGATCTCCAACTCGGCGAACCCGCGATCATCGGCGGGGAAATGCGGATCCTGGAAGCCGAGGCATCTGCGGAACTGCGCGAGCACATGCAGTCGCTGGGCAAGCGAATGATGGCGATCCGTCTTGGCAGCCCGGCCCTGAAGTACAACCGCAAGGGCAAACTGGTCGAAGACAACACCCTGTGGATATCCACGGACGGGCGTCTGGCCTCCCTCGACGTACGGCTCGTCAACAAGAGCACCGACGAAGCCCAGAAAGTCGACGTCGCCGCCGACGAGCTGTTCCGCCTGTGGCAACTGCACAAGGACGACGTCTACTACGACGACGACGGCAACGAGGAACCCAACCGCGGCAGTCTGCAACTGGCCTTCTGTGACCTGGGCGTGCCCGGCCCCGACAAGGAGTTCGTATTCTATGAGGCTCTACGCGAGGCGCTGACCGCGCGCGGCATGCCGGGCAGCCTCATCCGCTTCGACCAGGAAGCGAAGAACCCACAGCAGAAGGCCCGGCTCGACAAAGACGCCCGCGAAGGGCGAGTCGCCGTGCTGGTCGGCAGCCGGTCCGGCTTGGGCACCGGCCGCAACCTGCAAAACCGTGTAATCCACGTGATGCAGGTCGACCCCACCTGGAAGGCCACACCGATTATCCAGAGCCTGGGGCGAGGCAAACGCCAGGGCAATCAGAACAAGGAAATCCACCACACCGCGATCATCACCAAGAAGTCGTACGACCCCTTCCTGTGGCAGAAGGTTGCCACCAAGCAAGCGTTCGCCGAGGCCATTCTCGACATCAACGACACCAGCCGCATCCTGGAAGCCGCCGAAGACGGCGACGACGGACGCATCCCCGCCGGTGTGATGTTCGCCGTCGCCGCGGACAGGCCGGAGCTGGAACAGCTGGAGCGCGTCGAAGGCATGCTCGCCAAGCTGCGCCTGGACCAGCAGATGTGGCACGACGAGCAATTCGCCTACGAAGTCACCGGCGAGCAGGGGCAACGTCGCATCCGCGATCTCAAGGCCCGCATGCAGGAGGCCCAGGCGGCTATGGAGCGGCACACTGCCACCCGTGGCGACGCCTTCACGATGACGGTCGTCGGCCGCGTCTACGACGAGCGCCGTGAGGCCGGCGAGGCGCTCGCCCAGCGACTCGAACGGCTTGTCCGCTCCTCGGTCAACGCTGGCGGCCGGCCGCAGGACGCCCACGTCGGAGAACTTGGCAGCATCCCGGTCCACGCCCTCGTAGAGCGCAGCATCGATGGTCTGATTGCGGGGGTGTACTTCCAGGACGTTCCCGTCGACACCATCTGGCTGTCGGCGAACGGCCTGGCCGAACAAGATCGCGTCGGTCTGGTCCGCAAGCTGGAAAACGCCTTGGACGGCTTGGAGACCGTTCACGCGAAGGCACAGGAGCACGTCGCCCGTATCGAGGCGAACATCGCGCGGGCCAAGGAGCTAGTCGGCAAGCCCTTCCCGCAGCAAGCCGAACTCGACAAGATCGAGGCGCAGCACCACAAGCTGACCAAGGCCCTCGGCGTGCAGGGAGCCACGGAAGCAACCGAGCCGGAAGTCCACGACGCAGGGGTCATCGAACCCGGCGCCGACCTTGTCGACGCAGCGGTCCATGACGCCATGGTCATGACGGGCGGCTCCGCCGACGGCTGGGTGGAGGTCGATCCGACGAGTCTCACGCCTGACGACCTCAGCGATACCACCCGCGGACTCCTGGACGCGCCGGCCGACGGCTCACGCGACCGGACCGGGCCATATGCCAATCCCGTCGGCTCGGATGCCGGTACGACGGAACGCCCCGCAGCAGAAGCAGACGGAGAAACCGGCGATGCCGAGCCGACCCCGCCGCCCTATCCCGATCAGGCTGCCGCTGCTGCGGGGGAAGCGGCTGTCTTGGCGGACTTCGCCGCCTGGCGGAACTTGGACGTCGTCAAGGGGATGATGTCCGGACGAGGCCAGGAGCTGGCCGAGCAGATGGAGCAGGCCGGGATCGAGCTGACCGAGGCCTTGCGCCACGCGCGTGAGTCTACCGACGGAGCTCCTGCGTCCAGCGGCGATCCGTGGGTCCTGGAGCTCTTCCATGATCTTGCTGGTGCCGGCGAGGAATTCCTGTCCGACCTGGACTCCCCACACTTCAAGCCCAACGGCGCCGGGCGCGCGATGAGGGACCTCACCGAGCAGGTGGCTCACTCCGCACGCGACCACGCCGCATCCATCGCCCCGATGGAAGGCCGACGTCGGCCACCAGAGCCGGACACAACACCTGCGAACCCTTCGCCTACGCGACCACCAGCGCACGGCGCCACTTCACGCGGTCCGGACCGACCGTTCGATCCGGACCGGTGGTATCAGCACACCATGCTCGGCGGGACTCTCAGCGACTCTCGCGGCGCATTCCTCAACGACGTCGTAGAGCAACTCCGCCGTGACGGGTCGGACGTCGCGATCGAAGCGGACGCCCCCGGTGCGGTGATGATCACCGGCCCCAACGGGTCGGTGAATGTCACACCGCTCACCGAGGACTTCCCAGCCAGCGTTGCCCAGGGATACGAGGCGGCCATCGACCGGCTCCTTCATGACGCCCAGCGTGCTCTTCACGCCAGCGGTCCACTGGCCGGCGACCTGTTCGATTCCTGGTTGAGCGAGCAACTCATCCGCCGGGAGGGGCGGTTGAAGTCCGCCCTTACAGGTGATGACGACGAAGCCGCTTTTCGCCAGGCGATGCGCGTGCACTTCTACGAGGTCACGCCATGGGCCCACCCCGATACGGCCGACCGTCCCCAGCCAGCCCCCCAGACGCAGCAAGAAACGGCAGCCGACGCCGAACTGGCCGATGCCTCAACGCCCTCCCGTGCCATCGCACCAGAAGCGACATCTGGCGACGAAGCCTCCATGTTCCCAGCCGAGTCGGCCGAGAATTTGCCCGCCGCAGGAGAGGACCATCAGAACAGCGCACCTCCGGCAGACACTCGCCGGACCGCGCAGGAGCCCTCCGAGTCCGCAGATGACGCCGAGACGGTCCCGGCGACATCACGCGCGACCGTCCAGCAACCCGGACACGTACCGAATACCGCCTATCAGGACCGGTCCGAGTCGTGGGCCGCGGAGCAAGCCGCACTAACTGCCTACCGCCGGTGGGCATCCGACCATGCCACGCGTCTGGCTACTGGTCAGCTGGCGGACGGTCTGATGACGGCGGCCGAAACCGCGATGGCCTCCAGTCAGATGGGCAGGACCGGCCGCCTGCTCGGCGTGGAATTGCCAACTGATTGGGCGCACCTGCTGCGTTTGGCCGACCAATGCCGTGCGGTGGTCGAACAGTGGGAGCGGGAAGACGGACGGAGCACGGAAGGGAACTGGGAGATCTACACGACCCTGCGCGACCACGCGTCCCGGTACCGCAGCACTGTGGAGGACCGCAGCAGCGATACCTACCAACGGTGGGCCCGCTCCCCCGAACCCCTCACGCTCGACGAAGACGCCACGGAATTCATCCCCGGCATACTCCCCTGGGACCAGTACACCGTCACCGGGCCCCGGGGCATCCACATCGGCCCGGTCAGCGGCCGTGACCTCGCGGCCGGCCTGACGCAACTAGTGGCCGACGGGATAGACCTGGAAACGAGCGAGGGCGGACTCGTGGTCGCCGGCCCCGGCGGTGTCCAGTTCTCCGTTCAGCTCACCGCTGTCCAACCGGCCGCTGCCGCACCGTCCGCCACGACGCCCACACCAGCACCGCAACCGGCAAGCAGCAACGTCCGCTCACCGGAGCCGGATGTGACATCCGACCCGAAGGCCGAGATTCCTCCAGTCACAGCCTCCGCCGCTTCTGCGAATGCGGTGGGCACAAGGGGCGAGGCTTTCGGCTCGGCACTGCCTCAGGTGGCGAACCTCGCGATCGTCCTCGAAGGCTACGCGAGCCCCACAGAACTGGCTGGTGGACGCCGCTACGTCACTATGGCCGCCGAACGCCTCCGGCGCGTTCTCACACGACAGGAGAGCGGCCCCCTGAGCCCGGCGCACCAGGATGCCGACGCGGTAGCCGCAGCGGTTATCGAGAGTGCACCCCGCACGCCCGCCGACACGTTCAGCATCTACGACCGCCTCGCCGAGACCGCCGTACAGCTTACCGACGGCCCCCGCCCCGACGTGTGCAAGGCTGCCCAGGAAGTCGTCCGGTACACGGAGCGCCATCTGGCCCGCATGCAGGCACGACGAAGCGACCTCGCCGAATTGCTCCTAGACGCGGCCGACATAGGCGAGGAGCACACCTCCGTCCTCGAACAGGACGACCCTCTCAGGCTGACAGCCCTGTGGTACCAGGACAGCGCCGAGATCGGGCGTGCTCTGTCTGACATCTTCGACACCTTCCCGAAGTGGCCCCACGCCTATGACGACCAAGGCGGGCCGTACTCGGACCGGCTGCGTGGAGCCATGCTCATGCTGCGCCGACCACACGACACGGTCGCTACCGCTCTGACCGACTGGACGGACGTCACTTCCTATGCCCTCGGCGCCGCACAGGAGGCCGAAGCCGCCGGAGACGGAGTCAGCCGGTACACACTGCGCGACCTGGCGCGCAAGGCCTTCCAGCACCACCAGCGTCTCGCAGCCCACGAACTGGGCATGGAGGAGATTCCATACGAGGCAGCCGACGACTTTGTCGGCGGTGCCAACAAGGCAGAATCCGCGTGGAACTGGTGGATGGCGAGCGACACGGGAAAGGCACTGCTCGACAGCACACCCGGAGAGTCCACCGCTCGCGAAGCCCTCGCCGCTGCCCGGGACACCCGGTATGCCGCCGATTTCGTCACGCTCGCCGCCGAGAACCTGGACGAGGTCAACCGGCGTGTGACGGCGATGGCGCACGCCGCGTACGACCTGGTGCTGAGCCTGCACGCCAGCGACTTCCTGCATCCCGACGACGACAAGCGGCTGGACGACCTCGTCCGCTACTCCTACGAACATGCGGTCGCCTGCCGGGCCTCCACCGCACTCCCAGAGACCGTCGCTGCTGTGCAGGAAGGCGTTGCCCAGCGCCGTCAGCGGCTCGACGCCGAAAACAGCCCAGCCCCCGAGCCGCGACGGGTCCCTGCGTCTACCGGCGTCGTCCTGGAGATCGAGCACCATTACCGGGGCACCGTGGTCCGCGGCACCACTGACGAGAACGCTGACGCGCCCGTCCGTGCTGCTCTGGACCATCACAACTTCCGGTGGAGCCGCAACCAGGGATTCTGGTACCTGAAGCGGAACATGAGCCGCCCCAAACGGAACCTGCACGTCCGGAACCTCACCAACGAGCTGACCCGCATGGGACGCCGGTTCGACATGGTCGAGGAGCCCGAGCAGGACTCGGCCTCCGAGATCGTCATCCCCGTTGGTGAGCCGTACACGTCGAAGGACGATGCCAAGCATGACTTCTGGGAGATACACGGCGCGCTGTGGGGGCTGAAAGACACCCCGGCGGGCCGACGTCTGATCGGACGGGGGCTCACCGACCAAGGAGTACAGACTCGGCCGGACGGTGAAGCCGTCTGGCTAGCCATGGAGGAGCTGTGCGACGGGCCAGTGGGACGAGTCAGTGATCCATTCACGCATCCGGCCGGCATCGTGGTCGAGCGCTGCACCAAGCTCGCCCGCACCGTCCTGGTCCTTGCCCAGAACCTGGAGGAGGAGCGCTATCGGGCCCCCGTGGTGATGGGCCACTTCCGCACGATGAAGCAGTACACCGTGCAGCTCGCCTCGCGTATCACCGCGACCGCCCAGCAGGGAGACGACTGGCAGCAGATTTTCGGGACTCCCGCGCTTCCGGCTTCGCAGACCGAGGGCGAACACACTGAACCGGTCGGGC
Source organism: Streptomyces sp. 8L (assembly GCF_020176795.1). Taxonomy (GTDB): domain Bacteria; phylum Actinomycetota; class Actinomycetes; order Streptomycetales; family Streptomycetaceae; genus Streptomyces. Next base: position 9,700 of record NZ_JAIUKE010000019.1, read on the forward strand.
AGGAGCCCGCTCCCGGCGCGGACAGCCCCCGTCATTCCGACGTGAGCGAGGACGAACCAACCTCAGCGCCGAGCAGCCAGACGGCTGGGCACGAGTCGGTGAAGGTGCAGCAGCGTCGTATCGAGATCACCGTGGCGGCCAGGAGCGCTGCGGGACACCTGCTGGTCAACGTCGCCATCCCCGCCGAGCGCACCGGCGCCGCCCAAGAGGTTCCCGACCTCCGCGGCGCCGACGTACAGGGGCTGACACTGCCTGCTCATGCAGCGCTGCCCCTTCTGGCACGACCGGAGAGACTCTCCGAATCGCTCGTGTCCGACGAGGAGGTCGACGCTTGGCTCAGCGAGCACCTGCCCGACAGCCCGGTGGCACCGGCCTGGAACGCTCCCGCCGTACACGCGGTGATTCAGCGGACGGTCCGCGATCTGCTGCGCGACACGATGTCTCCCGAGCCCGAGGACGTCGCGGAGTGGCTGGTGGACGCGGCGCGCGAGATCCCTGCCCTGATCCGAGCCGCGCACGCCAACAAACAGGCCGACTTCCGCGCTGACTTCGCGACCGCCGCCGACGAGCTGATCGCGGACGCAAGCTCGGAACGCCTGCTGTGGACCTACCTCAAGGAAGACGGGCGACAGCAGATCCTTGATCTGGCAGGGCCTCGTGCACACCGGGAGCTGCGTACGCAGACCGTGGCTCCCCAACCGCAGGAACCCGGCCGGCTCGATCCGGATGAACAGCCGACGGCTTCGTCTACTGCCGACGAGAACGATCGAGCGCGCAAGCGTGCCGAGTTTCAGGCCGAGGCCGAGGGCTGGAGTGCAGAAATGCACGATGACGCCAAGAAACGCGCTGTACGTGTGGCTCTCGCCGACCCAGATCTTCGGTCGTTGCTTGGGGACGGGCGATCACCTCAGGAAGCCCTCCGCGTGTTCACGGATTGGCTCGCTCACGCCGATCTTTCTGCGACCGGCACAGGGGGCGACCATTTCCGGGACTGGTTCGTCGACTACCAGCAGGGAGTGGAACAGCGTTACGCGGAGGACGCCTTCGAGGAGGTGTATGAGGCTGTGTCCGCGGCGGCAACCGATCTCCCAGCCGGTGAAGCCGCTGTACGACCAGCCGACGCAGTGACGGCGAGGCGGGGGGAGACCGACCTTTCCCTCACGCAGCAACACCTAGAGGGGCTACCTCACTACGACCGGCGGAACCATCATGCAGACGCTCACCTGGCCGTCCTCACGACGATCAGAGTAAGCGACGGACACGTCGATGCCCTGCTCCTACTCCAGTCGATCGAGCCGGAGGAGGACCCTTGGGACGACCCACTAATTCGTGGCGCCCAGATACTGGCGACCAACGGGGTTCTGTCCCCAAGCCTCAACGGCCAATACAGACTCGCTGACTTGCTCGGCATGGCCAACTCCCAGGTGCTTCCTCTCGCTAGTCCTGTCCCGTGGACAGAAGTAGAGACCCTGGCTGCGCTGCCCCATGAGCAAGCTCTGCAACGACTGCCCCTCATCACAGGAGACAAGACTGCCAGCCCGAATCTGCCGGAGGCGTTGGCACCGACCGAGAGCCGTGCCGCTGCGAAAGGCCCACTCCTTCGGGAACCCCAGCAGCAGGCTCACCAGCCCGGGCAAGGGGCCGCGCCGCTTCAGGAACTGATCGGTGCTTTTGGCGACCACGTCGTCATCGGTCATCTCGGACCCAGCAGCCCCGCAGATGCAGGGAAATCCGCACCGGATACGGCGCCGGAACCCGCATCGCCGTCCCCGGCCGGCGAGCGACAGGAGGAGAGCGTGACGACGACCGAGCCGGAGACGGCGGCCGAAGGACCCTGGACGAGCCGGATCAAAATCGTCAGCGACAGGACCGGTACCTACGTCACGGGTACGACAGGAGCACCCGCTGAGGACGGTCTTCGCGAGCTGTTGAAGCGTGATCGGAACTTCAAGTACGAAAAAGGCCGTTGGCGCTACAACGGCATGCGTGGGCACAAGGAGCAGGTCCTGGGGGAAGTCCGGGCCTTCCTCGCGGCCCGAGACGCTCAGGAAACCGCGGTCGCGGCCGTGGCCAGCGGGAAGTACCCGCCAACACCTCAGCAGCAAGCCACCATCGACGCGGCCGTCGAGGGCAAGAACGTTGCTGTTCAGGCACTCGCGGGCACAGGAAAGACCGCCACGCTGGTGATGATCGCCGCGCGGATGCTGGAGCGGCGTATCGGCTACATCGCCTTCAACCGGTCCATCGCCGACGAAGCGGCCCAGAGGTTCGGTCGCAACGTCACCGCCCGGACCAGCCACTCCTTCGCTCTGCAGGACCTGCGCAACACCCCCTACCGGCACAAGGTGTCCATCGCCGGCTCACGCAACAGCGGCGCCCGACGTCCCAGGGACGTCGCGGCTGCGCTCGGCATCACAGCTGAGATACGTCTCGGCGACCGCGACGGCAAGCTGCAATACGTCGGGCCCGAGGACATCGCCAAGATTGTGATGGGGGCACTGCGCCGCTATCGGCAGAGCGCTGATACTGAACTCGGTCGCCAACACCTCGGGGAGAAGTGGGCACACGTCCCCGCGGCACGGACACTGCTGGAGTACGCCCGCCGGGCCTGGGCGGATATCGCGGATCCAAACAGCAACAAGATCTTCTTCGACCACGACGACTATCTCAAGATCTGGGCCCTGTCCGACCCGCGTCTGAACTTCGACACGATCTTCTTCGACGAGGCTCAGGACATCAACCCCGTGCTGAAGAAGGTGATCCAGGACCAGGACGCCCAGATCATCGTCGTCGGCGACAGCAATCAGGCGATCTACGAATTCCGCGGTGCCGTCGACGCTTTGCGGGACTGGCCGGCCGATGTGGTCCTGCCCCTGACGCAGAGCTGGCGGTTCGGACCTGCCGTCGCCGAGGTGGGCAACGCGTACCTCACTCTCCTTGAGTCCGACCTCCGGCTCGAAGGCGCACCTACGCTCGACACGGTTCTGGGTACCGTCGAAGAGCCCGATGCGATCCTGACCTTCAGCAACGTCGGCGCAATTTCCGCCGTCTTCGCAGGGTTCGAGACCGGTAGGCGCGTGGCGCTCGTCGGCGGTGGCCGGGACATCGAGGACATCGCCCGGGCCGCCCGAGATCTCCAGCAGGGCCGCCGTACCAAGCACCCTGAACTGTCGGCTTTCGAGAACTGGAACGAGGTCAAGGAGTACGCCGAGTCCGACGAGGACGCGACTGCGCTGCAGACCTTCGTACGGCTCGTCGACCGCTACACGCCCCAGGGCCTGATCAACATGATCCGCGACCTGGTCCCGGAGGAAGCCCGCGACGAGGAAACCCGGCCCGAACTGGTTGTCTCCACCGCCCACAAGTCCAAAGGCCGTGAGTGGGATCAGGTCCAGGTCTGGAGCGACTTCCCCCAGCCCAAGGAGGACACCAAGACCGGCGAACTCATCCTGCCCGCACAGGACAAGCTGCGCCTGGCCTACGTGACGGTGACCCGAGCCAGGAAACGTCTCGACATCGGCTCTCTCGGCTGGATCCACACCGTCGGCACTCTCGCGGACACCCTGCCAGCCAAGATCACTCCCAACCAGGCACCCGAACAGGCCTCCTCCGCCACTGTCGCGGACGAAACTGCCGCCCCCGAGGTGCTCCTGTCCCCACCATCTCCTGAGACCGCGGAGAGCACGAGGCCGGACGCCGTCTCCGAAGAACAGCCGGAGCCAGCGATCACCGAGCCAGCAAACGACGAGCCCGCCATCTCGGTACATCAGGCCGGTGCCGCCTCAGGGCCTGCTGGCCTTGAGGCGACCGACGACAACGAAGCCACAGCGTGGGCAACCCCATGGCCCGCCCAGACGGAGCCCGGCCCTGAGCGGCAGCCCGAGCCGGCCGCCCCTACCTTGCGGGACCCTGGCGAACCACTCAACGGCGCCGATCAGCCCTCCCTCTTCACGGGGAGGGCAGACAACCCTCCCGCCGACGAACAGACGATGGCCCCTGCCGCGCAGGACGCAGAAACGGGCATCGCGCCCCTACCTTGGGACGACCAAAAGATCAAAAAACGCGGTACAGCGGGCCTCAGCCGTGGGCAGAAGAGCGAGATCCCCAACCTCGCTCGCGAAATGCGTGAGGCTCTCGGCGACAACCAGGTCCGCGACGTCTGGGAACAGGACAACCCGTGGGCCCAGTTCGAGGAGAACCTCCGGCACACACAGAACGGAATCGCGGAGCCGGACTCCGCCCTGAACACCCTGGTGGCCCAGGCTGCGGAACAACTGCGCGCCCAGATCGACCAGCTCGCCGCTGAGGCCTTCAGCACCTTCGAGAATCGGATCCAGGACCGCGCTGACGACCCCGACCAGCTGGCCGAGCTCGACGCCGAACTCGCCGACGCGCACCGTCTGCCGGAACTCACCGACCCACTGGTTCGCCGGGCCCTGAGCCTCTGCCTGGAGGCCGTAGACGATGTCGAGCGCACAGCGCGCAGCCGCAAGGTCAGGGTTGCCGCCGCACGGGATGCCCTGCAACAGGTCATAGGACTCGCGGGCACCTCGTACAGTCCCGACGGCCAGCAGGTGTGGCCGAACGTCGACGCGGCTCTGGCCCCGGTCAAAGTACAGGTGGACCGGGCCCGCGAACGTATCGCCGAGTTGTCCAACTCCACGGTCACCGAGCAGTACGCCCGTCTCCGCGCCCTCATCGCCATTCACGAGACACAGCCGACGGCGGGGCCCCAGACCGAGGACACCCCGGCGCCCGTCCCCGGGGCCGCCGAGAACGTCGGCGTGCCCCCGGCCCCCGCCGCACAGGAAAAGCGCACACCCGAGCCACTGACCGACCGGGACATCGCCGAGGTACTGGGCAAGATCGATCCCTCTGACTTCGGCCAACTGATCTTTCAAATGGGCCAGAAGAGGAGGGGGACTCCACAACTGTATGAGGGCTGGATTCGCCTGCCGTCGGAACCTGGTTACAACGAGGCCGGTAACGAGGTCGCCAGTGCCTACTCCCGAAGCGGCTCCATCGAGATCGAGGTCAAGGTCTCGGACGACGTCGTGACGACGGTCCGCGCCGGACATCTGACCCTGGCCAAGGTCGTTGCGTGGCTTCGTCCGGCTCTACCGCCGGAACGGCGTCAGCTGGTGGCGGATGCATGGCGGACCGGGAACGCCATGGCGCGCAGCGAGCTCGGCTTTGAGGTCATCGGTGAGACGGGCCGCTGGAAGGCAGCCGATAAGGAAGTATGGCGAATCCTTGTCGACACCAAGGCGACCGTGATCAAGGAAGCACTGGAAGCTCACCTCACGGGGACCGCAGCCGCTCAAGTCGCCCGGATCCGATCGGTCGAGAATCAGGAACAGGGGCAGATGCTGCCGATCGACTTCGGCAGCATGGAGAACTCGTATGCCGACATCGCCACGTTGGAGCGGGTGACCGCGCTCCGGGCAGTACTGCCTGCCCAGTTCAAAGGCGCTTGCCGCCTCAGCGAGCTCACACCGGGTGACTGCATCACCGGCGTGTCCGAGGAACGGCTGCCGTTCATCGTGCGAGAGCGTCCCGACGTCAGCGCAGACACCGAAGTGTTCGTAGTCGGAGATCTCGTCGTCGGGCCGGGTGATCTGCGTTCGTACACGTGGGAATCCGGCCGTTACCCGGAGGACCATGTCGAGCCCCTCCTTCTTCCGCAGTCGCTGGACGAGCTCGTCGACCTGCCCGCAGACGCACCACACCCCCTCGCCCCTGTGCTCGCCGCCTCAACGACAGCCCGCGCCGCGCTCACGGCGGCGGAGCCTGCGCGGGAGGTGGCACCGCCCGTTGCCGGATCGCCCACCGCCGAGCCGGGCTTCCCCGCACCAGAAGAGGCTCCAGGCGCCGACGCGCAACAGCCCCCCGGCCCCGTGGTGACCGGCACGGGGGCCAGCATCCCTCCCCGGCACCTGCCGTACGAGAGCCAGAGCGATTTCTTGGACGATCTGTGCGCCACCGAAGATAGGTATACCGCGTGGGCCAACTCGGCCACCGGCCGGCTGCTGTTGTCCGAAGCCCGGGAGCTGCAGGAAGAAACCGGGGTCATGGACGCCAACGAAGCAGCTCGTGTCCAGACAGCCTTTCGCGGGGCGATTCTCGCGGCCGACACCACTCACTCCTCGGCTGAGGATCTGCTCAGCGCCTGCCGGGGCCTTTACGCGACGGTCGCTGAAGCTGGGCGCTCGATGGCGACGCGTAGAGCGTTCGCGTCCGATGCAGATCGGCATCTGCTCCTCGCGGTGTACGCCCAGTCCCAGGAACAACTGGCCCGTCTGGATGCAACCACGGACGTGCAGGCCCTGCTCGACAGCGAACACGACGGGGCCAGGCTGCTCTCTCGCTTCAAAGAGACGAGTGTGGCCGAACGCCCCGATGCGCCCACGGGCTCGGAAGCCACGCCGGCGCAAGCTCAAGATTCCGGACAGGAACCGCCGAGCGTCCAGTCCGCACCGCTAAGGGGGTCCGACACCGGCACGGGACCAGAACGGGCCCTGGCCGATCCGGCCGAGCCGAAGTCAACCCCCGCGGTAGCCGAGCTACCGACGCCGCAGGAGGAGAGCATCCCGGAGTCCGGAACGACTCCAGAGGGGCAGACGTCATCGCCAGCCGAAACGGATACAGACGATTTCGACTCCCTCAGGGATGTCGTCGGTGACGAGCCCCTCGTCGACGGGGTCGTCTACAGCGAGGCCGAGTGGGTGCCGGCCCCGGAAGAGGGCGTCCGTCGCCGCACCGACGAACAAGACGAGCCGGTGTCCGCCGAAGAACTGGCAGAGATGGAAGTGGATCTGGAGTACGAGGCCCTGATCGAGCAGGAACGCATCGCTGTGGCTGAATCAGTCACGGGAGAACCGGACGTTCCGGGACGGGACGACTTCGACAAGCATTTCGAGGACATCGTCGCCCTCTTGCGCAGCGCAGAACCCCCGGCGGAGACACAGACTCCCGCTCCACGCCGCCGATTCAGCACCGAGGACGAACAGCGGCTCCGCGACCAGTACGCCGCTACTCGACAGGCGTTGTCCGGGATCCTCACCAGCATCGACGCAGATCCGATCCTGCCGGCACCGGAAAATTTGGGGGTTGAAGCCGGGGACGCCAGAGCCCTCGAAACGGCGATGGGAAGCGCCGAGGCCGAGGCGGGCTACTACTGGGGCACCCCTGAATGGACAATGATTCGCTCGATCGGTCACGCACGAAAAGAACTCCGCGGAGCTATCCGGGAGGCGTTGCTGACCTACGCCGAGACGACACTACGCGACATCCGCGCACACGGCATCAACCGGACGATCGAAGCCCGCACGGCGCGGGCCATCTCCCATGGCGCGATGCATCTGGCGAGGCGCCTGGAACGGTCGGGCCTGCGCGATTCGCGTAGCTGGCGGGCAGTGTGGGGCCTTCACCGAGCCGCCGCGACCCGGGCTGACAGGCTGACTGGACTCCTGCCCGCCAGCCAGCGCATCGATCTCGCCGACCGGCTGCTCCGTGCTTGGCGCTGGCTCACCGAGCGGCTGGCCGCGCACCGCCAGAATACTGGGAACGGTAGAGGTGACGACGGCCAGGGCCGTATGCGCACGACGCTATCGAACAGTGTCGACTCAATCCGTGGCATCTACGGTGCGGTCTCCGAGCGACTCGGTGCCCTGACACAGCATCCGGTGTGGCTCCGAATCGCCTCCGTATGGTCCGCAGTACGCGAAGCCGTCAACAACGGCTGGCTCGGTGTGGGCCGTTTCATGGCCGACCGACAAACCTTGGGCACCGGGAAGACGTTGTGGGTCCGCAGTCTGGAGATCATCTCGTCCGGGGCACAGACACTGATAAATCGGCTGGCCAGGGGCGGTGGCCGGAAGGGACTGCGGTGGAACCTTCTGCGCGTTCTGCGTCATGCCGCCGAAGACCACATCGCCCACCTCCACGGTCACCTGCCCGGGGACGTGAGCACTCCATTGGGCACCTACGAATCCGTGGTCAGCGAGACAGCCGAGCAGACGCCCGCAGCGAACGATGAGACCACACCGCTGGCCAACGCACCAGAAGGAGACCCCGGAGCAGAGTCGGAGCCCGCTCCGGTTGCCGAGAGCCTGGCGGGAGATCCGGACCGGTTCCGTGAGGTCGTGCTCCAGGCGGCGGCGAAGGAGTACACCCTGGCGCTGGACCTCAGCTACGACCTCGGCATCCCGGTAGCCGAGGCTGACTCCCTTCTGACGCGGATGGAGGAGCTCGGCATCGTCGGCCCCCAGAAAGAAGGGGGCGTCCGAGAGGTCCTGGTCACCCGCGGCGACGCGGAGAACCTCATGGACGCCAGTCCGGCGCCCGGCACCCCCGCACCTCGATGGCAACCGACCAACGAACCGCTGACCCTGTCCTGGTTCGACGAAGTCAGGACCGCCGTACGACGCGACGTTCAGCCCTATCGCGGACTGTCCCGTCGGGACTTGATGAGCCTGCTCAACCACGCGAACGCGCGCCCGGGCGACAGGGCGGAAGCTGGCCGTCGTGCGAATGAGTGCATCGACCTCTTCCTGCAGGGCCGCGGCGACGAAGTGCCGCGGCATCTGGCCGGCGAGGGCTTCGTCTACGTGCGTGGCGAGGCAGACAGAGGCTGGGCACTCCGGGAGACTGCTCCCGCCCCGGCCCCGCCGACGCCTGCCGGCATGCAGACACAGGCAGCAGGAGAACAGAAGATCGCCGCGGGAGCGCACCTCCCGCGCCGGCGCCGACCGACGCCGACCGAAGGTCTGTCGAAGATCGAGCAGGCGGCTGCCGGACGCCTACGCCAGCCGTCCCCCGAAGAGGACAACAAGCCGACGGTCAACGCGAACACCTTCGCAGTCCAGGCGCAACGGATTCAGGACCGCGCGGACTTCGCGCAGGCTGCCGCGAACAGCCCCGCCGAGGAACGAGCCGCAGGTGTCCTGCAGACGATCGCGGCGAACTCCCGAGCCACCGCTGACAAGATCGCAGGAACGGCACACGACGGGGCGTCACCGGCTTCCCCGCACTCCGCACTGACCGCTGAGGCCTTTCTTGCGGCACTGCGGACCACGGCCCAGGCCCGGGGGGCGCAGATCCCCGACGATCTACTGGCCACTGCCATGGAAGCGGCCCAGGAAGCAGCCGCCGCGGTGCCGCAACGTTCCGCAGGCTTCGCCGCAGCACCGCCACGCCCGTCACGCCGGGGACAGGCCGAGCGCGAACAGGCCGAGCACCGACTTCACGGGCAGCGGAACAACCCGAGCGGCGTCGGCCGCAGGTAGGCGCGACGATGCTTGGGGCTCAGCGCAGTGGGAGGTCAGGGACTGGGACAGAGGGCAACCGCATCCCGGATACGGAACACCCCACGCCCGCCGGATGCCACATAGACCAGCACCTCAGGGGCTGCGGACAGCACGCTGGCGGTCCCGTTGCAGAAATCCTCTGATCTGGAAGGGGCATGACAAAATTCCAGCTAACTCTCGTACCACCTAGTAACCAGAGGGGCACATCTGTTCCCTATCAATCCATTCGGACGCATCCTTGCCGCATGACCGAAGGGGAACGCACCACATGGTCACTCCCAGACCCGATTTCGCACGACTGGCACGCATGCTTGGCGCCGCGAGCCACCTCGCCCCAAACGCAGACGCTGGCGTAAGGGACCTGAACCAGACAGACGTCCTGGCCGCTCGCGCGCGCTTGAACGCGAAGTCCCTTGCGTTGCTGAGCCTCCCCGAGCTGAGCAGTCGGCGCGGCGAAATCACCAGCAGAGCTATGACCTCCTCACACAGACTCCGGCAGATCACCGAGCGTCCCCCTGAAGGAACGTCCATTCCTTCGGAAGCCGCTGCCGCGGCGCAACGCGTCGAGGTACTCCTCGAAGAGGTGCAACGCATCACGCTTGAGATTCAGCGGCGCTTGCGGCTCACCGAACGCCAGCGGGCAGAGGAGGCTGCCCTACGGCGCGCGCTGACCGATGAACCGGATTTCAAGACTCCAGACCTGGCCCCGACGACGATTCATGTGATGCCGAGGATCGTCCGGCGTCGACGTCACAGCGAGGCAGAGGAAGAACTGCAGAACCACCGACCCACCACCGGATACAGTTATAGCGCGGTGCAGAGGTGACCACCACATACTCCAGAGCTGACCGGACTCCAGGCGTACGACTCGCGGACAGGTCACTGCCGCTCAACGCGCTTCGAGAACACGCCAACGACTACGCCCACCTCTTCGCCCGGGCCAGGGCAGAAGTGGGCCATGGTCAATGCCTGTGCCACACGCCAGCACTCCGCCTGGTCATACGGTGCAGTCAGGCCGGCCGCTATCACTTGGCTGGCTGGCCAGGCGAAGGCGAACTACACGACCCAAGCTGCAGTTTCCATAAACTCACCTCAGAGCTGACTGGACGCGTCAGCTACAGTGCGGAAGCCATCAATGAGTCCGACGACGGCGTCACTATCCGCTTCTCGGCCGCACTCGCCCGCAAACTCAGCGCACCAGAGTCGGCCACTCCCTCCACCGGACAGCGCCAGGGCCGCGCCCGACGCACCATCGGCCTGCTCGGCCTTCTGCACTGGCTGTGGGAGGAGACCCAACTCACCGCCTGGCATCCTCGCTGGCAACGACGCACCTGGTCCGTCTGCCACGCCCGGCTCAGCGAGCAGATCGCCGGATGCTCCATCAATCAAGAGGAACTGACGGACGCTCTGTACGTTGTACCTCCCTTCCGAGAGCAGTACGCCCGCCGCAACAGTGCGGCTTTCCAGACGTTCCTCATCGCCCGCCTAAAACGTCACGGAGACACACAGCGCCGGGGACTCATTCTCGGCGAGATCCGAGACGTCAAACCGACCCGCTACGGCATCCGATACGCTCTGGCTCATCACCGCGGCGCCCTGTTCGCCACCACAGCCCTCGACGAACGGCTTCGCCGCTCATACCGCCCGGCGTTCTCCGCAGCCTCGGACGAACACGGAGCCCGCCGGATCGGCCTGTTCCTGGTCGAACTGAGCCCGAAGGGTAACGTCAGGGTGGTGGACATGGCTGCCATGCTGGTCAGCAAGCTCTACGTACCCGCCGACTCCAGCCACGAAGTCATCATGGCCAACGCACTCACCGACGCCGGACGTGCCTACATCAAACCGATGCGCTACGACGGAAGCGATCTCGTATTCCCTGACTTCGTCCTCACCGATGACCGCCCCCACTCCTACGTAGAGGTCTACGGAATTCACGGCAGGGAGTCGTACGACCAGCGCAAGCGCGTAAAACAGGCGCACTACCAACGCCAAGGTGCTGCGTTGATCGAGTGGGACGTTGCCCATTCGCTTCCTGACGTCCGGCGTCATCGGTCCGCAAGCAAATGAGGGGGCACCACCAGTCGGCCCCCTGCGTGACGATGCTCGCGTCTCCTCGATCCTGCGCGCGGGGCCCTAAGCAAGTGGGATGCGCTCTCGAACCCGGGGAATGTGGGATGCATCAAGGCTGCGGGAGAAGGCAATCTACTTTCGAAGCCCTTTACCGGAGTCTCCCAGTCCGGGGAGTTCGATTTGATTTCCGATCCCGGTCAATCGGTTGATGATGGGTTCTACGTCGCCGAGTTCGACTCCCGCCCATTGCCGGTGCATCCTCTCGGCCACGGCGTATGTTGTGCCGCTGCCCCCGAAGGGGTCGAAAACGAGATCACCCAGCTCGCTGGCGATTCCCAGAACGCGTTCCAGGAGTTTCTCGCTAAGCTCATTGGCTTGACGATTTTTTGTCCTATGATGCCTTACGGGAGGGATATCGTTCCAGACGTCAGTAAGGTTGATCCCGTCCGGGTGAAGCTTATTGCGATGCCCCCCGTAGTCCTTAATGTCTTTTCCGCAGTGTCGGCAGACCTGAATGGGAACGCGCGGGCGCGTGAAACTGCGAGGTTTCCCGTTGGTGAAGTACAAAAGGCTGTAATGACTTGGGTACAGCTTGCCTGCGATCGGCAAGCTGGACTTGATGTCAATCGTGATCCAATGACGGAAATTCATGCCCAGACTCTGCATGTAAGCACCATTACCCATGTTCCATTTTGGAATATTGTAAAGAAAAAATGCACCCCCTGGACTGAGGAGTCGAAGGCCCTCTTTGATCCATGTCCGAGACCAACTCGTATAGTCGGCTTCCGTCATGGCGTCCGTAAAATGCTTGCCGTAAATCTTCCCGAGGTTGAACGGGGGATCCGCAAAGATCACATCAACTGATTGCGATGGCATGCTCCGCATTACGTCCAGGCAGTCGGCTTGGTATAGATTGCCAAGTGCTGTCTGCAAAACGGGAATTGGTTGTTCGATCGGGTGCGTTTCGCCCTGCGTTGAGACCGTATTGTTGGCCTGATGGCTCACCTTTAACTCCTAGCAGTCGCCCCCATGTTTACGTTGCCTCACTGAGATTGCAAGCTGCTCGCCCCGACGTCCGTCATCGCCCGACCGAGCAGCACCAACAGGGGGCCGCCCTCCTCTCCTTTGACGGCCCGGAGCTGATGTGGCCCCTCGCCCTCCCGAAACCGACACCGTCCGGGCCGCTATGGACACCCGTCCGCCACCCCCGCGGTGCGTGGGGCGAGCCAGGCCGCTCCTGCGGCCCCCAGCCGAGCATCGGGGGGCCGGTTTGCGTCTGTCCGGGGGAAAGCAGGACGGCCCGAGTGTCGGCGCCCACAGTCGCGGCCACACCTGGCGCATGGGCCCACTTCCTGTCCTCGACCCCATGCTGGCTACGGCCGGGAGCCTTCCCCTGCCCAGCGGCGATGACCAGTGGGCGGTGGAGATCAAGCAGGACGGCCAGCGCGCCCTGATCTACTTGCCCGGCGACGGCACGGTCACGATTCGCTCCCGGGGCGGCCACGCGGTAACCGCCGCCTACCCGGAACTGCACGGCCTGCCGGCAGCGCTCGGCACCGGGAACGCGGTGCTGGACGGCGAGATCATCGCTCCAGACGCCGACGGCCGCCCCGACTTCGAACGCCTCCAGGCCCGGATGGGCCTTACCCGTAGCCCGGTCCGCGCCGCCCGCCTAGCGGCACGCGTGCCCGTGCACCTGGCATTGTTCGACGTGCTGATCCTAGACGGCCGCGACCTCACCAGCCGGCCGTGGACCGAACGCCGCCAAGCCCTGACCGGCCTTGGCCTCAACGGCCCGGCCTGGTCGGTACCCACAGCCGCCGTCGGCCACGCCGCGAGCGCGCTGGAGGCAACCAGAACAGCCGGATGGGAGGGGATCGTGGCGAAGAGGCTCACTTCCCGTTACCGCCCCGGAGTGCGCTCCACTGACTGGCTCAAGATCAAGAACGTGCGCACCACTGATGCCATCGTCGGCGGATGGGTGCCCGGCACTGGCCGATTGACGGGACTACCCGGCGCCGTCCTGCTCGGAGAACTCTGCAATGGCCTGCTGCGCTACACCGGCTCCGTGGGAACCGGCTGGAACGACCGCGAACGCCGCCAACTCGCCGACCTCCTCGCGGTAGCTGCCTGGCCCGCCTGCCCGTTCACCCCCACGCCGAAGGTGCCCGCAGCCCGCTGGGTCCTGCCCCGTCTCGTCGCCGAGATCACCTACACCACCCGCACTCGCGCCGGATACCTGCGCCACCCCTCCTGGCACCGACTCCGCCCCGACCTCGCCCCCGACGACCTCACTTGAGATCAGCCACGCTCGACTACCACGCAGGATGAGGGCCGGAGCGACGACCGCCCCCACTCCCCCGGATGCGCCCCGCTGAACACCGTCAACTCCGGCGGTGGTCAGCGCAGGGCACTCTTCGAGCCGGCTCTTGGTACCAACTCGACGGAAGGCGCCGGCTCGCTGACGAGCGCGACCCCAGATCGGATGCCGGTCCGCCCGGCGGTGAACGGGTTCCGTGGAAGCGAGTAGGCGGCAACCGGCGGAGGGTGCGCCGTTCCGTCTCTACCCGGACAGGGGATTGGGGCCTCACGGCAGGACCGGGTTCGATGGAGGCGGCGAGTGCCGGCTCCGGAAGGGTCAGCTCATGATCCCGCGTATTCATGCGCGCCCTCGCCGCGCCATTCGACCCATGCCGGATTGTCGAGCAGCTCCTCGGCGCCCTCCAGCCCGGCGCCCTCCAGGAAGACGACGAGGTCGTGGTCGCTGTGCGCGAGCCCGAGAATCCGGCCGTGCGCGGTGACACGCCGGCCACCAGTGCGCGACGGAGCGTGGACGACGATCGGAGCAGCCATACCTCCAGGGTGGCCGTCGCCGTTCATTCCAGCACTCCGAGCTCCCGGTCTGGCCGGCATGAGGGGCATGCTCGTGCGGCCCCGTCGGCAAGCAGCCGTAGCGCTTGGTCGCGCAGGAGTGGCACCATCCCGGGCCGGTTCTCCCAGCAGTTGCCAGCGTGGAGCCAGCCGGGTGAGCCGGGCCGGGACCGGGGGCTGCTGAGTATCCACTCACCGACGGGCGGACGGGCGAGTTCGGCGGAGCGTTCCTGTCGCCGCTGTTCGAGCTGAGCCTGTTCGGCGACGGCGAGGGCCTGCTCCACGTGCCCGAGCCAGATCCGAAGCTGCCTGGCCAGGGTCTGGAGGCGTGGAACGTCGGGCGGTAGGTCGAACATGTGTGCGAGTCTACGAGATGCGACCCGGGCTCGGCAGGATCGGTTCGACAGAGAGGTTGCCGGACGCCCACAAGCGAACTTTTTTGTATTTTTGTGCCTACAGTGTCCCTACAGAAACGAGCTGCGCCATGGGCAGGCCCAAGACCGAAGAGGCGAAACCCCGAAGCGCAACATCCGCGTAGGCGACGCTCTCTGGGCTGACGCCAAGGCCGCGGCCAAGGCGACCGACCGGACCGTCACCAGCGTCGTCGTGGAAAAGCTGGCCGACTACGTCGCCGAGCACAAGGCACAGCAGCGTCGCCTGCCCGATCCCGCCCCCGAGGGGCGCGAGCTGATGGAGCGGTTCAGGGTTGACCGTCCAGGCGGCTGGCGGTTCCCGCCACGTACACGTACCCGTCCAGCTGCGGACTTGGATCATCTCGCCGACCCAGCGCATGGTCACCTTCGAGTCCGGCGAGGTCTCCGGACTCCTCCGCGCACTGGCCGACTCCTACCGCGCCCCCCCCTGTACCGGGTGGTGGCCGAGGACCTTATGCAGCTCGCCGACGCACTCGACGTGCAGGCCCACCAGGCGCTCGACGAGGCAGCCGAGTAGGAGGCCCTGGGACACGCTGGCGCCACTCGGCTCAGGCGCCCGCTCGCGATACTGGAAACAGATCGGGCGCGAGGGAGGAATGGCGGCCCTAGCCCTCCGCAGCCTCCGGGTGCCGCACCGCGGCCTTCACCGCCATCTCCAGCGCGAGCCGCCCCACCCCATCCGCCGCCGCAGCATGCTCGGCGACCGCGCTCTGTACCGCCAGCACCGCCTCACGCCACCGCGCATGCGCCGCGTTCCACGCCTCATGCTCCTCAGGCGTCCACTCGGCCGTCGGCCGGCCCGGCACCTCCTGAAGCCGAAGCACCTCCGCGTACGCGTCGACGGCCGACTGCTCCAGCTCAATGAGTCTCGCGGGAATGTCCATGCCTCGGAGCGTACGACGACGCCCTCACGCCGCCGCGGCAACCCCCGCGGCGCGCGCCTCACACTCCACGGCGGCGGGCCACTCGCCGAGCAGCTGCTGGTACTCCGCCCCTTGCTCGCGCGTCATCACCCCGCAGACGCGTCATCAACGCGCGGATCGCAGACTCCGGTCTCGCTGATCGCTTCAACCGGGAACGGACAGGCATAGCCGATCTGCCTCGATGTCTATTGCCTCGTGTTTGCAACCAATTCGCCTGCCATCAGCGCGCGTACGGCTTCTTCGAGGATCGCCGTGTATCGCCTGAGTTCGTGGTTCTCCTGGACCAGCGGGTTGTTCCGTTCTGGGTGTGCCGCAAAGGCTTCGTCCATCTCCCTCAGTTGGGTCTCAAGTTCCGACTGCTCCGGTGCTGGTCCGGCGGCTACTGCGAGCCGGGCGGCTCGCCGGGCGGCGAACTGCGTGAGGAGTTCACGCTGTCCTTCGGTGAGTCCTTCGTTGGCCGCGCCGCTCTCGTCCTTTTGGTCCATTCCCTCTACTCCACACTCATCATCACGGTGCCCTACGCGATCCCGGGTTGGGTCCACGTCGCCGGTGGTGGTTCTGTTCGTCCTGGGTGCTTTCGGCCCGCCGCCGGCGGACGGCTTCGGCGGCCGGTACGCCGGGTGTGACGGAGGCCAGACCGCTTCGTGCTCGCTCTGCGTCGCGGTGGGCACGGACTTCCTCCAGACGCTGCTGGATGCGGGAGCGCTGGAAGAGCGTCAGGGTTTCGTACAGCTCGGACCACTGCTCTCGCCCTTCGACCTCATCAGGAGTCTCCCCCAACGGCTCGTCAGTGTCGATCTGGTTCAGCATTCGATAGGTGGCGAGAGCTGCGACGAGCTGCTGCCACTGCTCCTGCTGACCGGTGTCCTCCGAATCCGGCGAGGGAATCTGCTCGACCCACTCCTCGACAGGTTCCTGCCCCTCCAGAGCTCGGCGCAGGGCGAGTTCGGCGAATGCTGCGGCCGCAGCCGATACTGCCTCCCGGTCCGCAGGTTCTGAGACGTGGGCGTCGAGCAGCCGGTACTGGAAGTTCTCGGCCGTGCGGGCGGCGATCCTCATCCCGCTGGACGGCTCGTCGGGCCGATGCCGCGCGGCGGCAGACGCGCGAGCACGGCGGCCAACCTCAGCGATGCGCTCCTGGAAGATCGACCACGCATGGGCGTCGCGGGGATCAGTCGGCTGCTCTCCAATACCGGGAATGTCGTCGGCCAGAGCATGGCGGATGCGCCACACGTCAGCTACCGCCGCCACGCACTCCCACTGTTCGCGTAGGCCGGTTCCCTCGGCGGGGACCGGGCCGAGGACCCGAGCCCAGGGCGGTGGGGACTCGGCCAGAGCAAGTCCCATCTGCTCCAGCCGCTCTGAGAGCACGAAGCGCCGTTCGACGAGATGTTGACGCCAGCCCTCCGGGGTGTCCATGTCCCGGACGGCTCCGGAAGGAGCGATCCAGTCGGGCAGGTGTCCGCTGTTGTCCAGGACTGGTGCCGGACCGTGCGGGAGCTCCTCGCGCAGCCGCTGTTCAACTCCGATCTTGGTGGCAATGAGCTGGGCGCGCTTGAGTCGTTCCCGGGCGATGTCCTGGCGCCGGAGGTTTGCAGTGCGCTCGGCGCGGGTGGCCGCTACGGGCTGGCGGGGGGTGCGGCCTATGCCAGCACCAGGTTCGCGCTGCCAATCCTCGCGCATCCGTTCACTCGTGGGCATCGCCCTGCGTAGCTTCTGCTCGCGTCGTAGCAGAGCATGTTCCGCAGTAGCGGCGCGTTCGGTTTCGTGGTCCCCTTCGTGTTCCGCGCGGCGGATGCGGGCCCGCTCCTGAGTGATGGCTGCGGCAAGTTGGGCACCAGTGAGCTGCCCACGTGTCCGGTCGGGCCAGGCGGGATGGGGAAGCCCGTTTGCGACGACGGGTCGGGGCTGGCTGTCGACGGCGGCGTCCGCACGCAGGAGTTCCTCCAGGGCGGTTCGTCGGTGCTGCTCGGCGAGTTCCAGGAGGCGCAGTATCTGTTCTTTGCTGAGCGTCTTCAGTGGGCGACTGCCGCCTGGCTGCGCTTCCTTTCGGGCGGCCCGGTCGGCTGCCCTTTGTCCAGCTTCGACGCGGTAGTCGATGCGCCAGGCCAGCACGGCGGCCGGGTCTTCCGCATCGGCGAAGGATCGTTCATCGAAGGCAACCCGGATGAGCTGGCCGAGGTCCCATCCTTCGGCTTCGGCAGCTCGCAGCGAGCGCTCGGCGACCTCCCAGGCGTCCGCGGCGATGAACATCTCAGCCTCGGGTCCAAGGACACGGCGGGTGACGTTCTGCAGGCGCTGGTTGGTGGCGTGGGCGTAGACGTCGGTGTATTCGGCGACGAGTTGGCTGATGCTGTAGGCGCGTTCCTGTTCGGCCTCGATCATCTCGTGAGCGGAGATGGAGGCCTGGCTGCTGAGGGCCACGGTGTCCAGCACGTCGCGCATGTTCTGTGCGTCGTCGGTGACGACATAGATGTGGTTGGACTGACTCCCCCGGGTCGCCTCGACGTATGCAGCCTCCCGCGAAGTACGGGCACTGATGAGGCCGTGGGCGGCTGCCACCGTGATGCCCTGGGCACGGTGTGTGGTGTACGCGTACCCGAGTTCGGCGTTCCTGCGCAGGTAGCCGCGCTGCAGAACGATCCGACCTCCGTGGCCGGTGTGTCGGACGTGGACGTGTCCGCGTGGGTCGATCCGCTCGATCAGCCACTGGTCGCCGTTCTTGACATAGTCACGGCCTCCGAGCAGGGAGAGTTTGCGCTGGTTCTTGCGGGTGACGATGACGTCGCCGACCGCGGCGTGGAGCTCGTCACGCAACCGCGTGGTGCGGCTCAGGTCGAGTCGGCCCGAGGCGAGTTGGAAGGCTTGGGCCCGCAGGTTGAGTTCGCGGACCATCTCTGTGTCGTCGGCCATCATCAGTGCTTTCAGACCGGCCTCGGTGTCTCGTTGCCACCCGGCGAAGACAGCATCGAGCATCTCCTCGTGGCTGCCGCCCACGACTCGCCCCTGGTCCAGGTACCAGCTCCAGGCATCAGCCGGATCACCATTGCGCAGGACAAGGGTGGCCGCCCCCTCACCCTCGGTCTGGAAGCGATGGAGCTCGCCAAGCTCTACCACGCCGACGGTCCGTGCGAGTTGGCGCAGCAGGCCTCCCGACTCGATCGAGCCGAGCTGCGCGGGATCTCCGATGAGCCGGACCAGGGCGCCGGCGGACTCGGCCTCGGCCACCACACGCGCGAGGTTGCGCGTACCGGCCATGCCCGCCTCGTCCACCACGATCACGTCGCCCGGGCGCAGCGAGTATTCCTCCGAGACGGTCTTCCGGCGCTTGTTGCTGCGGCGTTTCAACACGCGATGGACGATGCTGCCTTCGGTCAGCTGATCGCGCTGGGCGAGCCAGCCGTGCAGTGTGTACGCCGTGGTGTCGAGATCAGCCTCGATGACCTTCATCGCGCGTGAGGAGGGTGCAAGAGGTATGAGCCGTCCGCCCCCGGCCGCCACCGCGTCGCGGACGAGTTGCAGTGCGGTGGTCTTGCCTACGCCGGCTGGGCCGATGCCGCCGACGACGAGGCGGTCGGAGCAAGCGAACGCCTTCGCTAGCCGGCGCTGTCCGGCATCCAGCTCATGGCCCTGGAAGTGGTCAGCTACCTCAGTGAACCGGTCCCCGGCGAGCGCGGGGACCACCACGGTGCGCGCAGCGTTCAAGACCCGGTCTTCTGCGGCCAAGACCTCACGCGAGGTGTACAGGATGGACTCGCGGCGCCGGTAGATGCTCGTGCCGTCAGTTCGCAGAAGAGGGGCGAACGGCCGGTGCAGGTCGGGCGGTGTGATGTTCAGCGAACCGTGCCCCAGCACGCGTTCGGTGATTCGCTCGGCGAGCCCGTCGGCGGCTGAGCTGCGGCCTCGGGTGAGCCGCACGACGTGGCGTCGTGACTCGGCCAGAACGTGCCGCTCGCCCCACACTGCTCGCCCATCGGACACCACGGCAAGGACGTCCTCAGCGGCCTGCACGACATCGATCTCGGGCACGTCGCCGCTTCCGTCGCCGGGGGCGGACGCCGCTGCCTGCGCCGTACGCAGCAGCGCGTCAACCCGTTCGCGGCCGACGACGGCGATGGCCTGTCTGCGCCATAACGCCCGCAACTGGGCCAGGGACCGCCTCTTCTTCTTGGCCGGCCTGGTCTCCAGCGTGGCTCGCTGGATGAGCGCCATCCGGGCCGCAGTCCCCGGCTCCTTGCCGTGCTCGTGACGGTAAGCCTGAAGCAGTTCCTCCAGCCGCCCGCCGATGTCCCGCGTGCGCTTCGAATGCGGCTCCAGCACACCGCGGTCGAACCCCTTGATTCCCATGACCGGCCGCTTGCCCGGGGTGACCTCACGCTCCTCGGCCTCCAGCCCGAGCCGCTTGCACACCTTCTCGACCACGACCTGGTTGTAGAACTCCGAGGCGGCAACTCCCATCGCATACAGCAGCTTCCCATCGATCGAGCGCCACTTGCCGTCGGCCCCGCGGACCTTGTTCGCCACGACCAGGTGATGGTGGAGAAGAGGTTCACCGAGCCGGTTGTCGTAGTGCTTGAAGAGGGAGGCGACGAGTCCGCCCCGCACGTCCTCCTGGGCGATGCCGTTGATGCCTGTGCGGGTGGCGAGCGCGTGCTCCTCGATCCAGCCGATCGTCTCAAGGACGGCTTCTTCGTCGCACTCCATCGTGATCCGGCAGACGTCCTCGTCCCCCAGACCGAACAGACCCTTGCCGATCTCCTCCGGAGGACGCAGGACCAGGTCGTATCCGACGACCGCCTGCTGCTTCGAGGCAGCGTTCGCGCTGATGTAGCGGGCGAGTTCCTCGGCATCTTTGGGAGAGCGGCCGAAGTCCGCCCGGAAGGCGATGGCGCCGGCCTTGGCGCGCACTTTCTTACGCTCACCAGCGGTGGCTTCCCCTCCCTTGCGGGCTTCGAAGGCGTCGATCTCGTCCTGGATCTTCGCTGCGAGGGGGCCGGCGGTTTGGTCGTACCGGTAGAAGCGGCGGCCCAGCCGTGTCCGGCGGGTGGCCTGGGCGGGTGAGAGCCCTTCGGCCACGGCTGCCTTGATGATCTCGTCCGCGTTCGGGTGCAGTCCCTCGCCGTAGAGGGCCTCCATCTGCTCCTCGGACACCGTTCCGGAGACGCCTAGCTCCGCGATCCCGCCGCCGACCCATACCCCCGGCGGATTTCCCTCCGCCGTGTAGTAATCACCCAGGTCACGAGTGGGAGAACGGCGTACATCACCGGTGACGGTCTCGCTCATGTAATAGCGATAGCCATCCCCAGCCGAGAGCTTGTGAATGGTCATCATGCACACCCAGAATACCTTGTGTCATTGTGAATGCAAGAGCTTTGAACGCGAAGAAGGGGGTGCAGGTGTGGGGAGTTGGCGAGCGAGGAACGAGTCGAGCCCACGAGCCGACCTGCACCCCCTTCTTCGCGGACCGCGAAGCGCTCACGGTTTTCCGCAGGGCCGCTCTCCCGAGCGGGCCTGCGGAAAACCCGCAGTTCACGTTATCCACAGGCAAGATCAAATGATTCAGATTGCCTCTGAATGCCTCTGGCTAGGTCATTCCGAGAAGGTTCCCAATTCACCATGCGAGGAGTCTGGATTCATCGGTCACAATGGGCCAGAACCCATCGTTCAGGGGAGGCGAGTTGGATGGCTCAACGGAGTCCGCGGAAATCGGCGCGGGAGGTCGACGCGCGTGAGCGAGTACGTGCGCGCCGAGCGGCGCACTGGGAGCGAGAGCGTCGGCTGGAGGACCTGGCCACCGACTACGAACTGGCAGCGCAAGAGATCGAGAACGTCACCGCAGCGGCCGACGAGAAGATTGCCGCGTACGCCGCCCGGCTGCACAGTCAGGCCAGCGCCGCGAAAGAGGAGCTGCGAGGCAGACAGGCCCGGAGCGTCGACCAGATGCTCCAGCTCGACGGCATCCGTTCCGTCGGTGACCGACTCGGCGAGTCCGTGGAAACTGTCCGCAAGATCGCTGCCGTCGAGTCCGCCAGAACGGGGGAAGCCTCCGCGCCGGATCACGGCTCCGCACCACCCCCGGCCGGCGCATACGGGACGCCGACCGGCCAGCCTGTTACCACCTCGGGCACGGCCGCGAGTGCACCGCACGGGCAGACGTCGTCCGAGCCGGCCAAGGAACGCGCGGCCTGGACGCGAGAGGAGAAGAGATGACCCCCAGCGGGATGGCGGAACGGCCGATCGAGGCCCTCAGCCCCGAGTGGATCGGACTCATGATGGAGGTAGAGGACGAAGGAGGAACGACGGTCGGTTTTCGTCTCGGTCGCTACGAGAGAACAGCCGTCGACGGCAAACCCATGTGGCGCCTCTTCAGTGATCAGCCCGCCTGGAGTGTCACCCTGTATGCGGGGACCAAGCTTCGCTGTGTACTCCCGGCACCCACCGTAGGCAGCCAGATCGTTGCCTACCCGCAGCGCCTGGCACCGGACGCTCGCCCCGCACCGCAAGTCTCCCAGTACCCCGTCTCAGCTCCGCCGAGGCCGGCTGTTCGGAGCCCGCAGTCCTGGGTGAACGAGCCGCCTCGCCGTTAGAGGGGGTCAGCACAGTCGGAGAACAGCAAGAAGCCGTGGCCCCTGCACCGACATCCTCTTCGTAGGTGCAGGGGCCACGGCTCTGCGCCAGGCTGCGGCCGGTCAATCGTCCTCGTCGTGCACTTGGACCGTCACGTTGCTGGCGTAGGCGGTCTGCTCCAGGTCTTCCGCGTACTCCGCGAGACTCTTGCCGTAGCGCCGGTAGGCGGAGGTGCTCAGTGTGATCAGGGACTCGGGGAAGGTGACCACGACTGCGGTGATCTCGGTCCGCAGTTCATAGCCTGACAGGGGAAGCACGAAGCTGCCGCCCGCGACGGGTTGCACGTCCGTCGGCGCCATATCGAAGTGGATCTCGGCACCCTCGATGATCAAAGTGGCTCTCATGGATGACTCCTCGTTGTGTGTTCTCGGCGCGGCCCGCGAAGCCGGTGCCGGTCGGGCTTACCGCCCCTCGGGAGGCTCAAAGCCGTGCCTGCCGGTATCCGTCAGTCGGCATGAGTCGCTGTTGCGTGCCGTTTCTCCGTTCGTCTTGGCGGCCGGGGTGCGTGCCAGGCCGGCTGTCTCGGTTAGCGGCGGTCACTTATGGCGCCCCGGGGCGTGCGGGGCACGCGGGCAACGGGTGCCGCGCCTGGGTGGGGCGTTGGCCCGGCGGCGACGGCAGGCGCCTGCTTGGGCCGTTCTGGTGCGCTGCCCCGTACAGGGGGATCGTCGTAGCGCGTGAGGATTCGGGCGATGGCAGCAGACGCGTTGCGGTCCTTGGAGTGCAGGTCGCGCTCCCAGAACTCGTACGGCATGCCGCGCCGCCGCTCGAACTCGCCCATGTACCCGAGGTCTCCCCACTCAGCGCCGTCCGGGGAGTTCGACAGGCACGTCCAGCCGTAGCCGTTCAGGTTCTCGGGGCAGATCTCTGTGACGACCAGGTGACCCCACGGCGAGTGGTAGACGACGCATGGCGCCTGTTCGGCCGGGAGGCGGGTTTCACGGGGGGTGAGGGAGCGCAGCACGCTCGCGGCGGGGTAGAAGGCGTGGCCGCGCAGGGTGCGCTGCGACTCGAACAGTGGCATGTCGGAGAGGGGGTGGAACTTGGGGATGCGCGCTCGCATGGGATGTGCTCCCTTCGCCGCCGGGCCCCCGGGGCGTGTGTCCCCGGGGCCCGGGTGGGCATGGTCAGTAGCGGTGGGGATGGGATGAGGCCATTGCTGGCGGCCAGATCCTCGGGGGCGGGCCAGGGGGCCGCGCCACTCGGAGCCGCCCGGCTGCGGGTCAGGCGAGGGACAGACCGGCCGCGGTAAGGGCGTCAGCCGCGCCCGATGGGCCATTGCCGCGCGCGGTGCCGACGATGCGGGGTCGGTCGGTCTCGTCCCATACGTTCCACCGATCACCGCCCAGTTGCGGGGTCCAGGTCAGAACCAGGAGGCGGGTCGAGTTGGTGGAGCACCACGACCAGCGTCCCATTTGCTTGAACTCCAGCCCGACAACAGGCGGGATCTCCGGCAAGGGCCCGAACCGGCGCTCTGTCACAGCCAGGTGCTCGCGGGTGGGGACGATCGTCGCGCGGGCGAGGGGGGTGGCGGCGTGTCCGTCGGGCAGCATCGGCGCCCACGCCGCCCACTGTTCCGCCTCGCTCTCGCTGACGCAGTGGGCCGTCCATTGTTCGTCGGGCGCGAGTTGGAACCCGCACTGCTTCAGGTGCCATCCGGCGGCCCGAAGCAGTCCCGCTGTCATAGCGCCGGATGTGAGCGATCCCAGATAGAAGCCGTTCGGGTTGTTCTCCCGGCCAGCCGCACCTCGTTCGGTCAGCGGCTCCTGGTCGACCTCGTTCCCGCGTGCGTCGTACAGGCACAGCGACGCTCCGCCCCCGGCGAGCGGGTAGGCCAGCCGGATTTCCGCCTTGACAGGCCGTTCGTCCTCCTCGCTCCTGCGGACGCGCTCCAAGTGCTCGGCCTCAGCCGCGTCGGAGTGCACGTGGGATTGCTCTGCGGCCCGTTCGGTGGCGATCGGGGGTGCCCCTGGACGGTCGGCCGTTGTGCTGTCCGCCGCGCGCTCCCGTTCGGCGGCAACAGCGCTGAGCGCGTATGCGACGGCGCCCCTCCGGCTCGTGCTGCGGCTGCCGCGCTGTCGCCGCTTGCCGTCGACTTCGCGCACCATCCAGAAGAGCATGCCGTGCTCGGGAACCTCAAACGCCGCATAGGTCCGCTGGGGGAACCGTTGTCCGTTGATGGTCTCGCCCGGGAGCGTGAACAGCCAGCCGTCAACGCCGTACTCGCCGCCCTCCGGCCGCATGCCGTTGGTGGAGGTGTAGCGGGTGTAGGACTGCCGATGGGCTTGCCGAAGGATGCTGGGGGACGTGGTGGTCATGACTGAAAGTCTTCCTCTCGCTGGGGGCTCGGTCGTTTGAACCGGGGGCTCGCCGGTCGGCGACCGCGTCCCGACCACTTCCATGGCCGGGACGCGGTCGCACAGAGCGAGTCAGTCGCCCTTACGGAGTTCGCGGATGCTGTAAGCGACGCGAGCGGCAATGTCGCTCAGACGGCTGCTGGGCCACACATCGGCGACTTCGGTCCGGAAAGCCTTGGGGAGGGTTTCGATGTACAGCGCTCCGATGTCAGAGACACCGAGGGTGTATGCGACGTACTCGCCGTCTGCCTGGAGGTAGGCGCGCACGCCCCACGAGCCTGATTCTGCGAACCACTCCTTTCCGAGGCGATCGGCGGCGGCGCGGCCGATGTCGGAGACGGCGAAGGGATACTCAGTGCCGGGCTCGGGGTGGTAGTGGCCCTCTTCGGCACGCGAGAGAAAGGCGACGTACGCCTTCTCGTAGGCCACGATGGCGTCCAGGGCGACACTGCTCGCGGTCCGGCGGTACTTGCGTCGGCGGGCAACCTGGGCGAAGCACACAGCGAGGATGGCCTCCTCCATCCGTTGGGTGGTGTCGGCCCAGGCCGCGACGTGGTTACGGCTCGCCGCGTACTGCCTCATCATGGTGAGGCGGGTAGCAAGCAGAGGGGCCACGCGTGTGGGGGCGGTGGAGTATCCGCCGAGCGCGGCTCGCGCCTCGGGGGCGTGCGGGACGATGGTGACACGCATGATTGGGTCCTTTCGAAGCGGGCCGGTTGTTCCTCGGCCGGGAGCTGTCGGGCGCGCAGGGGCGCCTTGGAGGTCGGTTACGGGATTGGGTGCGCAGCGGAGCGGTTCGCCCGGCTCGTGCGTCCGGCGACGCTGACGAGCGGGCCCGGGATCGGGTGCGATCACGCATCCCGGCGGTTGGGGGGCCCGGCTCGCAGCTGACGGCTGGAGCGGGGTGCTGCTCAGCCCATGTCCAGAGGCTTGTAGGGCTCGCTCCGCGCCCAGTCCTCCGTGATGTCGGAGCCGCCGCACACGACGTTGATCGTGTAGCCGTACGGGTGGATCACGCCGGACTCGCGTGCTGTCTCTTCGCCGTGTTCCTCGATGTCACGCTTGACAGCGGTGGCCAGTGCGGCCCAGGCGTCGTGGTAGTCGTCGTACTGCTCGATATCGCCGGTCTCGCACACCACCCGGAACTCTGTCTGCTCGATGTCTTCGGTGTCCTCGGTCAAGGTGATCTCCTCGATGGATCGTGGGTTCCGGGGTCTTGCCCTAACCCCTTCCGACATAGGTAAATCTATCTTTTTCGATTGTGGCGGTCAACGCGATATACCGGCCCAACAGGCATGAATTGCTGAAGGTTTCATCCCGGCGCAGCTGGGTTGGGAGGTGCAGAATCTCGCGAAGTCGCACACGGGTACGACGTCCAGCCGCCCCCGGTCCGGTGCCGTTGGATGGCCCCCTCCCATCCCGGCAAAGAAAAAGCGGGGGCCCGAACGGAAGGGGGGGGGGGGGGGGGGGGGGGGCGGCGGGGGGGGCCGCCCCCCCGCCGCCCCGCGCCCCCCCCCCCCCCGCGCGGGCCGGGGGGGGGGGGGGTGGGGGGGGTGGGGGGG
>NZ_JAIUKE010000019.1:35856-38245 GCF_020176795.1 Streptomyces sp. 8L
CCCCCCCGCGCGCCCGGCCGCCCCCCCCCCCCCCACCCCCCCCCCCCCCCCCCCCGCCCCCCACACTCGAACGCCGGGATGCAACGGTGAGATTGCCGTCTTCGCTGTCCGGTCGGAACACGGGCGTCGGCGCGGTCACATCTGGGGGTCCAGGAACTCGGCGATATCGGCTTCCCTGTAGTAGGGCGCATCGGCCACCGTGATGAAGGGGTCGGGAGCGCTCTTGCGCTTGAGGAGCGTCTTCACTCTCTCGCGACGCTGCCCGGGCGTGAGCCTGGCGGAGGCCGTAAGCAACCGTTCTGCGATCTGGCTACGGGAGATCAGGCCGTGCGCCGGGAGGACCTGCGCCGCAGCCTGCCGCAGGTAGCGGGACGCGATGGTGGTGCTCACCCCAAGTTCCTCCGCTAGGGTGCGGCTGGTCAGGGATTCGCCGCTGTCGAGTGCCATGCTCAGGCGCCTGACGACTTCCTTACAGCGGGTGTCCTTGGTGCCGGATTCCGCCGCGATCTCCGCGGGCCGGGGGCCGGTGTATCCCGGGCGGGTGGTGTCGTACCACAGAAACCAGGCGGCGACCTCATCGGCGTCAAACGTGCGGTCGAATTCGTCGCGCGGTGGGAACGGTCGCTCGGGGTGCTCTCGGTAATCGATGGCGAGCAGCCGCACCGCGGTCGGTGTCACACCGCGAAGACGCGCCATGTCAACCCACCGCCACCGTTCGCCGGGCGCGTGCGGCATGAGACGGGGCTCCGCGGCGAGCCGTGGCCCTCGGCTCACCTGCGGCGCCCGCTCGTCGGCGCCGAAGAGCTGTTTGCGCACCCACTGCGCGCCCTCGTCGATGGGAAAGAGCTGGACTCGCCGCGCACCGGTCCGCGCTTTGTCGGCGAACGTCGGATCGGAGTCCAGCCAATTCCGGACTGTCTTCTCAGCGACGCCAGCGAGGTGCGCGAAGTCCTTGCGCGTGAGTTCCGGGGCCTCGCGGCGCAGCTGGGCAAGTCGCTGCTCGAACTGTTCTCTGGTCGTGGTCATCGTGGCCCATCCTGTCTCATGCAAGGCCCTACACTGTCGGATACCGCAGGGTGGTGCCTTGGTACTGCGCTTGTGGGTTCCAGGGGCCGGCGGCTTTGCCCAAGTCAGCACACTCCGGTGATGCTGGTACGGACTTCGTCCGTGTCGCCGGCCCCGCTTCCGTCCATGAAGCTCCCGGCTGGGCGGATGTCTGAGGCGCGGCAAATCACTGGACGATGGCCTTTGCGCTCTCGTCGGCGCCGCGCATGACTCCCCCGCCGAGTTGTACCTTGTGGCTCGCCGCCCGCGCGACGTCCGCGTGGGTGTGTTTGCGTGCCCGCGGCGGCAGACACGGCAAGGCTCCGCCCCTGAGGGTCGTTCCGGGTGGGCGCATCGAAGGTCCGCCCACCCGCAAAGAGGTCCGGGCCCCGGGACCCCGCCGCGTGACGTGTCCTGCCGGTCGCTGGAACGGGGTTCTCGTGCATCTTCGAGCTGCGCGCCGCACTCGCTAGGTTGCAGTTTTGGGACGTCGTTCTCCAGTCCCGGCCGCCTGGCGGCGTCGAGGTGGCGCCTGCCAGGCAGCCGGCCGGATCAACGCCGCGGGATCTGGGCCGCGTAGGCGGTGATCACTGCGTGCGCCGCCGTCTCACTGAGGTAGAGGATCTCCATGTTGCACACGGCGGTCATATCCGGGGCGGACAGTTCGAGGAGAACGAAGCCTTCTGCCTGCCAGCGCCCGGACAACTTCGAGGTGTACGTGGGGGTATCGAAATCCTCCTCGTTGTAGCCGGGAAGAGGACGGCTGTCGACCACGCCCAACAGACCCGCAGTCTGCTCGCTCAGCCAGCGAGCGGCGTCGCCCTGGTAGTCGGCCAGGTCGTGGAAGGCGACGTCCCCGCTATCAGGGGAGTCGTCGACCGCTGCGAGGATGGCGGGCACCAGGCTGAGCGGCAGAAGGTCGAAACGGACGCTGTGTTCGTGGCGTGCGTAGGTGTTGAGCCATCGGCCCGAGGTGGCACCGTGGCCGAACGTCACTTCCACCCACGGCGATTCGGCGGGGCGCGAGCGAGCCACACGGGGCAGGACGCCTCGCATGAGCAAGAGCCGGATTGCGGCTCGGGCCGTGCGGTTGTGCTGGATGGTACGTGCGACGCGCGCGCGAGCTTCATACCGAGGGTTTAGGTAGTCCATGGGCGCTCCTGAAGGTGTGGGCGCCGGGCCCGGTTTGCCCTCCGGGCCCGGCTAACGGGGCGAAGGTGGGGGCGCGGGGGGGGGGCCCCCCCGGGGGGCCCCGCCCCGCCCCCCCCCCCCCCCCCCGCCCCCGGGCGCCGGTTGAGCTCACAGCGGTTTCGGCCGGCCGCGGTCGTGGGGGGGGGGGGGGGGC
>NZ_JAIUKE010000020.1 GCF_020176795.1 Streptomyces sp. 8L
GTACTGATGTCTTTGACGTCCATGACGGGACTCCAGGGGGAGACGGCGGCCGGCCCCCGGCGGGGGGGGGGGGGGGGCCCCCCGGCCCCGGCCCCGGGGGGCGGGGGGGGGGGGGGGGGGGCCCCCCCCACCGGGAGATCACAGAACGGCCGCCACGCGCTCGCCGAGCCACTGGGCGACGTTGCAGCTCACTGCGTTTCCGGCCTGGACCGTACGTGCGGCGTCGCTTGGGCCCGTGACGATGTAGGAGCCCGGGAAACGTTGAGCGTTCATCTGTTCGCGCCACTTCAGCATCCGGAAGTGGCAGTCCTCGATCCGTTCTGCCTGGCGCAGCAGACCCGCCGAGTCGTGCGTGGAAAGGGCGTGCAACGGCTCGGAAGTCGGCTTGGCCCTCGCACCCTTGCGGTACGGGATGACCAGCCCGTGGTGATTGCCGCCCGCCGTGACCGCGGATAGCGGTCGGTTGATCTTTCTCGCTTTGCCGTGGTTGCGTAGCTCGATGACGAACGGTGGCGCCACCAGGTCCCCTGACGCGGTGGCGTACTGGGAACTCCCCGGCGGTATGAGCAGTCCTTCGCCGATCTTCGCGGTCCGTGACGGCAACGGGGCCCGATCCGGGCGGAACGATCGACCGTCATGCCCGCCGTGGTTCAAGGTCACTACCGAGGGGTCTTCGGGGAACATTTTCAGCCCCGACTCAATGCGGGCCATTGTGTTCTCGACCAACGGAGGGAGCCCGTGCCTGGCACGGTCCCCGATACGAATCCCCTGGTCGTCCCAATTAATGATGGAAGACGCTGGCCGCACATACGGCTCCACGATCCCGTGGCCAAACGGACACGTGTAGTTGTACTGCTTTCCGTACTTGCCGATCCCGCTCATCCGGTCCTTGCGGGGCTTAGACCAGGTCTGCTCCGCATGCACGTCCTCGTCGCAGACAATGCAGAACGCGAGCGGCGTCGGCCTCACGTCCGGGAGACGGATCCCAACCAGAGTGAAAACAAGGTAGAGACGGTCGCGCCACTGCGGAGCGGGGAGATTGAAAGCATCTCCGATGTGTGCCGATGAGACACAGACGATCTGGTAGTTGTAACCCAGCTGCACCATTCCGGCCAGCCACCAGTCGAACAGCTCCCAGTCGGTCGCAAACTCGATGACGTTCTCCACCAGCACAGCCTTATAGCGGTGAAGTTGAACGGCGCGGATGACTTCAAAGGCAGTGGCTCGGGTGCGCTGAAACGCTTTGTCCGGGAGGGACTTCCACTCTTCGTCATCCAACTGCCCCTTCGTCCGGGGCCGCCCCCCGGCAGGACTTATCTCTGTACAGATGGGGCTCGCCCAGAGAATATCCGTCTTCGGGAGACGCCTCATGTCGTAGTACTCCATCTCGGCGCAAAGATGTTCCGCCTGGGGATGGTTGGCGATATGCGTATCGACCGCGACTTGCCAGTGATTGGCAGCGAGTTTGAGTTCGAGTCCGGCATTGACCAAGCCGGTACTGGAACCGCCCGCTCCCGCATACATATCGGTGAATGTGAAGCTCAAATACTTTTCCTGCTTCTGTGGGTTCCAGGCGCGTCGGGTCCGGTTTGCCCTCCGGACCCGACGCGATGGGAATGTGCGTCGCTTGCTAGCCGCCGTAGGTCTCGATGACGTTCAGTTCCACAGCGAGGAGGCGGCTCATACGGATCACAACCTCGGCCGGGACAGCGATGCTGGCACCGTTGTTGCCGTCGGCGTCGGCGATGGTCATCAGGGTGCCGCCGGGGGCCTGAGGGTTGACGCGCCGCAGCTCAGACAGATCGGAGATGAGGCCATAGAGTTTGTCGGGCCCGTCCTCTCGCTCTGTGGACGGCAGGGCCCCGAGTGGGTGATGGCCGCCATAGCGAAGGCCTGTTGCCTGGAGGTAGCGCTTGGTGTCGATGATCATCTGATGGAGGTCGGGGCCGTGGCAGACGAAGGCGATGTGCTCGTTCGCGCTTTCGTGCTGCACTTGCCACTGCTCGACCTGGTCGAGGCGGCTCGGGAGGCCCTCCGGACCTCCGATGACCAGGTGTGTGGAGTCTGGAAGGTCGACCTTGACGAGATAGCCGGTTCCCTGGAAGTGGGTGACGCTCGCCTCGATCCCGTACTCGCGCAGTGCGGTGAGGACCGATGTGTACTGGGGGCCGACTTCGTCGGCCGAGTAGGCCATTTGAACCGCCCAGTCCACGAACGGTTTGGCGTCGCTGGTCCAGAGCAGTGTGCCGTGCTCGACGAGACTGTTCTGCTGCGTACGGCGCATCCAGAGCAAGCCCAGGGCGGTGCGGGGCTCGGGCTTCTTGGGCGCAGGCCACAGAGTCACTTGATCCCCAGAGCTGGGGAGGGTGAACACGACCTGCTTCCCGTAGAGGTCGAACGCCTCGATCTGCGCCCCCTCCCGGATGGCAGTCGCAAGGTCAGTCATGGAGATTGGCTTTTCGGTCACGTGAATCACTCAATTCGAGATTGTGGGTTCCTGGGGGACTTTGCCCTGCCCCCCTTCAAGGATTTCGGATCGCGAAATCCCATCAATGTTCTACGGTTCAAATTGAACACGCTCTTCAGTTTTCAAGGAGCGGCACCTCGACTGCCTCATCGAAGGTAGATTTCGATTTACCCCCTTCCGACATAGGTAAATCTATGCCCTAGGGTGGGTCAACCTAGGAACGCTCTACAGAGAAGGCATTCCGAGGCGATCCCTACGAGCGGGGCCCTGTTTCTCCTATTTGCCCCTACCTACTAGAGGGATGCACTCGGCAGCGACGCTTAGCCGATTTAAGCGATATACCGTGGAGTGCCCCTGCCGCCGCCCGGCAAAAGGAGAATGGGGCCCGAGCGGGAGGGGTGCAAGGATGCGGCGAAGCCCATCCTTGCACCCCTCCGTCGAGGGCCCCACAATCGAAAAGCCGGGAAGACGGATTTCCCAGCCGAGGAACTCGTATACCGAGAGGGCGAGCGACTCGGCCCCTCGGCTCTTTGACGGAATCACAGCCGGCGCGCTTCGGCGGGGTGCCGTTCACGGTGAGGGCAGCCAGCGCCGCAATGCCAGGCGGCGGCCGCGGACCCATCCGGCGTCCCGTTCCTCTTTTGACGTCCGCAACCGACAACGAGACGATGACCCGAGCCCTGCGCGAGGCGCTGCCCGGTACTTCGCCGACTTTCCTGAGCGGGCTCCGAATTCGCTGGCCTGGTCGCCGGTCTCCGGGCATGGCTGGTGCCGCAGAACGACATGGAGCCTCGACCTGCGTCGCCGCCCGGGCGGGGGGGCCGCGCCGGTCCTCCACGGCACTGGCAACTTGAAGGTGGACGGCGCTACTTTCGTCTCTCGGCCGGGGCGATCGCCGACGTCGCCAGCCTCTTGGCAGCTGGCGACGAGCGATGGCTGATCAGCGGTGTGGGTTGAGGGCCCGCAGCAGTTCAGGGAAGCGGCGGTCACGCTGAGGCGGGGCAACGGCGCCGGTTGCGGGATCCAGGTGGCCCCAGGCTCCGCGTTCGCCGCGACCGCAGAGCATCAGGGTGACGGTCGCTCCCGGAGCCGTGTGCAACGCGGTTACTTCGTGGTACACCTCCCTCCCAATCACATTGGCAGTGCCTTGTACGTGCTCCCTGCTCTTCTCCGCGCAAACCTGGCCGCCGTCGAGTACGTACCGGTCCTCGGTGTAGCCGCCGACCAGGATTCTCGACTCGAAGGGCCAGGGATGGGAGTGAGGCGTGGGCCGGCCGTCGGCACTCCGGATGTCGGGTGCGTGCCAGACATTGATCTTGACAGTCCGGCCGTGGTCCTCCGTCAGCGTCAGCTCGGCCTTGCTGAGCTGACCGCTTCCGTCTGGGACCAGCCACCACGACATCGGTGCGATGAACTGTTTCCAGGTGAGGGCGAGGTCGGGGGCGTGGGTGGCTACGCCGGCCTGAGCAACGTCATACAGCGTCTCCGTGAGACGCAGGCCGGGAGCGATCTCAATGGTCTGCATGTTCCTCAGCATGCTCTCAGACATGCCGCCTAGCCACGTGTTTCCCGTTTCTGGAAACATTTGAAAAGAGGATGCTCTTTGAGCAGGGCGTTTTCCTGATCGGCTTCCACATAGAAAACATGCCGGCATGCTGGGACCTGGGAGTACTCGGCTCCGGGCAGCATGTCGCCTGTCTACACAGGAAAGGAACTGCCCTGCGGGGCCCACCTCTCCACCGACGCGATCGAACGCCTGTCTGGCGCCATTTTGTGAATTAGCGTTCAGTGCCCCGCAGCTCGCCGGGGCTTGCGCACCCAGGCGATGGCGAGGCGCCGTTCTCCGTCACCACAGCGTGAGTGGGAGGCCTTTTTCTCCGCAGCCAAGATCCTCTCTTCAATCTTCTCTGACTCTTCTCGTCCTTTGAGTCCGGCACGAATCGCCTGTGCGATAGCCCGTGTGCGGCCCGCTGCTCCACGGGTATCGGCCAGGGCCTGGGGCGCCGCGTTGCCAACTGTGACGCCTACGAGAAGAGCCGAGCGCTCCGAAGGACAGCGAGCGGACGATCCGCTTGACTTCTGCACTGGATGTGCAGAAGTCTGGCGGCTATGGATCTCACTACAGCCCGAGAGTGTGCCGAGCGCTGGGGCCTCAATCCGGCGACCGCCCGGCGGGTCCTCGCGCAGGTCGACGCGGTCGACCGTGATCCGTCGACGGGTGCCATGCGCTATGACCGGGCTGCGGCCGATGCTGCCCGTGCCAAGCGACCCGGCCGAGGGCATCGTGCTGACCTGGCGGCCGAGGTCGTTGAGCCCGAGGAGTTCGTGCGTCTCACCAACGACGACGCGATCCCCGCCCAGCACCGAGCACTGTGGGCTTTGCTCTGGGAGGGGGGCCTGCGAGTCGGTGATGCCCTTGCGCTCGACGTGCGCGATGTCGACCTCGATGAGCACAAGGTCAACGTGGACTACCCCAAGACCAACAGGGATGAGCGCGTGATCCCCCTGAGCGACCAGTCCGCCGATCTCGCCCGCGCCGCGATCGGCGACCGTACCGACGGACCCCTCTTCGTGAACCAGAGGGGCATGGCGCTCAGCCGAGAGTCGGCAGCGACGTTCGCCCGTCAAGCCGCTCCCGGCATCTATGCCTTTCACGCCGGCGGGCACAAGGTCCGCAAGGGCGAAAAGCCTCCGCGGATCAAGTTTCCGGCCTTCGGCTTGGAGGCGAAGGCCGAGGGCGCCACGGAGGGGGCTTCGTGCCAGTGCATGTGTGCACTCGTCCACCTCTACATCCCCGATGTGTGCCAGGGCGCGGCCGACCCGGTACTTCTGGTGGACGTCACGATCGAGTCTCCGATGAGCGGAGAGCCCGAGGAGCGCCGACTGCGAGCGTTCTGCAGAGGCTGTTACGACGCGGTCCTGTCTGCCAAGGAAGTGAAGAAGGCTCTCAAGAAGATGTCCTGACGGCCCTGCATGACGATGGGCCCCGACAGACCTACTCGTGTCTGTCGGGGCCTGCCGGCGCTTCGCGGGTCGTCGTGGTTCCGGGCGCGACGAGGTTTACCACAGGCTGAGGAATCGCCCTGCTGCGATCGCTTCACGATGCGCGCTTTGATCGACTCTGCGGACTCCCCGCCCTTCCGGCCGGCCTGGATGGCAGCGCCGATGGCGCGGGACCTTCCGGCCGAGCCGCGTATCTCAGCGAGCGGACTGCTCGGGCCGCGGCGGCGAGCCAGCCATTCGGCCCGGCTCCCCGCCGCCGTGCCGAGACGCAGGTGAGAGGCTCTACAACCCTCGGGAGAAATCGCAGGTCTGACACACGATCGGGTCCCTGGCAGCTGTCCATCCGAGCCTATCTATGGTGCCGTGGGCCAACTGGTAGGCGAAGAGGTGCGCCGGCACCGTCCCACGCCGTGAGGGTCCTGGAAGGCTCGCAGCACGGAAGAAGTCATGGCCGGTAGAGCTGACAGCATTGCTCCACAGCCAACAATTCGTCGACTGCATGTGTCGTTTGGCTTCGAATCGGGCAACAACAGACTCATCGTTGAGCCTCATGTGCCACAGCTCCGCAGGAAGCCGAATCGCTATGGGCTCGCCAAGAAGCGAAGGCTGCTGATCATCTGATTCTGGAGATCTGGGCCGAGGAACGATGCTACTCAGGAAGAGCTGACCGCCGCTCCTGCTCACGACACATCGCCCTTGTTTTTCTTGAGTTCGGGAGGATACCCATTTGCGCGTAGGTAGATATCAAGTGCGATTGCAACGATGTCGCCGTGCTGGGTTCCGCGATCAGCGTGAAACCTGCGGATACGTCGCTGAAACTGGAGATCGTCCGGAACCGCATAGTTGATTTGCCCGCGAGTCGTATGACGGCCGTCGATGATCTTCTGGGTATCAGGGTGAGGGGCTGAAGGGTCTTCTCCTGGAACGGATTGAGCTTCGAGAGCGTCAGCGACAGCCCGCAGCTGCCGTGCGTGTTGCGAGAGATCGGGCATTAGGGGACTCCGGTCCGGGGGGGGGGGGGGGGGCGGGGGGGGGGGGGGGGCGGGGGGGGGGGGGGGGGGGGGGGGGGGCGGGGGGGGGGGGGGGGGGGGGGGCCGCGCGCGCCGGG
>NZ_JAIUKE010000021.1 GCF_020176795.1 Streptomyces sp. 8L
CCGCCCGGCTCAGCTGCGCGCCGGCGCTGGGGTGTGGGGCGCGTGTTTGCGGCTTTTTGCTGCCGCGGGGCCTGCCCGCTCGCGGGTCTCCCAGCCGCCTCGCGGACTAGTGGAATAGTCGGACGGACGGGTGGCCGCGAGAATGCAGATCTCGCGGCCACCTACGGGGCGCGCGTCAGAAGCCGCGGGCCGTGAGCCAGTCGTCCAGAGCGACCGTGACGATGTCGCTGATGGGCAGGTGGTCGAGCTCGTTGTCCAGTGCGAAACGCTTGAGTCGCCTCTTGAGCTTCAGCGCGGTGGGGACCGACGAGTCGAGGCCCTCGCGCGTGATAACGCGCTGGTTCAGAACAACGGCCGTCTCGGGAATGTCCCCTGGTCGGCCGGGTCCCTGAGCCCAGGGGGTTCCCTCGCTCGGTCCGGCCTCTGGCGGCGCCTTCTGCTCCTGGTGGGAGATCGGAGTGTCGCTCCGCACTGGGAAGGGCGCTGCACTCGAACCCGGAGAAGCGACAGGCCGGATGGCAACTTCGGCGCTCGCCGGCAGCCCAGCGGTCGCGGGGTTGGTCTGGGGCCCCGCCTGCGAAACCTGCTCCTTCGGTTGCGGGTGCTGAACACCGGGTGCCGTGGAGTCGGCACCGCGGGTCCCGAACTGCTCGTGCCCCTGTGCTGGATGCCCGTCCATCGCGGGCGCTCCGGTAGCAGGGTGAATCGGGCGGGAGGCAGCGGGGCCGCTCCGTGCGTCATCGGCAGCCGCCAGGTCCTGGGCCTGCGGTGTGTCGGGGAGTGTCCCAGTCGGGTCGCTCTGCTCCCCGGTTTCCGTGGAGGCCGGCGAAGAGTGCTGGGCTCCAGAGTGAGCTGCCGCGACACGACGGGCTGCCTCATCAGCGGCCTGCTCGGCGGCAAACTGTTCGGGTGTGAGTTCGGCAGCCGGCGGAGGGGGCGGCGGAGCAGTCTTCTTCGCTCCACCCAACGCGCGCCCGCCAGTGCGGCGGGCCGGAGGCTTCGGCCTCTCGTTCTTCTCGGTCATGCGGTCAGCTCCTTCATCAGGTTGGCGTACTCGGTCAGTTCGGTCGGGATCTCGCCGAAGGCCTCCATGTAGTGCACCCAGGAGTGGATGGTGGTCTCGGCGAGCGGGAACGGCTCGTCCCGGTCCGGGCCAAGCCCCTCGCCCTTCCTGGGCCTTAGCAGCTTGTCCTTGGCGTTGCGGGGCAGGCTGGTGCGGTCGTCGGCCTTGACGATCACCAGGTGGGCGGTGACGCCCTGCTCGTTGCGGGCGGCAGCGCGCTCGGCCTCGTTGAAGGTGGCGACGAGCCTGCGTAGCTCGATCTTGGCGGGGGCGACCGGCACGAGCAGCAGGTTTGCTTCGGTAACAGCCTCGTGGAAGATGCGGGCGCTACCGCCGCCGGCGTCGACCACGATCGCGCCGAACTTGCCGCGGTTGGCGCGGATGTACTCAGCGACGTCATCGAACGGGAACCGCTCGACTACCAAGTTGTCGGGGATCTCAAAGCCATCCGCCTGGGCGACCTTGAACCAGTCGTAGGCGGACTGGCTGGAGATGTCGGCGTCCAGCAGCAGCGTCGGCAGGCCGAGAACGACGGCGTAGTAGAGGGCGATGAACCAGGCGGAGGTGGTCTTGCCGGCGCCGCCCTTGAGCATGCCGACGACGATGACGAGGGCGTCCCATGCGCTGGCCGTGGCAGCGGCAAGAGTCTTGAGGCGGGTGTTCTCACTCACGTGTGCTTGATCTCCTGAATTGGGAAGAGTGTGTCCGTTGGGGGCCGTCGGCGCGAAGGACGACGGTCTGCTGCCGGCTGAGCGTGGGTGAAGGCGGGTCCCGCGCGGTAGCGCCTGCTCCGGGATGCTGTGTCGTCGGTCCTCTGATCCGCCGGGCCCAGCGAGCTGCTGCCCTCAAGACCGGCTCCTCGGAGTACGAGCCGGGCCGTGACTGTGCTGAGGCCGCATGCGGGTTCCCGCTAGGCGCAGGAGTCGATAGACGGTGCCGAGGGAGCAACCGCAGCTCTCAGCGAGATGCGGCACGGTGGCTCCGTTCTCGTATCGCGCACGCAGGGACAACGCGAGCTTCTGACGCTCTGCAGCCCGGTTTGCAGAGCGGATCCGTTGTGTTTGCTGCGACGTGCGTGGGACCCCGCCAGCATCGACCAGCAGCCGCCTGGCGCCGCGCGTTGTTGATCCAGCGACACTCGCGAGTTCGGCCAGAGTCGCGCCGCGCTTCTCGTACAAAACCCGGAGGTGCGCTGCGAGCCGCATTCGCGCCTGCGGATCGTTGCGCATGCGGCGGGTCTGCCATGACGTGCGCATCTCGGTCCCGGCCTCGCGCAGGCGGTTGAGGACCGTGCCGTACGACAGGCCGCTGACCGTTACGAGTTCATCGACTGTCGCGCCGGACTCGTAGCGCGTCCGCAAGGCTTGCGGGCCACGCAAGTCATTCTCGTCAGGCTTTCTTGCGGGATGTGGGTTCATGCTACGGACTCCCATTCACTGAGGGCTTCGGCATGGGCAGCGGCCAGCTCGTCGTAACTTCGCTGGTCAGCAGTAGTGATGAGGATCAGTCGCCCGTCGGTGGCAATACGCCAGTCGGGCACGATCCGGCCCGTGGCCGGATCGAGGACACAGCCATCCGGGGCGTGCCACGCCGGCGGGACCTCGGCGGCGTGAAGTGCTGGGACCAGAACCCGGCGGCCTTCACGCACGATGACAACGGTTCTGGTGCGGTGTTCTGCCCGACGTTCCAGCGCTTCCCTGTACGCGGCTCGCTCCGCGGCGTGAAAGGCCCTTCGACGTGCAGCAGTGCCTGAGGTTCCGTACTGACGGGCAACCGCGTCCCAACCTCGCAAGGGCGCCTGGTCCACACCGGTAACAGCCTGAAAAAGGCTGTTACCGAAGCCTTCCAAGACCTGAGGAGCCAGGGTCCAGGTCTCGCCGGTGTGCTGAACCAGGGCGCACTTCGCGAGGCGGTGCAAGGTGCGGTATACGGTGGCGCGAGACACGGACGAGGTAGCGACGAGATCGCAGACCGTCTGTGCAGGACGCGAATGCAAGGCCCCGATGATCATGAGGGCGGAGCTTCCCAGGGCGCGGTGGGCGAAGGCGTCGTGGGACATGAGCTGGCTGACGACGGTCGAATCGATATCGCCCGAGACGAAAGTCTCGGGAGTGGACCACTCCTCAAGTGCCGGGCCGGGGGGGAACTGAGTGGTCTGTGTTCGAGAAACCCGGCTTCCCGTCGTGTTCCAGGGCCCGTCTCCGAGGTACCAGGAGGAACCCTCTTTGCCGCGCCCGGTCCTGAGCCGGCGGAGCCACCCAGCGGGCTTCAGTACGGTGTCGTACGCGTTCCGCAGGGACTGTCGTGAGATCCCGGCTTCCTCCGCCGTTTGGCGCTCGCTGGCGGTGTGCAGTCGGCCACCGGCCACCTCAGCGAAGTTCAAATGCGCACGGAGCGCCCGCAAGGCAGTGCGGCCTCG
The DNA here is from genome assembly GCF_020176795.1 of Streptomyces sp. 8L. Classification (GTDB taxonomy): domain Bacteria; phylum Actinomycetota; class Actinomycetes; order Streptomycetales; family Streptomycetaceae; genus Streptomyces. The sequence continues at coordinate 3,483 of NZ_JAIUKE010000021.1, forward strand.
CTCTCCCCGCCATGCAGTGACCTCGATCCGGTCCCGAAGAGCAGCAAGATCCTCGTAGGCGTCCTGTCGGGACACGATTTCCCTCGCGCCACCGACCGTTGCACGCGCACTGTCCCAGACACGATCGATGTAGGCACGCGCACGCGTTTGCCCCGAACGCAGCGCGATATTTTGTGTATGCCGTCCGCCCTCGTGATCCGGGTGCATGAGCAGCTCGGTCAACTGGGCGACGGTGCCCCGCGCACGAGCAACATGACATGCGATGGCGGCGGTAATGCGGTGGCCGTGTTCGGCCAAACCCTGCCGCTCTTCGCGCAGGATGACTCGCCCTTGACGATCGAGCTTGCTGTAGCTGCCTGCGGCATAACGCCCAGTCAGGTCTCCGAGGAGGACCAGATCGGCCGCGATCCGTGGGAGCTGAGCGAGGCCCTTTCGCGAGGTTTGGGGGCCTGTGACTGCCTCTGGTTGGGATGAAGCCTTCCGTGGGTAGTGCAACGGGGGTACGTCGTATGGCATTCTGGGAGTCGTCTCGCAAAGACATGGACGCCACCAAGGCCCGACAGAACCGCGGGTGGTGTCCGGAACCGACCTCCAATCGGTACCAGCGAAGCCTCCAGGATTGCCGTCCTGGAGGCTTTCGTATGCCTGGCTCCCATGGAGGCAGGCGTCCCCATCGCAACTCGACCAAGGCTCGACCGAGGGGCGCGTCGAGAGTTCGACGCTCCTGGTCCGTCCAGTCAACTCGGCTCGCTTTGAGGCAAGTTTTCAGAGGGATCGCGCCTCTGACTGCCTCCGAGCGACCCGGGTCGAACTGGGGTCGATTCAGAGCGTTTTCCTCTGACTGCCTTCGATCGCCTCTGCAACCCGTCCTAGCAGGTCACAGCCGCTTCAGGCTCCATAAGTCCAGGTCAGAGGGGTGCGGTAGAAGTACCACTGGTACCACCAGTTGTGCTCGACGGCCGGGAGGGCCGGTTCGAGCTGGGCCCTGACGTCGGTGATGAGGTAACCGCTGGTGGAGACGAGGGACTTCACGCGCCGCGGCCACAGGGCGGCGATGATGTCGGCGGTGCGCGAGCCCCAGTCGAAGCCGGCGAGAATCGCCTGGTCGATCTTGAGGGCGTCCATGAAGGCGATGATGTCCAGCGCGACGGCCGACTGCTCGGCGGTGCGCGGGGTGCGATGGGACAGGAAGCGGGTGCTGCCGTGGCCGCGCAGGTAGGGGACGAGGACGCGGTAGCCCTGGCCGGCCAGGAGGGGGGCGACGTCGGTGAAGCTGTGGATGTCGTAGGGCCAGCCGTGCAGGAGGAGGACGACCGGGCCGTGCGCGGGCCCCGCCTCGGCATAACCGACGTCCAGGAGACCCGCCTTCACGCTCTTGAGCGCGGGGAACTCCGTGTGGGTGCCGGGGGTGACGGCGGGCACGGAGGCGGCGCCCGGCGGTCGCGCCGTGGTCTCGGTGGAGGCGTCGGCCCGAAAGCCGGACAGCGGGACCGAGGCCGCCCCCGCGCCCAGGCCGACGGCCTTGCTGAAGGTACGTCTGCTGATCATGCGGAGCCCTCTCGCGTGTTTCCGATGGCCGGTCCGCGCCCGGAATCCTCCCCGCTCGTCTCAGCGCGACGGGAGCGTCACAGGTCGCGGCGCCATGACTCTCGCACGAGACCCGTCACCCGTCAAATAGGTGACGCGCGTCCTGTTCACCTTTCTGACGGCCCGGCAGGGCCGGACAACACCCCCGTCCCCGGCACCGGCCGCGCCCGCCGCGGTCCGAACCCGCCGCGGCAGGCGCTCCCGGGCGCCTCCCGGCGTCAGGTGGCGAGGCCCGCGAGCTCCGCGCCCGCGAGGAGGAAGCCGCCGACGCCGAAGTCCGCGGTGCTGTCGTAGGTGACCGGCTGGCTGGAGTCGGGCCGGTCGCCCACCTTCTGCACGTACCCGAGCACGCCGTCGGGGTGCACGGCCGTGGCGACGAGGCCGTTCCAGGCGCGCGCGGCGACCGGAAGGTACGTGGCCCGGTCGACGAGCCCGGAGGCGACGGCGTAGGCCGTGCCGTAGGCGAAGAAGACGGTGCCGCTGGTCTCGGGCCCGGGAAGTGCTGCGGGTCGGCGAGGTTGACGTTCCAGAACCCGTCGGAGCGCTGCACCCGCGCGACGGCGGCCACCAGCCGGGTGAGCGTGTCGGTGTACTCGGCGGTGTCGGACCGCCCCGCCGGCAGCGCCTTCAGGGTCTTGACGTGCGCGCCGGCGACCCAGCCGTTGCCGCGCGACCACACCACCGGCTTGCCCGACGGCGAGAGAATGCCGCCGGGGAGAAAGTTCTTGTCGCGGTACCAGAGCCCGGTGGCGGGCACGTAGAGGCCGGGGCCGCCCTCCGCGCTCTTGGTGTGGGTGTAGAGGCTGTGCATCTTGGTCCAGTAGCCGGTGTCGCCGCGCAGCGCGCCGAGCCGGGCGAACGGCGGCATGGCCATGTGCAGGGCGTCGTCCCACCACCAGTCGTCGTTCTTCGACACCTGGTCGGTGTACGTCATGCTGTGCAGGCACGCCTCGACGGCGGTCAGCTTGGCGGGGTCCGGCTCCGCCTCGTACAGGTCGAAGTAGGCCTGCCCCGCGCACTGGTTGTCGGCGTCGCGGGTGCTGGTGCCGCCGCTGAGCGCGTAGTCGTGGCTCTCGGCCCAGGAGCGCGCCCGGTCCAGGTAGCGGCTGTCGCGGGTCAGCCCGTACAGCGCCATGAGGCCGCTGTAGAAGGTGGCGTTGGCCCACAGGTTGTCACCGGTGCCGGGGTTCGCCGCGATCCACTGGTCGGCGACCTTGCGCAGTACGGCGGTGATCGCGGCCCTGGACGGCAGCGTGTCCGGCACGCGCGGGGCCGTGCCCGGGACGGTTCGCGCCGGGCGGCCGGCGCCGGTGGCGGCGTGGGCGACGCCGTCGAGCAGGGGCGCGCCGGCGACCGCGAGCGCGGCGCCGGTGCCGAGGAAGTGCCGTCGGTCCATGGAAGGGCCTTCCGTGTGGGGGACGGAGAGGTGCGGGGCGTACGGAACTGCCAGCTGTTCATATGAGTGAACGTCGGGTATCTCCGTGAACTTGCGAGGCAGCCTAAACGAGCGGACCGACTCCCCGCCAGACCCCGGACACCTCTCAACGCCGCTCTCCACACGGGGAGATGAGGGGCTGGAGCGGGAGGGGCATCGGCCGCTGGAGGGGACAGCGCCTTGTGCGGTGCGGGGGCGCGACGGGCGCGGCCCGGCGCGTGGTCCGCGGGACCCGCCGCGCGGGCGGCCTCGGGGCAGGGCCTCCGTCCGGCGGTGTCCTGCGCGCCCGCCGACGGCTCGTCCGGCAGGATGGCGCGGGTGAGCAATCGCGATGCATCGGATGCCGTAACGGCGGCCATCGAGGGCGAGCTGCGCTTCCTCGATCCCGCGGTCTTCACCTCCCCGGCGCTGCTCAGCGAACTGCTGCACGCCGAGTTCCGCTCGTTCGGGTCCTCGGGGACGGCCTGGACCCGCGAGTCGTACATCCACGAGCTGCGCGAGTGGGGTCCCGCTGCCGCGGCCGGCACCGTGAGCCGGATGGCCGCGCGGGAACTCACCCCGGACCTCGTGCTCATCACCTTCGACATCAACATCAGCGAGCGCCGCGCGCACCGCAGCTCCCTGTGGTGCAGGACCGAGAGCGCGGGCTGGCAGCTCTACTTCACCCAGGGGACCGGGTTCACCCCCGAGGACATGGAGCTGCCGTCCTGACGGGCCCGGTCGGGCCCCCTCCCGCTCTCACGCCCGCGCGGCGGGCTCCCTGCGCATACAGATCCGCGGCCACGCGTCGAGGCCCATCGCCGCCTCCGCGCGCCTGATCTCCCGCAGTCCCGGGCTCACCTCGTCCCCGGCCAGCGGCCGGAAGCCGAGGCGCGCGTAGTACGGGGCGTTCCACGGCACGTCCACGAACGTGGTCAGCGTCAGCGCCGTGCCGGCCCGTACGGCCAGATCGTCGATCAGCGCACGCCCGATGCCCCGGTGCGCCGCGCCGGGGTGGACCGACACCTGCTCCACGTGCGCGAGCCCGTCGACCTCCTCGTGCAGCAGGTACCCGACGGCACGTCCGTCCTCGTCGTCCGCCACCCAGGCGTGCCCCTCATGGCGGTAGCCCTCCAGCACCTCGGGCGACGGCGGGGCGTGCTCGGCGACCTCGGCCATCCCGAACGCGCGGAAGAGTTCACCGGCGGCCAGCTCGATGCGGGGGATCTCGGACAGGTCCGCCGCGGTGGCCAGTCGTATGAACATCCGGGCAGCTTACGGGACCGGGCGCCGCCGGTGCTGTTACATCGGCAGGAGGTCTGCCCGCATGTTCCGAGAGGCGGCAGTGTGTCCGACAGCGCCCACGACGACGGAGAGTCCACCGCCCGGCGGCCCACCGGGGCGACGGCCTCGGCAGGGGCCGGGCAGACGTCCGGCCACCCGCCCGCGCGGCCCGGGACACCCGGGTACCGGCCGGCCCGGCGCGGGGAACCGCTCCAGCGGCTGCTGTTCGGCGGGGTCTACGGCTCCGTGCTGGCCGGCGCGCTCGCGGCGGCGCTGGGCGGCGAGAGCGGGCCGCCCGATCCCGGATACGACGCGGTGTGGGTGCTCGCGGCGGCGGTGGCCGCGTCGACGGCCCACGGGTACGCGCACGCCATCGCCCACCGCACGATCAGGGACGGCAAGCTCACACCGGGCACCCTGAGGTCGGTGCTGCAGGAGTGGGCGCTGCTCGCCGCGGCCGTGCCGACGGTGGCCGCGCTGCTGGGGGCGTACGCGGGCTGGTGGGGCGAGGACAGCGCGATCACCACGTCCCTCGTCATCAACACGGCCGCGCTGTTCGGCTGGGGGCTGTGGGCCGGCCCGGCGCGGGGAACCGCTCCAGCGGCTGCTGTTCGGCGGGGTCTACGGCTCCGTGCTGGCC
>NZ_JAIUKE010000022.1 GCF_020176795.1 Streptomyces sp. 8L
GAACCCCGGCTTTGAGCAGGGAGCCCCGGCGCCGCGCCGGGACTTGGACCCGTACACCCTGGACACGGCGGACCGGGCCCCCCCGCCCGCGCCCCCCCCCCCCCCCGCCGACCGGGCTCGTCGCCGGACTTCGCGGCTTCAGCGCAGGCGGCGGGTGGAGCTGCGGACGACCAGTTCGGGCTGGAGCACCACGGCCCGGTGCGTGTGCTGCCCGGCGTCCTCACCCGTCTCGTCCATCAGCATCCCGGCCGCCGTGCGTCCCATCCGCTCGGCGGGCTGCCGCACCGATGTGAGCGGTACGACGGCCGCCGCCGCGAATTCGATGTCGTCGTAGCCGACGATCGACACATCGCCCGGCACGTCGACACCCGCGCCGTACATGGCCTGGAGCACCCCCAGCGCCAGCAGGTCGTTGGCGCAGAACACGGCGGTCGGCCGCTCCGGCATGCCCAGCAGCCGCGCGCCGGCGTCGATGCCGGACGCCACATCCAGCCGGCCGGCCTCGACCTGGCGCAGCGCCTCGTCCGGCAGGCCCGCCTCACGCAGGGCGAGCAGCGCGCCCGTACGCCGGTCCCGGCACTGCGCGAGCCGCATCGGACCGCTGATGTAGGTGACCGAACGGTGGCCGGCCGCCAGCAGGTGCCGGACGGCGAGGGCGCCGCCCGCCACGTCGTCCACCGAGACCGAGCAGCCCACCGTCCGCGGCACCGCGCGGTCCACGTGCACGAACGGGATGCCTCTGCGGGCGAAGTCCCGCACGTTGCTGCCTGTGGAGTCCGCGGGTGTCACCAGCACGCCCCGGACCCGCTGTTCGGCGAAGAGCGACAGGTATTCCGCCTCCTCCGCCGTACTGCCCGCGCTGTTGCAGAGCATCACACCGAGCCCGGCCTCGCGGGCGGTGCGCTCGGCGCCCTTGGCCATCGCGACGAAGAAGGGGTTCGCCATGTCGAGTACGAGTATCGCGAGGATTCGGCTCGTGCCGACTCGCAGCTGCCGCGCGGTCTCGCTGCGCACGAAGCCCAGCTCATCGATGACCGCGCGCACCCTCACCCGCGTGCTCTCCGCGACCTTGTCGGGGCGGTTGAGCACGTTGGACACGGTGCCGACGGAGACCCCGGCGAGCCGGGCCACGTCCTTGATGCCCACCGTCCGCGCCACTTCGCCCGCCCTCGTCGCCTCGTCCCGGCACCCCGCGCCCCCACTGGCCGGGGCCCGGAGCCGGGCCCACCATCATATGCGCGGCCCCGGCAGGCAGCCGCGGTGGTCAGCCGCCCCGGACGGTGGCTCGAAGGGGTCTCGGCTCCGCGGGCGCCGGTCCTCTCTCACGCCCTCGCCTCGGACGGAGGTGTCAGGCGCCCCAGCCCGCCTGTGTGCCGCCCACCCGGTCGGCCACGATCTTCTGCCCGTAGCCGGAGGCCCGGTAGGCCCCGACCGGGTCCGCGTCCGCGCCGAGTTCGTCCCTGACCTCGGCCACCAGGGGACGCACGTCCGTGTTGTAGGCGTCCATCAGCACCGCGTTCGCCCCGAGCACGTCCCCGGCGCGCTGCGCCGCCGCGAGCGCCTCCCGGTCGACGAGCAGGGCCTTGGCGGTCGCCTCCTGCACGTTCATCACCGAGCGGATGATCGCGGGGATCTTCTCCTCGATGTTGTGGCACTGGTCGAGCATGAAAGCGATGTCCGAGGTGAGACCGCCGCCGTGCACCACCTCGTACATGATGCGGAACAGCTGGAAGGGGTCGGCGGCACCGACCATCAGGTCGTCGTCCGCGTAGAAGCGCGAGTTGAAGTCGAAGCCGCCGAGCTTCCCCTCCCGCAGCAGCAGCGCCACGATGAACTCGATGTTCGTGCCCGGCGCGTGATGCCCGGTGTCGACGACGACCTGTGCCTTCGGGCCGAGCCGCAGGCAGTGCGCGTACGCCGTGCCCCAGTCCGGCACGTCCGTCGCGTAGAAGGCGGGCTCGAACAGCTTGTACTCCAGCAGCATCCGCTGGCCCTCGCCGAGCCGCTCGTACACCGCGGACAGCGCCTCGGCGCGGCGGCCCTGACGGGCCGAGATGTCGTCCTGCCCCGGGTAGTTGGTGCCGTCGGAGAACCACAGCTTCAGATCGCGCGAACCGGTGGCGTCCATGATGTCGACGCACTCCAGCAGATGGCCGAGCGCCTTGCGGCGCACCGCCTCGTCGGGGTGGGTGACGGAGCCGAGCTTGTAGTCGTCGTCCTGGAAGACATTGGAGTTGACGGCTCCGAGCCTCAGCCCCAGGTCGCCGGCGTACGCGCTGAGGGTGGCGAAGTCGTCCACCCGGTCCCAGGGGATGTGCAGCGCCACCGTCGGCGCCACGCCCGTGTGCGCGTGCACCCGCGCCGCGTCCGCCAGCTTCTCCTCGGGCGACCTCGGCACGCCCGGCTGGGTGAAGACCTTGAAGCGCGTACCGGAATTGCCGAACGCCCACGACGGCAACTCGATGGCCTGTGACTTGAGCGCGGCCTTCGCCGCGGACACAGCGGACTGACCTGTCATCTCTCGGAGCTCCCGTGGTGGGGACCCGCCGCGCGGGCCGTGCGGGCAGAACAGCCTGAGTGGAACACGAGGCTGAATCGTTTCATTGGTCGTTCAACGTAAAGGACGACCTCCGGCCAGTCAAGGCTCCCGCCGCACCGGGCAGTTCGCGTCGGAACCCTGCTTTCTGAGACGCACGTCCGCACCGCCCGCGAAAATGTCGGGCACACCCGTTGACGCCGTCGGGCGGCGGCGTCTAGCTTCCCTGGCATCTTCTTTGAAACCTTTCACGGTCGAGCCGGCCACGCCGAGGAGCTTCGATGAACCAGCCCGACACGGGCGGAGCCCCCGTTCTGGCACTGAGGGACGTGAGCAAGTCCTTCGGTGCCGTACGGGCCCTGGAGGACGTGTCCCTCCAGCTGTTCCCCGGCGAGGTGCACGCACTCGCCGGGGAGAACGGGGCGGGCAAGTCCACTCTGATCAAGACGCTCGCCGGGGTGCACCGGCCGGACAGCGGACACGTGCTGCTGGACGGACAACCCGTCACCTTCGGCGGCCCCGCCGCCGCGCGCGACGCGGGGATCGCCGTCATCTACCAGGAGCCGACGCTCTTTCCCGACCTGTCCGTCGCCGAGAACATCTTCATGGGCCGTCAGCCCCGCCGCGCCCTCGGCCGGATCGACCGCGCGGCCGTACGCGCGACCACCGAGGCGCTGCTGAAGCGGCTCGGCGTGGCACTCGACCCCGACCGGCCCGCGCGCGGCCTGTCCATCGCCGACCAGCAGATCGTGGAGATCGCCAAAGCGCTCTCCTTCGACGCGCGCGTCCTCGTCATGGACGAGCCCACCGCCGCCCTCACCGGCAGCGAGACCGCCCGCCTCTTCGCCGTCGTCCGGGCCCTGGAGGCGGAGGGCGCCGCCGTCCTGTTCATCTCCCACCGGCTTGAGGAGATCTTCCGGCTCTGCTCGCGTGTCACGACACTGCGCGACGGACGGCTCATATCCTCCGAGCCCCTCGACGGCCTCACCGAGGACGACCTGGTGCGGCGCATGGTGGGCCGCGACCTCGGCGAGCTCTACCCGAAGCAGCAGACGAAGCTCGGCGAGAAGGCCCTGACAGTGCGCCGGCTGACCAGGGAGGGCGTCTTCCACGACGTGTCCTTCGAGGTCAAGCGCGGCGAGATCGTCGCACTCGCAGGACTCGTCGGCGCCGGCAGGTCGGAGGTCGCGCAAGCCGTCTTCGGCGTGGACCGCGCCGACGCGGGCGAGGTCGAGGTGGCCGGCCGGATTCTCCCCAAAGGATCACCGACCGCCGCCATGGCGGCCGGGATCGCGCTCGTGCCCGAGGACCGCAGGCAGCGCGGTCTCGTGATGGACATGTCCATCGAACGCAACATCGGCCTCACAGGCCTCGGTGCGCTCGGCCGGGCCGGCCTGGTGCGCCGCGTGCTCGAACACGGCCGCGCCGCCGACTGGGCCGTACGCCTCCAGCTCAAGTACAACCGGCTCGCCGACCCCGTGGGGGTGCTGTCCGGCGGCAACCAGCAGAAGGTGGTCCTCGCCAAGTGGCTGGCCACGGAGCCGGCCGTCCTCATCGTCGACGAACCCACCCGGGGCATCGACGTCGGCACCAAGGCGGAGGTGCACCGCCTGCTGTCGTCGCTCGCCGCCGACGGCCTCGCCGTCCTGATGATCTCCTCCGACCTGCCGGAGGTCCTGGGCATGGCCGACCGCGTGCTCGTCATGCACGAGGGCCGCATCGCGGCCGAGATACCCCGCGGCGAGGCCACCGAGGAGAGCGTCATGGCGGCCGCGACAGGACGAGAGAGGGCCGCGGCATGACCACTCTGACCGACAAGCCCCCGGCCACGGCGGGAGAGGCAGGGTCCGCCCGCTCGCTCGTGGACACCGTCTTCCGGGCCCGCGAGATCAGCATCGCGGGCGCCCTCGTCCTGCTGATCCTCGGCACCTGGATCGCCAATCCCCGCTTCCTGGACAGCCAGGGCATCAAGGACCTGCTGCTCAACGCGTCCATCCTGGTGCTGCTCGCGATCGGCCAGTCCGTGGTCGTCGTCACCCGGAACATCGACCTGTCCGTCGGCTCCGTGACCGGCCTTTCGGCGTTCGCGTGCGGCAAGTTCGTCGCCGACACCCACCACGGTGTCCTGATCACCCTGGTACTCGGCGTCCTCATCGGCCTCGCCTGCGGCCTCGTCAGCGGAGTCCTCGTCAGCCTGGGCCGGGTCCCCGCCCTCGTAGTCACCCTCGGGATGCTCTACATCATCCAGGGCCTCGACTACTGGTGGGCGCACGGCGACCAGATCAACGCCGCCCAGGTGCCCGACCCGATCCTGCACCTCGGCAGCGGGAGCGTCCTCGGCGTGCCGTACCTGCCGCTGATCGCGGTGGCTCTGCTCGCCCTCACCACGTACTTCCTGCGCAGCTACCGCGCGGGCCGCGAGATGTACGCCATCGGGTCCAACCCCGAGGCGGCGCGCCTCGCCGGTATCCCGATGCGCCGCCGGGTGCTGGGCGCGTACCTGTTCTCCGGGGCCGTCGCCGGATTCGCCGGGGCGCTGTGGCTCGCCCGCTTCGGCACCGTCGTCGCGGACAACGCGCACGGCTACGAACTGACCGTCGTCAGCGCCGTCGTCGTCGGCGGCGTCGCCATCACCGGCGGGACCGGCACCGCCTGGGGCGCGGCCCTCGGCGCGCTGCTGGTGACGACCATCGGCAGCGCCCTGGTCGTGCTGAAGGTGAACTCCTTCTGGCAGGGCGCCATCACCGGCGCACTGCTGCTCGCGGCGATCAGCGTCGACCGCATCGTCAACCTGCGGATGACAGCCGCACTGAGGAAGAGGAGCGCCCGCCATGGCCATGGCGCCTGACACCCGGGACCCCGCGCCCGGCGCGGGAGAGAAGGCGGAACCCCCGATGACGGCGGGCAACCGGCTGCGGTCCGTTGCACTGCGCTGGGACACCGCCGTCGTCATCCTTCTGATCGCCGTCTTCCTCGTCGGCCTCGGCACCACGGACGGCTTCACCGGCGGCGGCAACCTCGCCTTTGCCTTCAACGACATCTCCGAGGTCGCGCTCATCGCGCTGCCGATGACGCTGCTGGTCGTCGCGGGCGAGATCGACCTCTCCGTCGGCTCCATGCTCGGCTTCAGCAGCGCGCTGGCCGGTTCACTGTGGAACGCCGGCTGGGCCTTCGAGACCATCGTGCCCGTCGTCCTCGTCGTCGGCATCCTCGGCGGCCTGCTCAACGGATGGCTCGTCACCCGCGTCGGACTGCCCTCCCTCGCCGTCACCATCGGCACCCTCGCCCTCTACCGGGGCCTCGCGTCCGTGGTCCTCGGCAGCGACGCCATCACCGACTTCCCCGAGAAGTACGCCAACTGGACGGCCAACACCACGACGATTCCGGGTACGTTCCTCACCTACCCGATCGTCCTGTTCATCGTCCTCGCGATCGTCACGGCCATCGCCCTGCACTCCACCTCCTTCGGCCGCGCGCTGTTCGCGATCGGCGCCCAGGAGGAGGCCGCGTTCTTCTCCGGCATCCGCGTCAAGCGCTACAAGCTCCTGCTGTTCGTGCTCACGGGCCTCTTCTCGGCCTTCGCCGGCATCGTCTTCACCCTGCGCTACGGCAGCGCCCGCGCCGACAACGGAACCGGCTACGAGCTCCTCGTTATCAGCGCCATCCTGCTCGGCGGCATCGACTTCGACGGCGGCAAGGGCACCCTCGTGGGAGCCGTCGCGGGCATCCTGCTGGTCGGAGTGCTGCGCAACCTGCTCACGCTCAACGATGTGCCCAACGAGGTCCAGACCGTGGTCACGGGCCTGCTCCTGGTCGCCTCCGTCCTCACCCCGCGGATCATCGGAGTCGTCACGGAACGGCGGCAACGACGCGCCGCCACGGCGGGCGGCCCACCGGGCGCCGCCGCCACCTGAGACCGGCGCCACCCCGTCCGCGATCGCCGCCACCCCGCGTCCCGGCCGCCCGCCAGGACGACGCGCCCCCGTACCTCCGCAAGCGAACCCTCCGAAAGGCCACGACCCATGACGATCCGTACCGCCTCCCGCGGGCGCGCCGCCGCCACAGCCGCCGCCGTCTGCGCCCTGGCCGTCTCGCTCGCCGCCTGCTCAGGCACCACCAAGAACGACTCGAAGGACGACTCGGCGGGCGCCGCCGCGAGCTCCGCCAAGGCCGACCCGAACGCGCCGCTGAAGAAGAACCTCACCATGGCGTTCCTGCCGAAGCAGATCAACAACCCCTACGAGAAGATCGTCGACGACGCGGGCATCAGCGCGGCCAAGAGCTTCCAGGGCAAGGCCAAGGAGGTCGGCCCCTCCGACGCGAGCGCCTCCTCCCAGGTCTCGTACGTCAACACACTGATCCAGCAGCGGCAGAACGCCATCCTCATCGCCGCCAACGACCCGAACGCGGTCTGCGGCCCCCTGAAGCAGGCCATGAAGCAGGGCATCAAGGTCGTCTCGTACGACTCCGACACCGCCAAGGACTGCCGTCAGGTCTTCATCAACCAGGCCAGCTCCGAGTCCATCGGGCGCAGCCTCATCCAGCACATCGGCAAGCAGGTCGGCTACAAGGGCAAGATCGCGATCCTCTCCGCGACCCAGAACGCCACCAACCAGAACACCTGGATCGACTACATGAAGCAGGAGCTGAAGGACCCCAAGTACAAGAACATGCGACTGGTCAAGGTCGCCTACGGGGACGACGACGACCAGAAGTCCTTCCAGCAGACACAGGGCCTCCTCCAGGCGTACCCCGACCTCAAGGGCATCGTCTCGCCGACCACCGTCGGCATCGCCGCCGCCGCCCGCTACCTCGACGACTCCTCGTACAAGGGCAAGGTCGTCCTCAACGGCCTCGGCACGCCCGACCAGATGCGCAAGTACGTGAAGGACGGCACGGTCACCCAGTTCTCCCTGTGGAACCCGGACAACCTCGGCTACCTCGGTTCGTACGCCGCGGCCGCCCTGGCGTCCGGCCAGATCACCGGGGCGCAGGGCGACACCTTCACGGCAGGCAAGCTCGGCAAGTTCACCGTCGGCAAGGACGGCGAGGTCATCCTCGGCCCGCCCACCGTCTTCGACAAGACGAACATCGACCAGTTCCACTTCTGACCGGGAGGGACGAGCGGAGGACGAGCCCACCGTGCAGCGTGTGTGCTTCCTGCTGAAGGTACGGGCCGACCGGGTGGCCGAGTACCGCGCGCGCCACGCCGAAGTCTGGCCCGACATGCTGCGGGCCCTGAGCGACTCCGGCTGGCACAATTACTCGCTCTTCCTGCGCGAGGACGGCACGCTCGTCGGGTATCTGGAGACCGAGGACTTCGAGGCGGCCCGCGAGGCCATGGGCCGCACCGGCGTCAACGCCCGCTGGCAGGCCTCGATGGCCCCCTTCTTCGACCCGCCCGGCGGGCGGGGCGACGGTGCGGGGCCCGCGCCCGACGAGGCGATGGTCCCGCTCGCCGAGATCTTCCACCTCGCCTGACACCGACGGCGTGTCGCACGCGGCCCGCGCGCGACACGCC
>NZ_JAIUKE010000023.1 GCF_020176795.1 Streptomyces sp. 8L
GGGGGGGCCGCGCCCGCCTGTGCGGGGGGGGCCCCGCCCACTCAACCACCCACCCCCCCCCCCCCCGGGGGGGGGGCCCCCGCGGCCCCCCCCCCCCCCCCCCGCCACCCGCCCGCCGAACCCGATGGAGGCGCCATGATCCCCCGTACCCCCGCCGTCGCCCGCAAGCCCCGCGTCGGGCTCGTGGCAGGAGGCCTCGGCGCCTACTGGCCCCAGTTCCCCGACCTCCTCCCGCAGCTGCGGAAGTCGGCCGCGCGGGTCACGGAACGCATGCGGGCCTTCGACGCCGAAGTGGTCGACGCCGGCTTCATCTCCGACGCCCAGGAGGGCGCGGCGGCGGCCGAGAGGCTGCGTGCCGCCGACTGCGACCTCATCGTCGGATTCCTGACGACCTACATGACCGCGAGCATGCTGGTGCCGATCGCGCAGCGCAGCGGCGCGCCCGTCCTGCTGATCAACCTTCAGCCCTCGCCCTCGATGGACCACGCGTCCTTCGACACCGGCCAGTGGCTCGCGTACTGCGGTGCCTGCCCGCTGCCCGAGATGGCCAACGCCTTCGAACGCGTCGGAGTCCCGTTCCGCTCGGTCTCCGGCCATCTGGAGGACGAGCGCGCCTGGGCGCGCATCGGCCGCTGGATCACCGCCGCCGGGGTCCGCTCCGTCCTCAGGAACGGCAGGCACGGCCTGATGGGCCACCTCTACCCCGGCATGTACGACGTGTCCACCGACCTCACCATGGTCACCGGCAACCTCGGCGGCCACATGGAGGTCCTGGAGTTCGACGACCTCAGGGTCAGGGCCGAGAAGGCCGGCGACGACGAGGTCGACGCCAAGCTCGCCGAGACCCGGACCGTCTTCGACCTCGCCGACTCCGTCGTGGAGGACGACCTGCGCTGGGCCGCCCGCGTCTCCGTCGGCCTCGACTCCCTCGTCGCCGACTTCGACCTCGACTCCCTCGCGTACTACCACCGCGGCCTCGACGGCGAGACCCACGAGCGCCTCGGCGCCGGCATGATCCTCGGCGCCTCGCTGCTCACCGCGCGCGGTGTCCCCGCCTGCGGCGAGTACGAGCTGCGGACGTCGCTCGCGATGCTGATCGCCGACCGGTTCGGCGCGGGCGGCTCCTTCACGGAACTCCAGGCGCTCGACTTCACCGCGGGCGTCGTGGAAATGGGCCACGACGGCCCGGGCCACCTCGCCATCAGCGAGCACAAGCCGCTGCTGCGCGGGCTCGGCGTCTACCACGGCAAGCGCGGCTGGGGCGTCTCCGTCGAGTTCGACGTACGGCACGGACCCGTCACCCTCGTCGGCCTCGGCCAGCGCCGCGACGGCGGCTACCGGCTGGTCGCCGCCGAGGGCGAGGTCGTCGGCGGGCCGCTGCTGGAGATCGGAAACACCACGTCACGCGTCGACTTCGGCTGCGACCCCGGCGAGTGGACCGACGCGTGGAGCGCCAGCGGCGTCGGCCACCACTGGGCCCTGGCCACCGGCCGGCTGCTGCCCGACCTGCGCGCCCTGGCCGGTCTCACCGGGCTCGACCTGGTCGAAGTCACCGTCTGATGGACCGGGCCCGGCCCGCGGGGATCAAGGACGTCGCGGACGCGGCCGGGGTGTCGGTCGGCACCGTGTCCAACGTCATCAACCGCCCCGGCTCCGTCGCCGACGGCACCCGCCGCCGGGTCCTCGCCGCCATCGCCCGCCTCGGCTACGTCCGCAGCGAATCGGCGCGCCAGCTGCGCGCCGGCAGCAGCCGCATGCTGGGGCTGCTCGTCCTCGACATGGCCAACCCGTTCTTCGTCGCGGTCGCCGCGGGCGCGGCGCGCTCCGCGCGCGACGCCGGCCTCGGTGTGATGATGTGCGACAGCGCGGAGAGCACCGACGAGGAGGCGGCCTACCTCACGCTCTTCTCCGAACAGCGGGTCCGGGGCGTCCTCGTCACCCCCGCCGACCGCACGGGGCGCAACCTCGGCATCCTCCGCCACCACGGCATACCGTTCGTCTCTGTCGACCGGATCGTGCCGAGTGCCGAGGGCTGCTCCGTCTCCGTGGACGATGTGACCGGCGGCGCGCTCGCCATGCGTCATCTGCTCCTCGCGGGGCACCGCTCCCTGGCGTACATCAGCGGGCCGATGCACCTGACCCAGTGCCAGGAGCGGCGGGAGGGCGCGCTCACGGCGCTCGCCGCGGCGGGCCTGCCGCAGGACGCACTGCGGCACATCCGCGCCACGCGCCTCGACGTCGCCTCGGGTCGCGACGCGGGCGCCCGGCTGCTCGGCACCCAGCCCCTGCCCACCGGCGTGTTCTGCGCCAACGACCTCCTCGCCCTCGGTGTGCTCCAGGCGCTGTACGAGGCGGGCGTACGGGTCCCCGAGGACGTCGCCCTGGTGGGATACGACGACATCGAGTTCGCCGGCGCGGCGGCCGTTCCGCTCACCTCGGTGCGCCAGCCCGCGCGCCGGATCGGGGCGCTCGCCGCAGGCCTGCTCATCGAGGAGACGGGGGAGGGGGCCGAGGGCCACGAGCACCGCAGGATCGTCCTGGAACCCGAACTCGTGGTGCGCGCCTCCAGCCTGCCGCGCCGCCGCGCCTGACGCGTTCCCGGCCGCGGCAACCCCCACGCCCGACCGGGGGGGCTCGTGTCCGTGTGTCGGAAAATCCCACTGCTGCCGCAGAACTGTTCGGACGTCATCTCGTTGGGGGAAGCGGGGCGCCACATCGGTGCCCCGTACACCCGGCGAGCGGAGGACTTCATGGCAGGCGCGGTACCGCACGGCGGAGGGACCCGGCGCACACTGCTGCGCGCCCTGTTCGGCCTCGGTGTGCTCGGCGGTACGGCCGCCGCCCTCACCCCGCTCGTGCGGGCCGACCGGGCCCCCGGCGCCGGGCCCCCCCCCGCGGGCCCCGCCCCCCCCCGGCCGCGCGCGCCGGCCGGCCCCGCGCGGGCGGGCCCGGGCGCCCGGCGCGCCCCCCCCCCCCCGGGGGGGGCGCCCCCCCCCGCGCCCGCGGGGGGCCCGCCGGGGGGGCCCCCCCCCGCGCCCCCCCCCCGGGGGGGGGGGGGCGGGGGGCCGAGGTGCCAACCGGGCCCGTGACGGAGGAGACGTACCGCGGCCGGCACATCCGGGTACGGCACACCACCTCCGGGCCCGTCCGGGCGGGGGCCCTGTCGCCGGGCGTGTACCCCGGCGTCCCGTCGTACGACGTCCTGATCGACGGCAGGCCGCTGCCCGTGATGCGGCGCGCCGACGGCAGCTACATGAGCGCCGTCAACCACTACGAGTCGTTCCCCACGCTGGTGGCCGCCGCCCGGGCCGCCGTGGACGATCTGCGCGGGGCCCGGCTCGCGCTCGACGACCCGATGCTCCACCACGCCTGACCCGTCCGGGAGGACAGCCACCGTATGTACACCAGAAAAAACCAGCGTGACCTCTCCGGAGCCGAGAAGAGGGCCTTCGTCGAGGCGGTGCTCGAACTCAAGCGCCGCGGCGACTACGACGGATTCGTCCGTACGCATGTCGAGTTCTACACACCGGACGGCGAGACCGGCCTCAGGTCGGGGCACATGGCTCCGACCTTCTTCCCCTGGCACCGGCGCTTCGTGCTGGAATTCGAGCAGGCGCTGCGGTCGATCGACTCCAAGGTCTCCGTCCCGTACTGGGACTGGACGGTCGACCGGACCCCGGCCGCCGCACTCTGGCGCGACGACTTCCTCGGCGGTACGGGAAGGGCGCGGGACCAGCAGGTGATGACGGGCCCCTTCGCCTACACGGCGGGCAACTGGACGATCTCCGGCAACGTCACCGACGACCCCTTCCTCACCCGCAACCTCGGCCGCCCGGGCCGTGACCCCATCGTGCTGCCCACCGCCCAGGAGCTGGAACGGGCCATGAGCGAGAGCGTCTACGACGTGTCGCCGTGGGACTCGACCCCGGCGAGCGGGTTCCGCAACGGCCTGGAGGGCTGGGTGCGGCCCGGCGTCGACCAGCCCTGGCGCAACCACAACCGCGTGCACCGCTGGGTCGGCGGCGAGATGCTGGGCGCCGCGTCCCCGAACGACCCGGTGTTCTGGCTCCACCACGCCTTCATCGACCTGCTCTGGGACCGCTGGCAGGCCCGGCATCCGCACGCGGGCTACCAGCCGGCGCGCAAACTCGCGGCGAGCGACCGGCAGGCCGGCCGGGTGATCAGCCTGGACGAGCCGATGCCGCCGTGGAACGTGAAGCCGTCCGCGCTGCTCGGCCACGCGGGGACCTACCGCTACGCGTGAGCGGCCAGGCCGGCCCGGCCGGGCCGGCCATCAGGTTCCGGGTCGTCGGGCTCCGGGTCGTCCGGCTCCGGGCGTACGGAATCGGGGGGGGGGGCGGGGGGGGGGCGCCCCGGGCGCGGGGCCGCCGAGACGACGCGGCTGGGGCTGGGGCTGGGGGACGCAGGGGGGGGGGCTGAGGCGGCGGCGGGCCCGGCCCGCCCGGAGCGGGG
>NZ_JAIUKE010000024.1 GCF_020176795.1 Streptomyces sp. 8L
GGGGCCCCCCGGCCGGGGGGGCCGCCCCCCCCGCGGCGGGGGGGGGGGGGGGGCGGGGCGGGGGGGGGGGGGGGGGGGCCCCCCCCCCCCCCCCCCCCGGGGGCGCCCCCCCCGATTCGAGAAGAGTCCCGTGGCGGGTGTCCGCCAAGGTCTCTCAGGTGGGGCGGTGTCAGCCGCCGTACCCGCCGTAGCCGCCGTCGTCGTGCTGCTGCGGCTGGGAGTCCACGTTGGCGCAGGTGTTGCCGAAGGTGGGGTTCAGCAGGCCGATCACGTCGACCGTGTTGCCACAGAGGTTGACCGGAACGTGCACCGGCACCTGGATGACGTTGCCGGACAGGACACCCGGCGAACCGACGGCGGCGGCACCCGCTCCGGCGTCGGCGGCGGCCATTCCGGCGCCGCCGGCCAGGACGGCACCGGCGCCGACCAGAACGGCGGTTGCCTTCGTGATACGCGACATCAAGTATCTCCTTGAACTTTTGTTGCACAGCCGCACGATGTACGGCCTCACGTACCTTCAACGCCGGGACTCACTCCGGGTAACGGATTTCCCGCAGAAGGTTGCCGGATTGGACGCAGTCCGAGGTAAGGGCGCCCCCGGACCTCGACAGAGCGTGAGGACTCCACTCCCGCCCGGGCGCGGGGTCGCACGCGCCAGTTGCCCGGGTGTCCCGGTCTACGCTGGTCGGACGTTTCGATTCCGAGGCCATGTGCCGCATGTCGTACGCCGAGAGGGATGTCCCGTGAAATTCGATGCGGTCGACCGCGCGCTGTTGCGCGAATTGCAGAACGACGCGCGGCAGACCAACCGCGACCTCGCCGCCAAGACGGGCGTCTCGCCCTCGACCTCGCTGGAGCGCGTCAGGCTGCTGCGTGAGCGCGGCGCCGTGACCGGCTACCACGCGGCCGTCGACCTGGAGGCCATGGGCCGTCCGGTGCAGGCGCTGATCTCCGTGCGGATCAGGCCGCCCGCCAGGCCCGTGATCGAGGCCTTCCGCAACTGGGCGGCCCGGCTGCCCGAGGTCATCGGCCTGTTCGTCACCTCCGGTACCCACGACTTCCTGCTGCACGTCGCCGTGCCGGACGTGAACGGCGTCTACGCGTTCGTCATCGACCGGCTCACCGAGCGGCGCGAGGTGGCCGACGTCCAGACCACGATGGTCTACGAGCACGTCAGGCCGGGCCGGATCGACCCGGTCGCCCGGCCCGACGACGGACCGGGGAATAAGTGAGAGTCTTACTGTCATTTACCTGAGCGTGCGGCGCGGCCCCCGACAGGGGCCGCTCCGGACGGAGACGGCCCTCCCCGGCGGCCGTACGGAAGACGACAGACGGAAGAAGAACGGACATGACGCAGACCTGGCTCATCACCGGCAGCTCACGCGGCTTCGGCCGCGAACTCGCGGTGGCGGCTCTGGAGGCGGGCGACCACGTCGTCGCGACGGCCCGCCGCCCCGAGCAGCTGGACGACCTGGTGCGCGCGTACAAGGACCGCGTCCGTACGGCGCCGCTCGACGTCACGGACGCGGCGGCGGCCCGCGCGGCCGTCCAGCTCGCCGTCGACGCGTTCGGCGGGCTCGACGTCGTCGTGAACAACGCGGGCTACGCCAACTCGGCGCCCATCGAGGAGGTCGAGGAGGACGACTTCCGTGCCCAGATCGAGGCCAACCTCTTCGGCGTGTTCCATGTGACCCGGGCCGCCCTGCCGGTGCTGCGGGCCCAGCGCTCGGGCACCTTCGTGCAGTTCTCCTCGATCGGCGGCCGTGTCGGCGGCTCTCCGGGACTGAGCGCCTACCAGAGCGCCAAGTTCGCCGTCGAGGGTTTCTCGGAGGTGCTGAAGAACGAGGTCGCGCCGTTCGGCGTGAAGGTGGTCATCGTCGAGCCCGGCGCGTTCCGCACCGACTGGCAGGGCACCTCGATGCGGATGGCGGAGGTCGGCCCCGACTACGAGGCCAGCGTCGGCGCGATGCACCGGCGCAGGGCCGAGTCCCACGGGTCCCAGACCGGCGACCCGAAACGCGCCGCGCGTGTCATCCTCGACGTCGTACGCGACCCGCGGCCGCCGACCCGGCTGCTGCTGGGGTCGGACGCCGTCGCCGCGGCCGAGAAGTCGTCGGAGGAGCGCGCGGCCGAGACCCGGGCCTGGGCCGGGGCGAGCCGGTCGGCGGACTTCCCCGGGGACGAGCGGTAGGAAGGACGGGCCCGTGGGCAAGGGACTGCGGCGCGACGCGGCACGCAACCGTACGCGCATCCTGGGCGCGGCGGCCGACGCCTTCGCCGCACGCGGCCGGAACGCGTCGATGGAGGACATAGCCCGCCTCGCGGGTGTCGCCCCCGCGACGCTGTACCGCCGCTTCCCCTCCAAGGACGCCCTCGTCACCGAACTCGTGTCGGTCTTCTACGAGGAACTCGTCGCCCTCGCGGAGGAGGCGTCGCTGCTGCCGCCTGCCGAGGGGCTCGACCGGCTGCTGCGCACCGTGGGCCACCGCATCGCGTCCGCACGCGGGTATCTGCCCCTGGCCTGGGGAGAGCTGGCTGATCGCGCGCAGGTCGACCACTTGCGCGCGATGACGGCCCGGTTGCTGGACGCCGCCCAGGCGGCCGGAGCGGTCGACCCGCGCGTCACCGTCTCCGACATCGCCACCGTCGTCTGGGCGGTGCGCGGCATCATCGAGACCGCGGGGGAGGTCGCCCCCGATGCCTGGCAGCGCCACCTCGACTTCGTGGCGGCCGGCCTGCGCCGGGGACCCGAGCGGTTCTCCGCGCCCGCGCTCGGCATCGGCTCGGTGGACCGCATCACCGGCCCCTGACCCCGCCGGCCGGCGTCAGCCGATGCGGCGCGGCTGGAGCGTGGTGGCGTACGTGCCGCCGAGCGCCAGCAGCTCGTGGTGCGTACCGGACTCGACGACGCGGCCCCGGTCCATCACGACGATCCGGTCCGCGCTCTGGATCGTCGTCAGCCGGTGCGCGACCACGAACACCGTGCGGCCCCGGACCAGACGGGACAGAGCGTCCTGGATCAGCGCCTCCGACCGGTTGTCGAGCGCCGACGTCGCCTCGTCGAGCACCAGGACGCGGGGGTCCCTGATCAGGGCGCGCGCGATGGCCAGCCGCTGCTTCTGCCCGCCCGACAGGCGCGCGCCACGCTGGCCGACCACCGTGTCGAGGCCCTGCGGCAGCCGTTCCACGAACTCCATCGCGTTCGCGGCGGCCAGCGACTCGCGCAGCGTCTCCTCGTCCGCCCCGCCCTCGAGCCCGTAGGTCACGTTCTCCCGGATGGTGCCCTCGAACAGGATCGACTCCTGCGGGACCACCGACAGGAACCTGCGGTACGTGCGCAGGTCGAGCGCGGACATGTCGCGGCCGTCCAGCAGGATGCGGCCCTCGGTCGGCCGGATGAAGCCGATGAGCAGGTTCAGGATCGTCGACTTGCCCGCACCGGAGGCGCCCACCAGGGCGACCGTCTCGCCCGGGCGGACCGTCAGGTCGAAGCCGCGCACGGAGTCCTCGGCCGCCTCCGGGTAGCGGTAGGCCATGTCCTGGAAGTCGATGCGCCCGTCGACCCCGTCGACGCTCGTCTTGCCCTCGTTGATCTCCAGGTCGGGGGCCTGGAGCACCTCGCCGATCGAGCGGACCGACTCGAGGCCCTTGGAGATGATCGGCGTCAGGTTCATCAGCGTCGTGAAGGACGCGGTGAGCGTGGTGAAGAAGCTGCTGATCATCACGACGTCGCCGGGCGAGATGCCCAGCCGGCCGTAGTACGCGACGAGCGCGGCGCCCGCCAGGCACGCCACCGCCATGGTGTTCAGCAAGATCCAGGACATCGACCCGAACTGGCTGTTGAGCAGGTCGAGCCGGAACCCCTTGGTGCGGACCTCCTTCAGCGTGTCGTCCACCCGGTGCAGCGCGGTGCGCTCCAGGCCGTGCGCGCGGGTGATCGGGATCAATGTGGTCATCTCGCCCACCCGTGACGAGAGCCGCTCGATCTCCAGCCGGAACTCCTCGTTGTTCGAACGGATGCGGGAGCGCATCTTCCGGACCAGCAGCGCGGCCACCGGCACGACGATCACGAACACCGGCAGCACGACGGGTACCTTGAACGCGATCACCGCGAGACCGCCGAACAGCGTCATCAGCGCGCCGAGCCCGAGGTTGGCGCCCTGCTGCACCATCGTCTCGATCGACTCGACATCCCGGACGATCTTGGTCTGGAGCACCCCCGCGCTGACGCGCGCGTGGTAGCCGATCGAGAGGTACTGCATCCTGCGGCACAGCGCCGAGCGCACGTCGCGCCCCATGCGCCGGATGCTCGCGCTGGTGTACCGGGCGAAGAGCATCGCGAGCGGGAAGTTCAGCAGCAGGATGGCGCCGAGGCCGCCCGTGTTGATCCACAGCTCGGCGACGGACCGGTGCGAGACCACCACGTCGATGACGTTCGCCGTGATCAGCGGCAGCAGCCAGACCGGTATGTGCTTGAAGGCGAAGACCAGCACCGACAGCGTCAGCTTGCCGCGGTCGGGGCGGAAGAGGTAGGCGAGGGTCCTGAGGGGGTTCTCTCCCTGGTACTGGTGGTCCAGGGGGCTGGAACGCGGGATGTCCCGCTCGGCGCACTGCGATTTCTGCATGGAGAGCGAAGCCTCTTTCGGCAGCCGGTGGTACGCGCTCGACGTGCGGCCAAGCAGTCTCCCGGAGCCGGCGCCCGCACGGAAGCGCTTTCCCGGCCGCCCCCGAGGCGCCGACGGCGTCCGGCGCCGCCGCCTCGTACGGGAAAGCCCGGCCGCCGGGAAGTGCGCGGGCCCGAACGGTGAGAGGCTGGCTGCATGGCCGATGGGGGACCGCCCGGCGGTTTCGCGCCGGGAGAGTACATCACAGGCACCCGCACGGCCCAGCCGCACGTGCCGGGCCGCATGGGCACCTTCGACTGGGATTTCCGCGCCGGCCGGCTCGACCTCGACCGCTCCGCCCTCGCCGTGCTCGGTCTGCGCGCCGAGCACTACGACGGCCGGGCGCTCAGCGCGGCACGCCTGGTCCCGCCGGAGGAGGCCGCCCGGCTGCGGGCCAGGGCGCGGCTCGTCCTGCGGCAGGGCGTGGACGGCTTCGGCGCGTACTACCGCACCCGGGGCGAGGACGGGGTCCTGCGCACCCTGCACGCGCAGGCGCAGATCCGCTACGACAGCGGGGGCCGGGCGACCCGGATCGTCGGGGTGGTGCGCGAGGCGGACAGTCCTGGCAGGGGTGTCGGCGAGGCCGCGGGCCGCAGCGATCTCACCGAGCAGCTGGCCTCGCTGATGGCGCAGACCGTGACCGTGGACGACGTCAGCGCCGCGCTCAACGACCGCGAGGTGCTCGGCAGCCTCGGCGCCCTGGGACTGATCCTCGGGATGGTGGAGGGCGGGCGGATGCACCTCATCGCCCTCCCCGACCTCGGCGTGAGCCTGCCGTCCATGGAGCGGCCGCGGCTCGACGAACCGCTGCCGATGGCCGAGGTCGTCACCACGCACCGGCCCCGGTTCCTCCGCTCGCCGAAGGAGTTCCGCAGGGACTACCCGACGCTGTGGCCCGGCATCGAGCCCTTCCCGCTCGGCGCCGCGGCGTACCTGCCGCTGATCGCGGACGACAGGACCATCGGCGTCCTCGGCGTGCTCTTCCCCGAGCCGCACTCCTTCCACGACGCGGAACGCAACCTGCTGGTCACGCTCGCCGGCGGCGTCGCGAGGGGCCTTGAGGGCGCCATGCTGCACGGCCAGGAGCACGACATAGCCCAGAACCTCCAGCAGGCCATGCTGCCGCGGGTGATCCCGACCGTCCCCGGCGCCTCCATCGCCGTGCGCTACCGGTCGGCACGGCTCGGGCGCAACGTCGGCGGCGACTGGTACGACGTGATCCCGATGGCCGACGGCACCGTGGGCCTGACGATCGGCGATGTGCAGGGCCACGACACCGACGCGGCCGTCGTGATGGGCCAGCTGCGCATGGTGCTCTCCGCGTACGTCGCCGAGGGCCACCCGCCGGCCACCGCGCTCGCCAGGACCTCCGCGTTCCTGCGGGAACTCGACACGGACCGGTTCGCGACCTGCACCTATGTGCACGCCGACCTGGTGACGGGGCAACTGCGCATCGTGCGGGCCGGGCACCTCGACGCCCTGGTGCGGCGGCGCGACGGCACCTGCGAGTGGATCGCGTCCGGCGGCGGGCTGCCGCTCGGGCTCTCCGCCGAGTTCGCCGGGTCCGGCGCGATCGACTACCCCGTCACGCGCGCGCTGCTCGGGCCCGGCGAGACCGTGCTGCTGTGCACGGACGGCCTCGTGGAGCTGCCGGGCACCGACCTCGGCACCCGGATGCGGTCGCTGAGCGACGCCGTGGCCGCGGGCCCCGAGGAGGTGGAGGCGCTCGCCGGACACCTCCTGCGGAAGGCCGCCCGCCTCAACGGCGGCGACGACATGGCCCTGCTCCTGCTGCGCCGCGACGACACCGCCCGAGGCGCACAGGATCAGCCGCCGGACACCGCGCGGACCTGAGCGCGCCGCGGGCCGCCCGCCCGGCTCCCCGCCGACGGGCGGGTGTCGTCCCACCGGCCGGGGACGCTCCGTCTCGGCTGACCAGGCGCAGACCGCGCAGACCGCGCGGACCGCCGCGCGACTGGCGGCCGTGACGTGCCGTCACCCTGACGGCGCCTCATGGCCGGTACGGTCGAGGCGCGTCACGGTCTGTTCTTCCCGATGTTCCCCGACATCCGTGGATCATTGGCGTGTGCACGGCGATGCTGGCGCCTGACCTCGCCCGCCTCAGGGCGACCCGCGATCCTCGGGAGAACGTGTGGGACCACGTATCGCCGGCCGGTCGGCCGTCGTCCTTGCCGCCCTGGCCGCTCTGACCGCGGGGGCGGCCGGGCCCTCCCTCGCCGGCACGGGGGTCGATCCGCACCCCCGTACGACGGCCGAGATGCTGCGGCCGATCGCCCCGCCGCCCGCGGGCGCGCTCAGCACCGGCGGTGCGCAACCCGGCCGCGCGAGACCCGGCGGCGCGGAAACGGGCGCCGGAGCGGACGGCATCGAGACCGACTCCGCCTCGCGCCCCGTCGCACCCGGCATGAACCTCACCACGTACGACCGGCTCGAAGCGGACAAGTGGCTCCGCGTGGACGCGCTGGACGTCGACCTCACCGGTACCGGCACCCGCGCCGACTACCTCTCCTCCGGTCCCGTCTCGGCCCGTGACACCGTGTCGGACATGGCCGCGAAGCACGACCCGGGCAAGGGCCGCCGCACCGTCGCTGCCATCAACTCCGACTTCTTCGACATCGACGAGACCGGGGCACCCGAGGGCGAGGGCATCCGCGACGGCTCCCTCGTCCAGTCCCCGAGCGCGGGCCCCTCCTCGGCCGTCGGCTTCGGCCCGGGCGCCGCGGGACGCGTCCTCCAGCTCTACTTCGACGGCACGCTCACCCTGCCGTCCGTCACGCGCCCGCTCGCCACGTACAACGCGGCCGACGTCCCCGCCGACTCCATCGGCGTCTACACCTCCGCGTGGGGCACCGCGGACCGCGCACTGACCGTGAACGCCTCGAAGGGTCCGCTCGCCGAGGCGACCGTACGCGGCGGCAAGGTCGTCTCCGTCGCGGCGAAGCCCGGCAGCGGACCCATCCCCGCGGGCACCACGGAACTCGTCGGCCGGGAGTCCGGCGCCACGGCCCTCACCGCGCTGAAACCCGGCGACCCGGTCTCCCTCACCTACCGGCCGCGCACGGACGACGGCCCCGTGCCGCGCACCGCCGTCGGCGGTCGCGAACTGCTCGTCGCCGACGGCGTCGCGCAGAACCACGACGGCGAGGGCAACAATACGGCCGCGCCGCGTACCGCCGTCGGCTTCTCCCGCGACGGCAGCCGGATGCAGGTGGTGACCGTCGACGGCCGTCAGGCCGACAGCGCGGGCGTCACCCTCACAGAACTCGGCACGATGATGAAGAAGGCCGGCTCGTACAGCGCCCTCAACCTGGACGGCGGCGGCTCGACGACACTCGTGACCCGCGAGCCGGGCAGCGACGCCCTGCACGTCGACAACAACCCCTCGGACGGCAGCGAACGCGCCGTCGCCAACGGCCTCGCGCTGACCGCCCCCGACGGCAGCGGACGCCTCAAGGGCTTCTGGGTCCAGCCCCGGACATCGCCCTCCGACGCGCCCACCGTCGACCCGGTCGCGGGCGGCCACCCCGAACGGGTCTTCCCCGGCCTCACCAGGCAGCTCACGGCCGCCGGCTACGACGAGACGTACGGGCCCGCCGCCGGCAGCCCCGAGTGGCGCGCCGGCGACGGATCGGCCGGGCGCGTCGACCGGCACGGCCTGTTCACCGCGCGCGCGGGCGGCACGACCCAGGTGCGCGCCGTGCACGGCCGGGCGAGCGGGGCGATCACCCTCCAGGTCCTCGACCGGCTCACCACCCTGCGCCCGACGACACAGCGGATCGGCCTCGCCGATGCCTCGGCCACCGGCACCTTCGGGCTGGTCGGTCTCGACGCGCACGGCGACAGCGCCCCCGTCGAACCCCGGGACGTCCGTCTCGACTTCGACCACACCCGCTTCTCCGTCACCGACGACGGCAAGGGCTCCTTCACGGTGAAGTCGCTCTCCGGCGGCGGCGCCGGGCAGATCACCGCGAGCGTCGGCGGGGTGCGGACCGTACTCGCCGTCAGCGTCGGCCTGGAGCAGCGGCAGGTCGCGTCCTTCGACGACGCCGCGTCCTGGACCTTCAGCCAGGCACGCGCGAGCGGGTCGCTCGCCCCCGCCGCCGACGGGCACACCGGTACGGCACTCTCCATGAGCTACGACTTCACCCGGTCGACGGCCACCCGCGCCGCGTACGCGACCCCGCCCGCGGCGATCCCCGTACCCGGGCAGCCCCAGTCCTTCACGCTGTGGATCAAGGGCGACGGGCACGGGGCCTGGCCCACGCTGCATTTGAAGGACGCGGCAGGTACCGACCAGCTGCTGCGCGGCCCCTACGTTACGTGGACCGGCTGGAGACAGGTGACCTTCGCGGTGCCCGCCACCGTGGCCATGCCGGTCAGCGTGTACCGCTTCTACCTCGCGGAGACCGACGCCACCAAGTCGTACACCGGGCAGATCCAGATCGACGATCTGGCGGCGCAGATCCCGCCGGAGATCGACCTGCCCACGGCCGCGCCGCCCGCCGACCCGCTGATCAGCACGGCCGCGGACACGCGGGGGAGGGACTGGCGGTTCGCCGTGATGTCCGACGCCCAGTTCGTCGCGGCCTCACCCGACAGCGACATCGTGGCGCAGGCCCGGCGCACGCTGCGGCAGATCAGGGCGGCGAAGCCGGACTTCGTCGTCATCGACGGCGACTTGGTGGACGAGGGGTCACCGGCGGACCTCGCGTTCGCCCACCGCGTGCTCGACGAGGAACTGGGCGACGCCGTCCCGTGGTACTACGTGCCGGGCAACCACGAGGTCATGGGCGGGTCCATCGCCGACTTCACGGCCGAGTTCGGCCCGGCGCACCAGGTCTTCGACCACAAGGGCACGAGGTTCATCACCCTCGACACGTCCAGCCTGACCCTGCGCGGCGGCGGCCTCGACCAGATCGAGCAACTGCGCGCGCAGCTCGACGCGGCGGCGGCCGACAACCGTGTCCGCTCGGTCGCGGTGATCGAACACGTCCCGCCGCGCGACCCCACCCCGCAACAGGGCAGCCAGCTCTCCGACCGGAAGGAGGCCGCGCTGCTGGAGCGGTGGCTCGCGGACTTCCAGCACCGTACGGGCAAGGGCGCGGTCTTCGTCGGCGGGCACGTCGGGGTGTTCGCCGCGTCCCACGTCGACGGCGTGCCGTACCTGATCAACGGCAACTCCGGCAAGAACCCCTCGGCACCGGCCGGCCAGGGCGGCTTCACCGGCTGGTCGCTGGTGGGCGTCGACAGGGTGTCGCACGTGGCCCAGGCCGCGGCGCGGCGGGAGCCGTGGCGGGGCGGGCCCGACTGGATCTCCGTGCAGACCCGGCCGCACACCGACACGCTGTCCCTCACGGCGCCGTCGAGTCTGCCCGCGGGCGGCACGGCGAAGGTGACCGCGACCCTCACCCAGGGCACCCGCCAGGTGCCGGTGGCGTTCCCGGCCAGCGCGGACTGGCAGGTCACAGGGCCCGCACGGTTCGACGTGCCGACAGGCACGCTGACGGCGGGACGCGGACTCGGCACCGTCCGGATCTCGGTGACGGTGAGCGGGACGACCAGGACCGCGGAGCTCCGGGTGACGCGGGACCGGAAGGGCCCGGCCCCGAACTGACGCCACCGTCGCGACGGGCGTGCCACCGCGGCCGGATGCCGGTCCGGGCGGCCCGTCGCGGCGCGCCCGGGCGCGCCGATGGCGCGGGCCCCGGACACCACAGGCGCGTCGACGTGGTGTTACTCGCCGCCGCACGCCGTCAGCCGCCGGCCGGGGCCGGGAGCTCCTCCAGCCGGAGACCGGTGAACCGCGCCGTGAAGCCCGCGCCCTCCGGCGACGCGCACATCGGGCCTGCGAAGGCCGCCACCCCCTCGGGGAAGTACGCCAGCCGCAGCAGCGTCGTCGCAGCCGCGCCATCGGCCCCGTACCGTACGGTCACCGTGTCGCCCCTCCGGTCCAGTTCCACGGTCATCGGCCCGGCGACCGGACCGTCCAGGGGCGCCACGCTCCAGTCCGACACGCCGCGTGTCACGACGGCGCTCACCTGCCGCCGGCCGTCCACGAACTCCACGCCGGCCTTGATCCAGCTCGTGGCGTCCAGCCGCAGCAGCAGCCCGGCCTGGTCGTACTGGTCGCGATAGCCGCCCGTGAAGGTGACCCGCATACGGAACGACGCCGGCACGCGGCGCAGCAGCGCGTGCCCGGTGTCGCGCACGAACCCGTAGTGCGTGCGCACCCACAGGTCGGTGTCCCGGTCCGTGGTGATGTCGAGGCCGTCGCCCGAAGCGGCCCACGCGGCCGGCGGGTTGAACCACTCCCAGCCCGGCAGGCCCAGTACCGCACCGGACGGTGCGGTGGGGGCCGCCGGTCCGCCCGGGGCGGCGTCGGCGAGCTCGGTGGACCGGCCCAGATAGGTGAGCGGACCGGGATCGTCCACGGGAAGGACCTCGAAGCCCAGCCGGTCGTAGAAGGCGCGCGCGGCCGTGTTCGCGGTGACCATGCCCAGGTGCACGGCCCCGACGCCCCGGGCGTGCAGGGCCTGCAGGAACGTGTGCATCAGCGCCCGCCCGTGCCCCTTGCGCTGCCAGTCCGGGAGGAGGTCGATGTGCAGGTGTGCCGGGTGGCCGGCCAGTTCGGGCAGCACCATGCGCTCCGGGGTGTGCAGCAGCTCCGCCATCCCCTCGCTCGGCGTGGCGGGCGCCCCGGCGGGGCGCGGGTAGCGGCCTTCGACCCGGGGCAGCCAGCTCTCGCGGAAGGCGCGGGCGAAGGCGGCCGTGTCGGCGGTGCCGATCACGTAACCCACGGCCTGCCCCGATCCGTCGTCCAGGACGAAGGCGAGCCCCGGCTCCAGTTCCACGTACGGCGCGGCGAAGATCGTCGGCAGCAGGTCCGGGTCCGGATAGAGGTGCCGCGAGTCGCCGCCCTCGTGCCCCGTGCGTGCGCAGATGTCGTAGAGCGCGGCGCGGTCTGCGGGCCGGTACGGGCGGACGAAGGCGACGGAGGGCGCGCCGGATGTGCCGGGGGAGCCGGAGGAGCCGTGGGAGCCGGGAGATCCGGACGAGCCGGATGCGCCCGAAGGGGGTGCAGAAGGCAGCATGGCAGGAATTCTGCCGCTCTGAGAGCGCTCTCACAAGCGCGATTCCGACCGGCCGGCGACGGCGGTCGGCCGCTCGTTCCCTGCCGGTCCGCCGTTCGTCTCCACCGTCCGCCGCTCGTTCCCTGGCCGGCTTTCCGCGACTCGCTGTCAGCCGTGGCCCGCTGTCCGCCGCGTGTCAGGGCCCGGATTGTCCGGTGCCAGTACGAGATCGAACTCGATGAGCCGGAAGGGGGCCTCCACGCCGAACGCCGCCGCCCGCCTCGGGTCCCGCACCTCCCGGACCGGGGCGATCAGGCTGCGCTTCACCCCGAAGACCGCGTCCGAGTCGAGATACGGGCTGCCCTCGATGAACAGATGGGTCGTCACGGGCCGGTGCCCCGGGGCCTGGCCGATGAAGTGGATGTGCGCGGGCCGGTAGGGGTGGCGCCCCGTCGCGTTCAGCAGGTCAGCCACCGGGCCGTCCCGCGGCACGGCGTAGTGGCTCGGCACCACACTGCGGAACCAGTACCGGCCTCCGTCGTCACAGGTGAACAGGGCGCGCAGGTTCAGTGGCGGCTGCACGTCCGGCTGCTGCACGTCGTAGAACCCCTCGCCGTTGGCCTGCCACACATCCACCCGGGCGCCCGGAAGAGGCGTGCCGTCGGCCGACCTGACGGTGCCCGCCACGACGCACGCGTCGCCCACATGGTCCTGTGCGATGTCGGCGCCGAGCGGCCGGGGCGGGGAGTCGACCAGGTGGAAGGGCCCGAGCACGGTGGTCTCCGTCGCGCCCCTCGGCCCGCGGTTGTTGACCGCGTCGACCAGCATCGACACCCCCAGCACGTCGGACAGGAGGATGAACTCCTGGCGGGTGTCGTCGCACTTCTGGCCGACCGCCGTGAGGAAACGGAGGGCGTGCTCCCACTCCGCGTGCGTCAGCTCCGTCTCCCGTACGAACGCGTGCAGATGGGTGACGAGGCGGGAGAGCACCTCGCGGAGCCGGCTGTCGCAGGACTCCGCCCATGAGGCGTTCACCAGTTCCGCCGAGGTCTCCTCGTCGAAGCCGGCGGCGGGCCGAGCGCCCGCGGCACGCCCGGCGCCGGGCCCCGGCGCGACGTCACCCGCCTGCGCCCCGGCGGACTCTGAGGCCGGCTCACCGGCCGGGACCTCGGCGGTGTCTGCCATGTCGCGCGCCTCTTCTCCGTCTGCGCGCCCCCGGCCGGTGCTCAGTCGCGGGGCGGGGTGGCTGCCGTGTCCAGGAAGAACGAGTCGATGTCCTGGACGGAGCGCATGAACTCGTCCAGGTTCATCGGCTTGGTCACATACGCGTTCGCGTGCTGCCGGTACGCGTCCTCGATGTCGTCCGGAGCGGCCGAGGTGGTGAGGACCACCACGGGGATGCTCCCGAGTTCGCCGTCCTCCTTCAGCACCGCGAGGAGTTCGCGCCCGTTCATGCGGGGCATGTTGAGGTCGAGCACGATCAGGTCGGGGCGTCCCTTGGACGGGTCGCGCAGGTGCTCGAGCGCGGCGAGGCCGTCGGTGACATGGGCGATCTCGCGTGCTGCGCCGCGCTCGATCAGCGCGTCCTCGATCAGCAGCGCGTCCGCCGGGTCGTCCTCGACGAGCAGGAGACTGTACGTACGGTCGTCGGCGAACGTGTTCACGGCGGGTCTGCTCCTGCGCTGGAAAGGGGGGAGGCACGAGGGCGGCCGTGGGAGGCCATGGACGTACAGCTTATGGCCGGGGCTACCTGCGCGCCAGCAGCCCTCATGCCGTGCTGGGCGTCCGCCGGGCCCGCGGGCCGGGCCGGCCCCCGGGCGCCCGGCCGGCCCCCCCCCCCCGCGCGGGGGGGGGGGGGGCGCGCCGGGGGGGGGGGGCGGGGGGGCGGCGGGGGGCGGG
>NZ_JAIUKE010000025.1 GCF_020176795.1 Streptomyces sp. 8L
TGCCCGCACCCGGGCGGCGGCCCGCCCCGGGGGCCGCCGTCCGGCCCGGGCCGGCGGCGGTAGGGGGGGCGCCCCGGGGGCCGGAGCCGCGGGCGCGTCCGCGGGCGCGGGCCCCCCCCCCCGCGACCGGTCCGGTGGTCCGGAGGCCCGGAAGTCCTTAGGGTCCAGTGAGCCGGCCGGTGCGCGGGACCGGCCCGTCCGGCCCGCACGGCCCGGGCTTCGCCCCGTCACCGTTCCCACCACAACGTGCGGCCCGTCACACGGACCGGGTGCTCCGGCGGCCGTACTAGGAGGATCATGCCGACCATTCCTGCCGGTGCCGGTGCCGGTGCCGACGGCGACCGCGATGCCGCGGGGCCCGCCGTCGACCGCCTCGACGTGACCGTGTGCACGGTGCCGGCCGAGAGCCCCGCGGCGGACGCCACTCCGGCGCCGCCCGCCACGACCGTCGTCCTCGTCGAGGCCGTCGCAGGGGACACCGCCGGCCTCGGCTGGACATACGGCGACCCGGCCGTGGGCCGGGTGGTCACCGGCGCTCTCGCGCCCGTCGTCCGCGGACGCGGCGCGTACGACGTGCCCGCCGCCCATGACGCCATGAACCGCGCGGTGCGCGGCCTCGGCCGCCCGGGACTCGTCACTGCTGCGATCTCCGCCGTCGACATCGCCCTGTGGGACCTGAAGGCTCGGCTGATCGGCCTGCCGCTGACGGCCCTCCTCGGCGCCGTCAACCGGGAGGTCGCGGTCTACGCGAGCGGCGGCTACGTCCCGTACGGCCAGGCGCGGCTGGAACGGCAGCTGCGCGGCTGGACCGAGGACCTCGGCATCCCCCGCGTCAAGATCAAGATCGGTGAGGACCGGGGCCGCGCGCCCCAGCGCGACCTGGACCGCGTCCATGTCGCGCGCGAGATCCTGGGCCCGGTTCCCGAGCTGTACGTGGACGCGGACGGCGGCTACAGCGTCAAGCAGGCAGTGCGGATCGCGGAGCTGTGCGCGGACGACGGCGTGAGCTGGTTCGAGGAGCCCGTCCCCGCCGAGCACCCCGAACGATTGCGGCAGGTACGGGACGCCGTCATGGCCGAGGTCGCGGCGGGGGAGTACGGCGGGGAGCCGGCGTATTTCGCCCGCCTGGCGCAGACGGGCGCCGTGGACTGCCTCCAGGCCGACGTGACCCGCTGCGGCGGGATCACCGGCTGGTTGCGGGCGGCGGCCGTGGCGGAGAGTTGCGGACTGGAGATCTCGGGGCACGGCGCGCCGCACGCGCAGGCCCATGTCGCCGCGGCCGTGCCGAACCTGCGTCATCTGGAGTGGTCCCACGACCACGTCCGCGTCGAGAGCGCGCTCTTCGACGGGCTCCTCGATCCGGCGGGCGGCACCGTGGAACCCGGCGCGTCGGGGGCGCCCGGCCTCGGACTGGCCGTGAGGCGCGAGGAGGTCCGGCGCTACCGCGTGGCCTGAGGCTTCGTCCACGACCGCGCGGGCTCTCCCCGGGCCCGCGTTCCCCGGCCGTGTGCCGGCGGGCGGCCCCGTGCGAGGCCCTTTGGCCGCCCCGCCGACCGGGCGCTACGGCAGCGAGTGGCCCGCCCCGCCGGGCACCACGCCTGGCCCGGGTCCCGGCTCACCGCCCCCCGCCCGTACACCGTGCTCGATCGGCGCGGCAGCGCGGGGCGCCGCCCGTGGTGGCTCTTGGGGTCTCTCCGGTGAGACGACGGCCCACGGTGCCCTTGATCTCGCTAGGGTTGGAGGTTCACGACGCCGGGCGTCGTGCCCGAAGCCCCGAGGAAGGACCCCGTATGGCGGCCACGACCGCAGACCGTCCGCACCCCCAGGGACAGGGGCCCCGCGCCCTGCTGGCCTCTGGTCGGCCCTCGTTCTCCTTCGAGTTCTTCCCGCCGAAGACGGAAGCGGGCGAGCGGACCCTGTGGAAGGCGATCCGCCGGATCGAGGCGCTCTCGCCGTCCTTCGTCTCCGTGACGTACGGCGCCGGCGGCTCCTCGCGCGACCGGACCGTCGAGGTCACCAAGCGCATCGCCGCGGAGACCACTCTGCGGCCGGTCGCCCACCTGACCGCCGTCGGCCACTCCACCGCGGAGCTGCGGCACATCATCGGGCAGTACGCCGACGCCGGCATCCGCGATGTCCTCGCGCTGCGCGGCGACCCGCCCGGCGATCCCAAGGGGGAGTGGGTCCGTCACCCCGAGGGGTTCACCCAGGCGCACGAACTCGTGACCCTCATCAAGGAACTCGGCGACTTCAGCGTCGGCGTCGCCGCCTTCCCCGAGCGCCATCCGCGCTCCCCGGACTGGGAGAGCGACATCCGGCACTTCGCCGCCAAGTGCCGGGCCGGGGCCGACTACGCCATCACCCAGATGTTCTTCGACGTGGAGGACTACCTGCGGCTGCGGGACCGGCTCGCCGCCGCCGGCTGCTCGACACCGATCATCCCCGAGATCATGCCGGCCACGGACGTACGGCAGATCCGCCGCTTCGCCGAACTCAGCGACGCCCGGTTCCCCGAGGCCCTCGCGCGGCGGCTCGAAGCCGTGCGCGACGACGCGGCGGAAGGCCACCGGATCGGCGTCGAACACGCTACCCGGATGGCCGAGCGGCTGCTCGCGGAGGGCGCGCCCGGCCTGCACTACATCACCCTCAACCGCTCGACGGCCACGCTGGAGATCCACCAGAACCTCGGCGTGTCAGGACGCCCGGGCGAGGAGCTCGCCGCCCTTCCGCACTGAGGGACCCGTACGACGGGGGAGCGGAACCCAGTGCCCCGGCGCGTCGTAGCATGCACCGTATGGAGCAGCGTGTATTGGGCAGGACCGGCCGCGAGGTATCCGTCGTCGGACTCGGGACGTGGCAGCTCGGCGCCGACTGGGGGGATGTGGCGGAGGCTGACGCCACCGACGTGCTGGACGCCGCCGTCGAGTCCGGTGTGACCTTTTTCGACACCGCGGACGTGTACGGCGACGGCCGAAGCGAGCAACTGATCGGCCGCTATCTGAAGGAGCGCCCGGACGCCGGCGTCTTCGTCGCGACGAAGATGGGCCGGCGCGCCGAGCAGCTGCCCGAGAACTACGTGCTGGACAACTTCCGCACCTGGAACGACAGGTCCCGCGCCAACCTGGGCGTCGACACCCTCGACCTGGTGCAGCTGCACTGCCCGCCGAGCGCCGTCTTCGCGTCCGACGAGGTGTTCGACGCCCTGGACACCCTCGTCGCCGAGCAGCGGATCGCGGCCTACGGGGTGAGCGTCGAGACCTGCGCGCAGGCCCTGACCGCGATCGCGCGGCCGGGCGTCGCCAGCGTCCAGATCATCCTCAACCCGTTCCGTCTCAAGCCGCTGGACGAGGTTCTGCCCGCGGCGCGTGCGGCGGGGGTCGGCGTCATCGCGCGCGTTCCCCTCGCCTCCGGGCTGCTCACCGGCAAATACACGAAGGACACGGTGTTCGCGGCGGACGACCACCGCTCCTTCAACCGGCACGGTGAGGCGTTCGACCAGGGTGAGACGTTCTCCGGTGTCGACTTCGAGACGGGGCTCGCGGCCGCCGCCGAATTCGCGGCTCTCGCCCCCGCCGGCGCCACGCCCGCGGCGACGGCGCTGCGCTGGATCGTCCAGCAGGACGGCGTCAGCAGTGTCATTCCCGGCGCCAGGTCCCGGGCCCAGGCGAAGGGCAACGCCGCCGCCGCGGCGCTTCCCGCGTTGTCGCCCGAGACGCTCGCCGCGGTGCGCGACCTCTACGACCGCAGGATCAGGGCGTCGGTCCACGACCGCTGGTAGGACCCGCGGTATGGGCCGCGGGGGTGAACTCCTGGGCGCGGTACGCGACACGAGGCCGGTCGATGACCCCGCCTTCTGTGGCTGTACCGCGCCCGGCCATGTAGCGTCCTGATCAGCTGTCGTGGTTCCGAAGTACCGCTCGCCCGTGACGCTCCGTTACGGGCGTTCATGCTGTTCAGCGTGTCCGGACCAAGGCGATCACCTCCGGTCTGTCGCGCCGTGCGGCAGCCCTCGCTTCGCGGAATACGGAGAATCGGCATGGCCAGTGGCACCGTCAAGTGGTTCAGCTCGGAAAAGGGCTTCGGATTCATCGCGCAGGACAGCGGCGGCCCGGACGTCTTCGCGCACTACTCCAACATCGCGACGTCCGGCTACCGTGAGCTTGCGGAGGGCCAGAAGGTCACCTTCGACGTGACCCAGGGCCACAAGGGTCCCCAGGCGGAGAATATCCTCCCCTCCTGACCCGCGGGGCCCCCCCCCCCGGGGCGCCCCCGGGCCGACGCACGGGCGGGGGGGGGGGGGGGGGCGGGGCGCCCGCCCCCCCCCCCCCCCCTTCGCGCTCCCGGGAACGCCGCCGGGACCCCGGGTCCCCCTTCTGCGCGTCCCGGATGGCGCAACCCTCTCGGGAAGGCTGTCATGAAGCGAAGAGGGGCGTCGTTCGTGGCGCCCGGCCCAGTGATCAACACGGTGTGTGCCCCACCCGTGGCTGTTCGGCAGAGGGAGCCGCGCCCATGTCACTCGACCCGCAGACCGCAGGACGGGAGCATCCGAGCCCCGAAGGGGACGGGGCCAGGTCCAGGGAACCCATACGCACGCTCCTCTGGACCGCGGCGACGATCCGCCCGCTGGACGAGGTCGCCGCGCTCGTCAGCCTGCTCCGGCGCACGGGCGAGGTGCCGAGCCCCGCGGACGAGGCCCTGAAGGCGGCTGCCGTCGCCCGCCCCCTGGACGAGGTCAGGCAGCTCGTGCTGATGCTCAACTCGCCGCCGCAGCAGCCGGAAGAGGCGGACACGACGCTGCGCGCCGCCGCCGTGGGCCGGCCCATCGAGGACGTCGTCCAACTGGTCAGCATCCTCGGCACCGACGGGAACCGCGGGGCCGAGGCCGACGAGGCCGGGCGGGCCGGAGCGGAGCGGGAGCGCGCAGCCGGAGCGCATACGCCGGCCGTGTCCGTGGCACGCGAGACGGCCCCCGACCCTGACTCCGCACCGGAGCCGGTCGGGGCATCCCTCGCCGAGCCGGTTGCCGAACCTGCCGTGGAACCCGTCGCGGAGACCGTGGTGACGGCTGTGACGGCGCGTATCGCGGAACCCGTCAACGAGTCCGGGCCCGCCGTGGGCGACGCGCCGGCCGCGGCCGGGCAGCAGAGGGCCGTCCGGGTCTCGGAGGCCCGGCCCCGTGGCAGCACGTTCCGTTGCGTGCCGCCCACCGTCGCACAGCACCCCGTACCGCAGACGCCGTTGTCGCTGCGCAGGCCCGCCAGGCCCGGGCCTCGCCATGCCGTCAAGGCGGTGGAGCTGCGGTCGGCCGAACCGGCCGTGAACCCGCCCCAGGCCCTGCGGTCGGTGTTGCGCTGGCCCGCCGGGGCGGCACTGATCGTGATGGGTCTGGTCAACCTGCCGAAGAACCTCACGGAGCTGCGCTCCGGCGGCCACTCCGACGCCCTCTCGCTGGTCATCACCGTCCTCTGCCTGGTGCTCGCGGTCTGGCTGATGGTGCAGGACATGGTGTGGACCTGGACCGCGAGCGCGGTGGTCGCCGCCGGGGTGCTGGTCATCCACTCCATGGCCGGCTTCGGCAGCATCTCGCTCCCGGCCGACAGCCTCGGCGGCTCCCATATGTGGGCCCGCACCGTCGCACTGTGCTGCGCGATCGCCGCGCTGGCCCTGTGCGGCAACGCGCTGATGCGCAGGCGGGCGGCGGATGTGGCCGGCGACGTCCAGTCCTGACCCGCCCTGCCCGCGCGTAAAAGCGGCGCCCCCGGCCTTCCGGCGGGGGGCGCCGCCGCGTTCGCGCGGTTCAGACGGCGGGGGTGCCGGGAGTGTTCTTGGTACCTCCGCCCTTGACGCCGCGCGCTGAGAGGGGAGTGGCGATGTCCTCCAGCGACCTGCCCTCCGCGGGCACCGCCAGGAACACGGCCACGAGTCCCGCGGCGAGCATCAGGGCCGCGCCGATGCAGAACGCCAGCACCGCGTCGCCGACGTTCCCGCTGCTGGTCAGCGAGGAGAAGACCAGAGGTCCCGAGATACCGCCCGCCGCGGTGCCGATCGCGTAGAACAGCGCGATCGCCAGCGCCCTCGTCTCCATCGGGAAGATCTCGCTCACCGTCAGATAGGCGGAGCTCGCGCCGGCGGACGCGAAGAACAGCACCACGCCCCAGCACACGGTCATCGTGGTGGCGCTCAGCCACCCCTCGTTGAACACCCAGGCCGTGACGAACAGCAGGAGACCCGAGAGGATGTACGTTCCGGAGATCATCCTCCTGCGGCCCACGGTGTCGAACAGCTTCCCCAGCAGCAGCGGGCCGAGGAAGTTGCCCACCGCGATGACCGCGAAGAAGTAGCCGGTCGAACCGCTGGAGACACTGAAGAAGTTCACCAGGATCGACCCGAAACCGAAGGTGATGGCGTTGTAGAGGAAGGCCTGCCCGACGAAGAGGGAGAAGCCGAGCACCGCCCGCTTGGGGTAGCCCGTGGTGAGGGTCTTGGCGATCCTCCAGAGGCTGATGGTGCGGTGCTGCTGGACGGTGATGGCGCCGGACGCCTCGGGCAGCCGCTCCCCCTTCTCGGCCTCGACCTGCCGCTCCACACCCGAGACCAGGTCCTCCGCCTGTCGCTCGTAGCCGTGGATGAACATCCACCGTGGACTCTCCGGAACATGGCGGCGCACCACCAGGATCACCAGGCCCAGCACCACACCGAGTGCGAACGTCAGCCGCCAGCCCAGGTCCTTGGGGAAGATGTCGGTGTTCAGCGCCAGCACCGACAGCAGTGCGCCGCCGACGGCACCGAGCCAGTAGCTGCCGTTGATGATGAGGTCGACACGGCCACGGAACCTGCTGGGGATGAGCTCGTCGATCGCCGAGTTGATCGCCGCGTACTCGCCGCCGATGCCGAAACCGGTGAGGAAGCGGAAGAGGAAGAACCACCACGCCGAGAAGGACAGCGCGGTGGCCGCGGTGGCGGTCAGGTACACCGCAAGAGTGATCATGAACAGCTTTTTCCGGCCGAACCGGTCGGTGAGCCATCCGAAGACCAGCGCCCCGGAGCAGGCACCGGCCACATACAGCGCCGCACCGATGCCGGTGACCTGGCCGTCGGTGATACTCAGCCCGCTGCCCTTCTCGGACAGCCGGCTGGCGATGTTGCCGACGACGGTCACTTCAAGACCGTCGAGAATCCACACCGTGCCCAGGCCGATCACGATCATCCAGTGCCAGCGGGACCAGGGGAGCCGGTCCAGCCTTGCGGGAACCTTGGTGGTGACCGTTCCGATCTCGGGTCGCGCGGGTTGCGTCATCGTCCGAAACTCCTGCCGGGCTGCGCATGCACGGTGCGGCGCAGGGGCGCCCTTGTGATGGTTGGCTGCGGTTACCCGATGATCAAAGTGGGTAAACCGCCGAGTCTCGCGCCCTGTTGGGCAAGTCGGGGGAACGCGGTGGCAACGACGGTCCGATCGAGTGACCTTCCGCGAGGTGTTATTGACGATGCGTCTGCGCGGCGTTGACGCGTGCCGGAGGACATCCGCCGCACGTGGGGGAGATCCCGGCGGCTCGGGGCTCCTCCGCGTCCATCGCCTTGTGCGGCCGGGGCGCCGCGAAGGGGCCCCTTCGGGCAACGGCGGTGCGGGAGCGGCCCCGTCTCCGGGGCCCAGCAGTGCCGGGGCGGCCCGGGCTCTCAGACGTCGGCGGTGTCGCGGGCCCGCAGCTCCGCGCGCAGCACGCTCTCGGAGATCTGGAGGTTCCACGCGGTGATCACGGGACGGTCGTGCTCGGTGCCGAGACGGGACAGCGTGCCTGTCTCCAGTTTGAAGAGGCTGCCCGCCGCCGGTGCGAGTTCCAGGTAGCGGGCGGTCAGCATGCGCAGGAAATGGCCGTGCGACACCAGCGCCACATCGTCGTCCGTCTCCGCCATCGCCTTCCGGACCTCGGCGAGCACCCGGTCGGCGCGCTCCGCCACCTGTTCCGGAGTCTCACCCGGATGGTCCGCGTCGCCGGGGATCACGCCGTCGGTCCACAGGTACCAGTCGGGGCGCGTCGTGTGGATCTTCTCCGTGGTGACGCCCTCGTATCCGCCGTAGTCCCACTCGTGCAGGTCGGTGGAGACGCGGTAGTCCGTGAGGCCGGCCAGCTCGGCCGTGCGCTCCGTACGGCCCAGCGGGCTCACGAGTGTCAGGCCCACCGTGCGGTCCGCGAGCAGCGGGGCCACGGCGCGCGCCTGGTCCTCACCGCGGGCGGTGAGCGGGATGTCGGTGTTCCCGGTGTGCCGCCCGGACAGTGTCCACTCGGTCTCTCCGTGCCGTACCAGGATCAACTCGCCCATGGCTCCTGCCACCCGCTTCCGCTCTCGTCCGTCTCCACCGGCACGGTCCGGGCCGTGCCGTCGGGGACAACCCGCCTGGACAGCGCCGCATTCCGGCTGCCCGGCCGGGGGAACCCGGGCCGGGAGTCCTGCCATGTCCTCCAGTGTCCCCTGTCACGGCATCCCGGACAGCCCGGGAATGCCGCACGCGAACGCCGTGTTACACCGGGCGACACCGCTTGATGAACATGACATCCAGACCGGACAAGCCGGGCGAACGCAGGCCCGGCGTACGGGACGGAGTCGGAGCAGACCGTCTGGAGCACGCATGGCACGCAGTGAGACACGCCCTGTGGTCACCCTCCGGTCCACCGCGGGGACCGGGCACACGTACGTGACGCGCAAGAACCGCCGCAACAACCCCGACCGGCTCGAACTGCGGAAGTTCGACCCGGCGGCCGGAGCGCATGTGCTGTACCGCGAGTCGCGCTGACCGGCGGGGGTACCCGTAGAGGCCGTCCGCAGACGCAGGCCGCCCAGACGAGAGGAAGGACATCGTTATGAAGCCTGGCATCCACCCCGAGTCCCGCGCGGTCGTCTTCCGTGACACCGCCACGGGCGACGCCTTCCTTACCCACTCGACGCTCGACTCCGACAAGAGGGTGGAGTGGGAGGACGGCAACACCTATCCCGTGGTGGACGTGGAGATCTCCTCCGCGAGCCATCCGTTCTACACCGGCAAGGGCCGGGTCGTGGACACGGAAGGCCGTGTGGAGAGGTTCGAGCGCAAGTACGGCTCGTACCGGAAGAACGACGACGGCAGGACCGAGCGGGAAGACTGACGGCGCCGGCCGCCCCGCTCCGCGGTGACTCCGCGCGGTGGCACAGTTCACACGCGCGGGGGGAGAGCGGCGGAACAAGTCGGTGTGGTTGAGCGTTGATCCATACGTGGCTGCGGAGGGGACAGTGTCCCCGGGCCTCACCTATAGCCCATGGGGAAGATCGTTCGGCTGAAGCCCCATGGAGCCTTTCGCCGCTAGGCGACCGCCCTCCGTAACCACCTTCGATCGGCCCCGGCTGGGAACCCCCGAACCAGCCGGGGCTTTCACATGTCCGGGCCATCCCCGGAGCGCGGCTGAAGCGCTGGGCAGCCACGTGCCGGGAGGGGAGCAACCGTCGGCCGGGTGGCCGGCGGCCGAGCGGCCGAGTACACCAGCACTCCGGCACCGCACAGCCGCGAAATCGCGGGATCGCGCGGTCGCGGGTGTGTGGGGAACCGTTCGCGACCGCGAAGAGACTCTTCGTAACTGCCTGGTTCCGTGCCGAACCGAGCCCTTCCGCACTGACTGGTTCCGTGCCGGAACCGAACCCTTCCGCGCCGGCCGCTGCCATGCCCGAACGGCGGGGACGGCCCGCCCGGCATACTGCGCGTCATGACGCAGCCGACTGGTCCCCGTGTGTCCCCTCTCTTCCCGGCCCTCGCCGCGCCCGACGGGCGTCCGGCCCTCCGCTTCGGCGATCGCACCCTCGGTTACGCGGAACTCGCCGCC
Source organism: Streptomyces sp. 8L (assembly GCF_020176795.1). Taxonomy (GTDB): domain Bacteria; phylum Actinomycetota; class Actinomycetes; order Streptomycetales; family Streptomycetaceae; genus Streptomyces. The sequence goes on from NZ_JAIUKE010000025.1 coordinate 9,849, forward strand.
ACCGCGACCGCCCTCGCCGCCAGGATCGACGGCGCCCGCCGGATCGCGGTCTGGGCCACCCCGAGCGCCGACACCGCGATCGGAGTCATGGCCGCGCTGCTGGCCGGGGTGCCCGCCGTACCGCTCAATCCGCGCAGCGGTGAGCGCGAGCTCGCCCACGTCGTCGCCGACAGCGCACCCGAGCTGGTGATCGCGGAAGCGGACGCCGCGTTGCCGTCCGCGCTGGACGGCATCGAACGGGTCACCGTGCCCGTCGTGCCCGAGAGCGGCGGCCCCGCCGCGCCGCTGCCGGAGCCCGATCGGGAGAGCCCGGCCCTGATCATCTACACCTCGGGCACCACGGGACCGCCGAAGGGAGCGATCCTGCCGCGCCGCGCGCTCGCCGCGACACTGGACGCGCTCGCCGACGCCTGGCAGTGGACCGGGGACGACGTGGTGGTCCACGCACTGCCGCTGTTCCATGTACACGGCCTGGTGATCGGGGTGCTCGGTCCGCTGCGGCGCGGCGGTTCGATGCGGCACATCGGCAGGTTCGACACCGCGGCGGTCGCGCGGGAGCTGTCGGACGGCGGGACGATGCTGTTCGGCGTGCCGACGATGTACCACCGTGTGGCCGCGGCTGTGCGGGACGACGCCGGGCTCGTCGCGGCGCTGTCCGGCGCACGGCTGCTGGTGTCCGGGTCCGCGCCGCTGCCGCTGCCCGATCACCGCAGGATCACTGGGGCGACCGGGCGTCAGGTGGTCGAGCGGTACGGCATGACCGAGACGCTGATGAACACGAGCGTGCGCGCGGACGGCGAGCCGCGCGCCGGGAGCGTGGGCGTGCCCCTGCCCGGTGTGGACCTGCGGCTCGTGGACGACGACGGCGGCGTGCTCGACACGTACGACGGGAGGACGATCGGCGAGATCCAGGTGCGCGGGGACAACGTGTTCACCGGGTACCTCAACCGTCGCGACGCGACGGAGGCCGCGTTCTCGGCCGGTTGGTTCAGGACCGGGGACATGGCGGTCCGGGACGCCGACGGATACATCCGCATCGTCGGGCGCAGGGCGACCGACCTGATCAAGAGCGGCGGCTACAAGATCGGTGCGGGTGAGATCGAGAACGCCCTGCTCGACCACCCCGGCGTGGCCGAGGCTGCGGTCACCGGCGAGCCCGACGACGACCTGGGGGAGCGGATCATCGCCTGGGTCGTACCGGCCGACCCGGCGGCCCCTCCCGCCCCTGATGAGCTGGCGGCGCACGTCGCGAGTGAACTGGCGGCGCACAAGCGGCCCCGTGAGGTGCGCTTCCTGGACGCACTGCCCCGCAACGACATGGGAAAGGTCACCAAACGGGAGTTGGGCCGCTGATTCTCATCCCCCTCTCACCGGCCGATACGACAAGCTGAATAGAGTGGTCGGGTGACCAACTCGACACCTCCCGGCTGGTACCCCGATCCGGGTCAGACAGGCGAAGGCCCCCGCCAGCACCGTTGGTGGGACGGGTCCGCCTGGACCGACCACCTGCACCCGGCGTCGCCGCAGACGCCGGACACGGGCGCCGAGCCCGGCCTCCCGGGCTACGGGTATCCGCCCATGCCGCAGGGCGCGCCGCGCGGCACCCGCGGCCGGAAGGTGGCGGTGTCGGTGACGGCGGGCGTGGTGGCGCTCGCACTCGCCGGAGGCTTCTACCTGCTCGGCAAGAGCAACGGTGACGACGGCGGGGCGAGGGCGGCGGGCTCCGCTCCGTCCGCCCCCGCGCAGCAGGGCCAGGGCGGACGCGGCGGCTACGGGGGAGGTTCCGGCGGCTCGGGGGGCGGTCTGCCCACCAGCCCCGAGCAAGACCCGCAGGGTGGCGACGGCGGCAGTGGCAGCGGTGGCTCCGGCGGTGACGGTCAGGGCCAACTCCCCCAGACCGAGAAGGGCTTCGCCACCGACGCGGCCAGCGGGATCGACCTCCCGGTGCCCAGCGGCTGGACGGGTCAGTCGGGGCTCGCCGGTGCCGGTGTGACGACCGGGAACTACAAGTGCCCGGGTGACTCGGGGCAGACCTGCGTGCGAGGCGGTGTGTTCTCGGCGCCCGCGACCAGTCTGAAGGACACCGCGACGACGGCGAAGGCCGCCGCTCAACAGGACATCGCGGCCAACGCCCAGGAGTCGTACGGCGATGGCGGTGTCTACGGCAAGATCACCTCGCACCAGCAGCTGAAGTCGGAGGCAGTGAAGGTCGCGGGCAAGGACGGCTTCCTGGTGCTGTGGAAGGTCGTCACGAGCAAGGGCGACGACGGGTACGTCGAGTCGCTCGCGTTCCCTTCTCCCTCGGCCCAGGGCCAGATGGTGATGGTGCGGGCCGGGTTCGACGTCAGCAGCAAGGCGCCGGCACTCAGCGTGCTGGACACGATGGTCAAGGGCATCAAGGCTGCTCCGGCCGGTGCCGGTGACAGTGGGAGCGGGCAGGGCGTCTGAGCGCTGCCCGCGGATGCCCGGCATCGGCCCCGCGGCCGACAGCCGGGCGCCCCTGTCTGTGGCCCCCCCTCGGCCCAGTCGCGCGTGGGCCGGAGGGCGGCACTGCCCGTTGGGAGCGCGGATTGCCGCGATGAGGTACGACCGCTCGCGGCGGCGGGACTCGCCGGCTCCACCGAGCCGGTCCCGTCGAGCCGGTCCCGTCGAGCCGTGCGCGGTGTGTGCCTTGCGCGGCCTCTCAGGACACGGTGCCACTGGACGCGGCGCTCCCACATGGACAGCCCGCTGTCGGCATGCCCGCGGTTCCACCACTGGGCGCGTCAGGAAACCGGGTCCGGCGCGTCCCGCGCGTGTTTGACTTCGAGCGCGCTCGAATTCGTAGCCTGGCCCTATGAACACGCCTCAGCACCACATCGGATCAGGGTTCGGAGCCCACACCACCGCAGCCGAGGTCCTGCGGGGGATCGACCTCACAGGCAAGCTGGCCGTCCTGACCGGCGGTTACTCGGGCATCGGCCTCGAAGCGACCCGCGCGCTGGCGGGCGCGGGCGCCCAGGTCGTCGTGCCCGCGCGGCGGCCGGAGGCGGCCAGGGCCGCCGTGGAGGGGCTGGAGAACGTCGAGGTCGACGAACTGGACCTCGGTGATCTCGACAGCGTGCGCGCCTTCGCCGAGCGTTTTCTCGCCTCGGGGCGCGCCATCGACATGATCATCGGCAACGCGGGCGTGATGGCCTGTCCCGAGACGCGCGTGGGCCCCGGCTGGGAAGCGCAGTTCGCCACCAACCACCTCGGCCACTTCGCGCTCGTCAACCGGCTCTGGCCCGCCCTTGCCGACGGTGCCCGCGTGGTCTCGGTGTCGTCCGGCGGCCACCGGCGCTCCCCGATCCGCTGGGACGACATCCAGTTCGAGAACGGCTACGACAAGTGGGAGGCCTACGGGCAGGCCAAGACGGCGAACGTGCTGTTCGCCGTCGAACTCGACCGGCTCGCCAAGGCGTCCGGCGTACGGGCGTTCGCACTGCACCCGGGAGGCATCCTCACACCGCTCCAGCGGCATCTGCCGAAGGAGGAGATGGTGGCCTTCGGCTGGATCGACGAGGAGGGCAAACCGGTCAACGACTCCTTCAAGACGCCCGAGCAGGGGGCCTCGACCGAGGTGTGGGCGGCCACTTCACCGCAGCTCGACGGCGCGGGCGGGGTCTACTGCGAGGACTGCGACATCGCGGAGCCCAACGACGACCCCGAGGTGCCCGGCGGTGTGCGCGGCTACGCGGTGGACCCGGAACAGGCCACGCGGCTCTGGCAGTTGTCCGCCGACCTGACCGGCGTCAACGCGTTCGCCGCGGCGTCCTGACCCTGCCCCGACCGCATTCGATCTCATCACATCGCATCACATCGCATCGGAACCCATCGCATCACCACCGGTCCCATCGTGGCGGCGTACGCCCCGCGTATGCGCGCCCAGCACGGGGCGGCTCGACGCAAGGAGTTCGGCCATGTCCTTCCCACGCCCCTTCCTGAGGCTCACGGGGCCGGTCCTCAACGCTCCCGACCCGGCGCTTCTGGCGGCCTTCTACCGCGAACTCCTCGGCTGGCACACGGAGTCGGAGGAGCCCGACTGGGTGAAGCTCCGCGGGCCCGGGGGCACGGGCAGCCTCGCCTTCCAGATCGACCCGGATTTCGTGCCACCCGTCTGGCCGGGCTCGCCGGGGGAGGCGCGGATGACGATGCACCTCGACATCGAGACGGACGACCTGGCAGAGGCAGTGGGGCGGGCGATCGAACTCGGCGCGCGCGAAGCCGGGTACCAGCCGGAGGAGGACGTCCGTGTCTGCCTCGATCCGATCGGGCACGTGTTCTGTTTCTGGACCCGTACCTGAGCCCGTCCTTGGTACCTCGGCTCCGCAAACGTGCTCGGGCGTCACCAACGCGCCCGAGCTTCACCAGCGCCCCTGAGCCCCGCGTCCGCGGCTGAACTCCGCGTCCGGTGCTGCACCCGCAGCCCGTACCGAGCCCCGTACCGAGCCCCCGTGCCGGACGGGTGTGCGCGGGGTGTCGTGGGGGGGGCCCCCCCCCCCCGGGGCCCCGGGGGGGGGGGCCCCCCGGGGGGGCCCGCGGGGGGGGGGCCCCCCCCCCCCCCGCGCCGCCCCCCCCGGGCCCCCCCCCGGGCGGGGGGCGGG
>NZ_JAIUKE010000026.1 GCF_020176795.1 Streptomyces sp. 8L
CCCGCCGACCCCGGCCCCGGACCCCGCCCGGGTCCGGGTGTCGCGGGGGGTGGGGGCGGCCCACCCGCCGGCCGCGGACCGGCGGCGCCGGGCGCCCCGCGGCGGTCACGGTCGGCTGGGCGCCACCGCCTGCGACGGCACGGCCCACCGGTTCCCGCGACTGTCGCGGTCGGCGGAGCGCCACCGTCTGCGACCGTTTCCGCCTCCCGTGCTCCGCGCGCCGCCGCGTACCCCCGCACCCGGTGAGCTGCCTCGACTCCCGTGGCCGCCGCCGTCGCGGACGCCGGAGGCGTACCCACTTGACGTGATCGGGTGCGGACGGCGACGCTGGGACGGTCTTGAGAGCGCTCCCAGTCGCGGAGCGTTCTGAGAGCGCTCTCAGAAGCCGGCTGACGCCGGTGACCGCGACGACGAACCTCCTGGAAGGACCTCCGTGGCCACCTCAGCACCCATCACAGGCCAGGCCCCCGACCCCACGCGGGCGATCAGCTTCCCGCCGGGCTTCCTCTGGGGGACGGCGACCGCCTCGTACCAGATCGAGGGCGCCGCGCGGGAGGACGGCCGTACGGCGTCCATCTGGGACGTCTACTCCCACACCCCGGGCCGGGTCCTGAACGGCGACACCGGCGACGTGGCCGACGACCACTACCACCGGTGGCGCGAGGACCTCGGCATCCTGGCGGACCTCGGTGTCGGCGCGTACCGCTTCTCCGTGGCGTGGCCGAGGGTGCAGCCCACGGGCAGCGGCCCGGCCAACGCCAAGGGGATCGACTTCTACAGCAGGCTCGTCGACGGGCTGCTGGAGAAGGGCATCCAGCCGGTCGCCACGCTCTACCACTGGGACCTGCCGCAGGAACTGGAGGACGCGGGCGGCTGGCCCGTGCGCGAGACCGCGTACCGCTTCGCGGAGTACGCGGGCATCGTCGCGGACGCGCTCGGCGACCGCGTCCGTACCTGGACCACCCTCAACGAGCCCTGGTGCAGCGCCTTCCTGGGCTACGGCTCCGGCGTGCACGCGCCCGGCAGGACCGACGCGGCCGACTCGCTGCGGGCCGCCCACCACCTCAACCTGGCCCACGGTCTCGCCGTGCGGGAGCTGCGCGGCCGGCTGCCCCAGGAGGCGCAGGTGTCGGTGACGCTGAACCTGCACCAGGTCAGGCCGGTCGGTGACAGTCCGCAGGACGTGGACGCCGCTCGCCGTATCGACGGCACCGCGAACCGCGTGTTCCTCGGGCCGCTGCTCGACGGCGCCTACCCCGACGATGTGCTCGCCGACACCGCACACCTGACGGACTGGTCGTTCGTCAAGGACGGTGACACCGAGATCATCCGCCAGCCCCTCGACTTCCTGGGGGTGAACTACTACTCGCCGACCCTCGTCTCCTACAACAAGGACGGTGCCGAGCAGGGCTCCGACGGCCACGGCGCGAGTGCGCACAGCCCCTGGCCCGCCGGCGACGGTGTGGTGTTCCATCAGGCCCCCGGCCCGAAGACCGCGATGGGCTGGGGCATCGACCCCACCGGCCTGTACGACCTGCTGGTGCGGGTCGGCCGCGAGTACCCGGACCTGCCCGTCGTCATCACCGAGAACGGAGCCGCGTTCGACGACCGGATCGGCGCGGACGGCCTCGTGGACGATCCGGAGCGCATCGCGTATCTGCGCGGACACCTGTCCGAGGTGCACCGGGCCCTGGCGTCGGGCGTCGACGTGCGCGGGTACTTCCTGTGGTCGCTGCTCGACAACTTCGAGTGGGGGTACGGCTACAGCAAGCGGTTCGGTGCGGTGTACGTGGACTACGAGACGCAGCGGCGCGTGCCGAAGGCCAGTGCCCGCTGGTACGCGCAGGTCGCGAAGACCGGCACGCTGCCCGAAGCGGGGGATTCTCCGTCCTGACGGCCATCGGCGGGCGGGTGTCAGGACCTGGCGCCCTCCCACCGGGCGTCCGGCCCGGGCGACCGGGGCACGGTGGCAGGACGGGGCGGCGGGCCCGGCGGGCGCGAGCGCGACGCGGTGTTCCGTCCGGAGCTGTGCGACGCGTTCCGCCGGATGCCACGTCAGGTGCGGGCGGCCTTCACCACAATGGGCCCGATGCCCGATGCCCGATGCCCGATGCCCGATGCCCGATGCGTGACGCCCGATTCCGGATGTCCGGGAGTCCGTTGGTGCTTCCGTATTCGTACCTTCTCGGGCTTCTCCGGCGTCGCGGGTGATATCCGGATGTCGGCTTCTTCGTCCCCAACTGGCAGTGGCCGAAAGGTGTCTGAAGCGTGCAGATGTGTACCGCGCTGACCTGCGGCTTGACTTGAACATGCGATTCCTTTGGCATTCCTTTGGTCTACGCGTGTTCCCCCTGAGAACACTTGATCGCCAGAGTGAGGGTCTGCGTGTGGCCTGCACGTCTCACTACGCCACACGCGTTCACTCGCAACGCAGGGGGTTTTATGAGATCCAGCCGACCGCGCCTGCGCACCGGCATGGCCGTGGCAGCGACACTGTCCATGGTGACCGGCGCTCTCGCACTCGGCGTTCAGGCGGCCGGTGCCGACACCGGCCCGACCGGACGCGCCATGCTGCACGGCACGAAGCCGATGTGGGCCACCGCGAAGGCCGACAAGGGCAGCACCGCGGCGTCCAACAAGGTTTCCGCACGCGTGTACCTGGCGGGGCGGGACGCCGCGGGTCTGGCCGCGTACGCGAAGGAGGTCTCCGACCCGTCCTCCGCGAACTACGGCAAGTACCTGACCGCGAAGCAGGTCAAGGCACGCTTCGGAGCCACGCCACAGCAGATATCCGAGGTCACCGCGTGGCTGACCTCCGCCGGCCTGAAGGTCACCGGCACCTCCAGCCACTACGTCTCGGTCTCCGGTGACGCGCAGGCGGTGGAGAAGGCGTTCTCCACCAAGCTGCACAACTACACCAAGAGCGGTAAGACGTACCACGCGCCCGACACAACGGCGTCGGTCCCGGCGTCGCTCAAGGGTGCCGTCCTGACCGTCACCGGCCTGGACAACGCCCCGAAGGCCGCGCAGCACGACGACGCGCTGCCGCCGCCGGACGCGGCGTTCCTGAACGCGGGCCCGCTCTCGGCCTACTACGGCCAGAAGGTCGACAAGAAGCTGCCGAACGCCTACGGCTCGAAGGCTCCTTACACGATCAAGGGCTACACCGGCAAGCAGCTCCGCGCCGCCTACGGTGCGGGGAAGTACACCGGCAAGGGTGTGACGGTCGCGATCACCGACGCCTACGCGTCGCCGACCATCGCGAAGGACGCGAGCACGTACGCCAAGCGCAACGGCGACAAGAAGTACAAGGCCGGCCAGTTCTCGCAGGTGGTGCCGAACGACTTCACGATCGACGACACCAACTGCCCGGACCCCGCGGGCTGGTACGGCGAGGAGTCGCTCGACGTCGAGTCGGTGCACGCGGTCGCGCCGGACGCCGACATCACCTACGTCGGTGCGAAGTCCTGCATGGACGACGACCTGCTCGACTCGCTCAGCAAGGTCGTCGACAACCACCTTGCCGACATCGTGTCCAACTCGTGGGGCGACATCGAGGCCGACCAGACCCCGGCGTCGCAGGCTGCCTACGACCAGGTGTTCCAGCAGGGCGCCGTCGAGGGCATCGGCTTCTACTTCTCCACGGGCGACGACGGCGACTTCAAGGCGGCGACCGGCACCAAGCAGGTCGACACGCCGGCCAACTCGTCGTGGGTCACCGCGGTCGGCGGTACCTCGCTCGCGGTCGGCAAGAAGAACAACTACGAGTGGGAGACAGGCTGGGGCACCCTCCAGTCGTCGCTCTCGGCCAACGGCAAGACCTGGGCCGGGTTCCCCGGCGCCTTCACCTCCGGCGCCGGTGGCGGCACCAGCACCACGGTGGCGCAGCCGTACTACCAGAAGGGTGTCGTACCCGGCTCGCTCTCCAAGGCGAACGGCACGACGGACCCGATGCGTACCCTGCCCGACATCTCCGCGGTGGCCGACCCCAACACCGGCTTCCTGATCGGCATGACGCAGACCCAGGCGAACGGTAAGCAGGCGTACAGCGAGTACCGTCTCGGCGGCACCTCGCTGGCCTCGCCGGTCATCGCCGGTATCCAGGCCCTGGCGCAGCAGGCCCGGCACGGTGTGCCGATCGGCTTCGCCAACCCGGGCATCTACCAGCGGTACGGCACGCCGGCGTTCCACGATGTCACGGACCACCCGCTGGGTGCCGGCCAGGGCATCGCGGTCGTGCGGAACGACTACACGGACACGCAGGACCCGACCAGCCCGGTCAAGACGACGATCCGCACCCTCGGCCACGACAGCTCGCTGTCGGCGACCGTCGGCTACGACGACGTGACCGGTGTGGGGACTCCCGCGGGCGACTACGTGTCGTCGTACAAGACGCGCTGACCCGGCGTCACCCCGCTCCGTGGCGTCGCGGCGCCACGGAGCACCCGCACCCTCGCACAGCACGACAGCACGACAGCACGACAGCACGACAGCACGACAGCACGACGGCCCCTGTGCGGCCTCCTGGCGGAGTCTCTTCCGCCAGGGGCCCACAGGGGCCGTCGTGTCGGTGTCGGCCCGCGTGCGCCCGGGGCCGCCGCCTGCGACGCTTCCCGCGCGCGTGCCGGACGTCAGTGGAACTGCGGAATGATCAGATAGAGCCCGTACGCCACCGCCGCGAGGCAGGCGAGGAAGCACAGCCCCGCGACGAACACCGGCAGCGGCGCCACCGAGGCGGAGCCCGGCGCGCCCTCTCCGTCCGTCTCCGCCGCCCCGGCGAGGGGTTCGCCGTCCGGCCCCGGGCCCGACAACACCCGTACGCCCAGCGCGAAGAGGACCACGACGGCCACCGTGGCCCCGATGCTGACGCCCGCGACCTCGCCGAGCGCGCTCCAGTCGATACTCATGTGCGGTCTCCTTCCGCCGGATCAGACGCCGGCAGCCTGAGCCCGTACGGGCACGGCGTGGTCCTCGTTGACATTGCCGGACGTCACCGGGTTGCGCCGGGACATGTAGACGATGAAGCCGGACACCGCGGCGGCCACCAGAGCGATGACGATCGTGCCCGCCGTCCCGCCGTGCACCACCACACCGGCCGCGACCGCCCCGACCGACGCGGCGGCGGGGAGCGTGATGCACCAGGCGGCGGCCATCCGCCCCGCGACGCCCCAGCGCACCTCGGCCAGCCTGCGGCCCAGACCCGCGCCGAGAATGCCGCCCGAGCACACCTGCGTCGTCGACAGCGCGAAACCGAGGTGCGCCGACGTCAGGATCACCGTCGTGGACGCGGCCTCGGCGGCGAAGCCCTGCGGCGACTTGATGTCGGTGAGGCCCTTGCCCATCGTCCTGATGATCCGCCAGCCGCCGATGTACGTACCGAGGCCGATGGCGAGTCCCGCGCAGGTGATGACCCACACCGGCGGCCCCGCGTCAGGTCCGAGCGCGCCCGCCGAGATCAGGGTCAGCGTGATCACACCCATGGTCTTCTGCGCGTCGTTGGTGCCATGGGCGAGCGAGACCAGCGACGCCGAGGCGATCTGCCCGATCCGGAACCCGCGGTCCACCGCGCCCGACGCGCCGCGCCGGGTGATCCGGTACGCGAGGTACGTGGCGAACATCGCGCCGAGACCCGCGACGAGCGGCGACGCGAGCGCCGGGATGATGATCTTCTGCACGACCTGGCCGAAGTGGACGCCGTGCTGTCCCGCGCCCACCCACACGGCGCCGATCAGGCCGCCGAAGAGCGCGTGCGAGGAACTCGACGGCAGTCCGAGCAGCCAGGTGGCCAGATTCCAGATGATGGCACCTATCAGTCCGGCGAAGATCATGCCCGGGGTGACCAGGCTGTCCTCCACGATGCCGCCGGAGATGGTGCGGGCGACCTCCGTCGAGACGAAGGCGCCGACGAGATTGAGGACACCGCTGATGAGGACCGCCACCTTGGGGCGCAGGGCCCCGGTGGCGATGGATGCCGCCATCGCGTTGGCGGTGTCATGGAAACCGTTGGTGAAGTCGAAGGCGAGAGCCGTGACGATCACTGCTGCCACAAGAAAGGTGATGTGGTCCATTCGCCTCATGAAAGCGCGGCTGTGCGTACCCGGGGCAACGTCGACGTGAAGACACCAGGTGCCTTCTTCGCCTCAGTGGTGTACGACGCGCCGCGCGCCGTCCGCACACGCGCCGGGTCCCGCCCGACCGGACCCGGCGCCCCGCACCGGCCGGCCGAGCCCGCGATGCCCCCCGGCCCGTGGTCGTCGGGCGGACGGGATCTCCTCCTGCCGCACACGCCCAACCCCGGCCCCGCGAGGCCGAGTACGGCCGCCGGACAGGGAGCGCTCGGGCGGGCCGACCAGGGTCGTCAACGCGGCGGCGAGGGGACAGCCGGGTGGGGAGAAGGTGCCGCGGAGGGGCGGACCCGGCACGGGGCCGCCCCTCGGATCAGGCAGGGGGCCGCCCCTCGGATCAGGCAGGGGGCCGCGCTTAGGATCAGGCGCGCTCGCGGTACAGGCCCCGGCCCGCACGGTCGGCACGGGACGTCGCGACCAGACGGTCGAGTGTGCTGCGCACGGCGTTGATGTCACCGGGGCTCCCGTCACGGCCGAGGACCTTGGCCACGTCACGCGCCCGCACCGTGCCGCCCTTCGCGTCGGCGAGGATGTCGAGCACCTGCCGGGTCAGGCCGTTGGCCTGCTCCTTGTCGTCCGCCTTGGCAGCGGACTTGGCCTCGGACTTCTTCACCGCGGACGGCTTGGCGGCGGAGGACTTCGCGTTGCGCGCGGGCTTCTTGGCCGGGCCGGTCTTCTTGGCGGCGGCCTTCTTCGCGCCGGAGCGGCGCGGCGCCGGCACCGAGGCGACCGGCTCGGCGACGGGCTCCGCGACAGCGGCGACCGCCTCCTGGACCTCCTGCGACGCCTCCAGCACGTGCGGCACACCGGACAGCGTCTGGAGAGCCGTCAGGGCCGAACGCACCGATTCGAGCCGCTCGGTGACCGCGGCGAGCTCCTTCTCCAGAGACTGCTGGTGTGCCTCCAGACGCGGAAGTTCCGCCTTGAGGAGAGTGGTTGTCGCCTCGACACTGCTTGGAGAGGCGGGTGCGGATGTCATTGGTGTCCCTTTCCGTCAGGAGCCACCGGCCGTTGTTCCCGTCGGTGGCCTGTGCCAACAAGCCTAGGCGCTCAACGGCGCCACGTGGGCGGCAGGTGATCGTCCGGCGTCACACGCATGCACAACGACTCGGGTCCGACACCGGTTCCTGCACACGGCTAACGCATCGACCACCACCGTACACACCCTCCCTGACGTGCATGAACGCGCCCTTGCGCCGAAGCGCTCCGCTCGCGTCGCCGTGCCCGGCGGCAGATCCGGCGGCCTCCGCACCGAGCGTGTGACCAAAAGCGTAGAACGTGCACGGCAGTTGACGCTCTCTTTCCGGCGTCCCCGCCCACCGTCCCGCTGACCGGTGTACCGTTCAGGCCCCGCGCGCCACTACCGTCACGCAGCGCGGGCTCCCATCAGGCCGTCTGCCGAACGACTCGGCGGGCACCAGCTCCACGCTGAACCCGGCGTCCGCCAACTCCCGCAGCGCGTCACCCAGCCCGAACGTCCGGTAGTACATGACGAACGGCGGCCGCCACACCGCGTTGCGCACCCGCATCGCGGCGTCGAATCCCCACATCGCCCAGTACGGCAGCGACCCCACCGGTGATGGCGCGGGAAGCGGGAACGCGAACACGCCGCCCGGCCGCAGCGCCGCGCGCACACCCGCGAAGACCGCGGGCCGCTCCTCGGGCAGGAAGTGCCCGAACGCGCCGAAACTCGTGGCGAGGTCGAATCCCCCGTCGAACGGAAGTGCCCGCGCGTCCGCCCGTACCCACTCCACCGCGGGCGGCCCCTCGCCCTCTCCGCTCGCGAACGCCCTGTGCGCCTCGGCGAGCATCCCGGGGCTGAAGTCGAAGCCGGTCACCCCCTCCTCGCACACCCGACGCAGGGCCCGGACCCCGGCCCCGGTGCCGCAGCACACGTCGAGGCCCCTGCGGAACGGGCCGAGCGGCTCCACCGCGGACACCACCGCGTCGAGGAAGGGCTCCGGTGTACGGAACGGTGTCGCGTCGAACTTCGGTGCCAGCAGGTCGTATCCGTGCTCCACGGACGACAGCGCCTGTACGGCCAGTTCGGTGAGGGAGGGCCCACGGTCGGAGAACATCACCCCTCAGCGTAGGCGCATCCCGCGAGAGCCCGGGGCACCGGATCGTCCGCTCGCCGCGGCCGACCGACCTCCACACCGACACGCTCCCCGGCCCCGGCCCGGCGACCCACCGCGGACCACGGTGGGTCGCCGGGCCGGCCGTGCGCGTGATCACCGGCCGGACGGGACGAAACGGACCGTCCGGCCGCCCCGGCCGCGAGCCGGGCCCGCAGCCGCACGGGGACCGGCTGCGGCCGGACGGGTGGACCGGGCGCCGGGTACCGCGCGCGAGCGACTATCGTTGGTGGACATGTCCGCCCCTGAGATCGTCCGCATCGTGTCCCGCGACTCGCCCATGGCTCTGGCCCAGGTCGAGCGCGTCCGCGCCGAACTGGGCGCGGCCCACCCCGGCATCGTCACCGAGGTCGTCCCGGTGAAGACCACCGGCGACAAGTGGCTCGGAGACCTCTCCAAGGTCGAGGGCAAGGGCGCGTTCACCAAGGAGGTCGACGCGGCGCTCCTCGCCGGCGAGGCCGACCTCGCCGTGCACTGCGTCAAGGACATCCCCGCCGACCGGCCGCTGCCCGCGGGCACCACCTTCGCGGCGTTCCTCAAGCGGGACGACGTGCGCGACGCGCTGATCCACCCCGGCGGGCTGACCCTGGACGAGCTGCCCGACGGCACCAGGATCGGCACGTCGTCCGTGCGCCGGGTCGCCCAGCTCGCCGCGTCCCACCCGCACCTGGAGTGCGTGCCGCTGCGCGGCAACGCCAACCGCCGCCTCGACAAGCTCGCCGCGGGCGAGGTCGACGCGCTGCTGCTCGCCGCCGCCGGGCTCACCCGCATCGGCCGCGAGGACGTCATCACGGAGATCTTGTCGACGGACACCATGTGCCCGCCGATCGGCGCCGGTGTGCTGGCGCTCCAGTGCCGCGAGGGCGACGCCGCCGTCATCGACGCGGTCAGCGGCCTCGGCGACCCGGACACCTATCGCGAGACCACCGCGGAGCGGATGTTCCTGCACGTCCTCCAGGGCCACTGCAACTCGCCCATCGCGGGGTTCGCGAAGGCCCACAGGGGCGGCGACCTGTCGCTGCGCGCCTGCGTGTTCACGCCGGACGGCAAGACCGTCCTCAACGCCCACGAGTGGGCGGGCCCGCTCGACCCTGCGACACTCGGCACCTCGGTCGCGGTCAGCCTGCTCCGCCAGGGCGCGCGCGACCTCATCGACGGCATCGCGCACTGACCCCTCGCCGCGCCGCCGCACGGCCGCGCGGCGCGTAGATCGCACGGGGCGGCCGCCGTACGCCGCGGGGGAGCGGGGCCCGTCACACGTCCGCCCCGCCTCCTGACGTACGTGGCCCAGTCCTGAAGCCCCGGCGCGCCTTACCGGCCGTTCCGGGGCTTTTGCCGGTAGGCCGGCGGTCCTCCGGCCCGCGACAACGCGACCGACGGCCCCTCGACCGGCAGCCCCTCGACCGGTGGCTCCTCGGCCGGTCCGCGCGCGACCCGCACTGCTGCTGCCGTCGCCCCTCAGACCGCCATCCCCTCAGACCGCCGCTTCTTCGGCGCCGTCGCCCCTCCGGCCGGTGATCCTTCGAGCGGAGGCCAGGCGTCCGCCATCCGGAGGTGGCACCGCCGTTCCCCCCGGGTCATCGGGGACTGAGATCGTCCACGGATGCTCGCCCTGAACGTGGACCTCGATCCGGGCCGGTGCCGCACTCTCGGGTTCGTGGGCTCGCTCGCGCTGACGGCGGGCGGCCTCACGGCCGGCGCCCTGCCCGTGCGCGACGCCCTCCCGCCCTCCTCGGGCCGCTTCGCCCTCGGCGTGCTGACCGTGTACTTCGGGCTCGTGCTGCTGGTGGCCGCCTGGTGGTGGCTCGGCACCGCGCTGCGCGGGCCGCGCCCGCCCACCCCACGCGATCTGGTCCTCACCCTGGCCGTGTGGTCCGCCCCGCTGCTGTGCGCGCCACCGCTGTTCAGCAGGGACGTCTACAGCTACCTCGCACAGGGCGCCATGGTCGACGCGGGGATCGACGTCTACCACCACGGGCCCGCCGACCTGGGAGGACCGTCGGCCGCCGGGGTGGCACCGGTGTGGGCACACACACCCGCGCCGTACGGGCCGGTGTTCCTCGCCGTGGCGGGCCGGGTCGCCCGGACTGCCGGGCCGCACGTGGCGGCGGGCGTCCTCGGCATGCGCGGTGTGGCGCTGCTCGGTGTGGGCCTGCTGGTCGCCCTGCTGCCCGTCATCGCCAGGCACTGCGGCGTCGAACCGGCAGGTGCCCTGTGGCTGGGCGCCCTCAACCCGCTGGTCCTGCTGCACCTCGTCTCCGGTGCCCACAACGACGCCCTGATGCTCGGCCTGCTCGGGGCCGGGCTGGTGGCGGCGCTCGCCCGCAGGCCGGCCGCCGCCACCGTGCTCGTCACACTCGCCGGCCTCGTCAAGGCGCCCGCGCTGCTGGGCCTCGGGGCCGTCGCGGCGCTGTGGGCGCCCGGGCTCACGGGCAGGGCACGCACCGTCAGGGCCGTCGCCATGACCGCGGTGCTCGCGCTCGCCACGACGGCTCTCGCGACCGCCCTCGCCCGTACCGGATACGGCTGGCTGGGCAGCCTCGCTACGCCCGTCTCGTCCGGCAACTGGTCGCTGACCAGCGGCCTCGGCCGGATCACCGCCGCCGCCCTCGCGCCTTTGCCCGGCGGCGAGGGCCTCGCGCGGCTCTCCATACCGCTGTGGCGCGGGCTCGGACTCGCGGGCACCGCCGCGCTCGCTCTGGCGGCGTGGCTGCGCCGCGACCGGCTCGGGGCCGTGCACGCCCTGGCGCTGAGCCTGCTGGCGGTCTTCCTGCTGGGCCCGGCGCTGCGGCCCTGGTACGCGCTGTGGGGCCTCGTGCTGGTCGGTGCCTCGGCCCCGGCCGGGCGGCTGCGAACCGGTGCGGCGGCGCTCGGCGGTGCCCTCGCGTTCGTGCTCATGCCGGACGGACTCCCGCCGGGCGGCCTGCAATTGGCCCTGGCCGTCTGCGGCGGTGTGCTCGCGGTCCTGGCCCTGTGGTGGATGCTTCTGCTCGCCCCCGCCGCGTCGTCCGTGGCGACCTCACGTCCGAGGACGGCTCTGTGAACGACGGCCCGGCCCACACCCGTTCGACCCGCGCCGGTACGAACCGCCCCCCGTCCCGGGCCTCTTCACCCC
>NZ_JAIUKE010000027.1 GCF_020176795.1 Streptomyces sp. 8L
CCGCGCGGGGCCGCGGCGGGGGCGAGCAGGACGGCGCGCCGCCGGCGGGTGGTGAGCAGCATCCCTCACCGCTACCGGGGCGCGCGGGGGGGGGGGGGGCGGCGCGCGATCCCCTCAGCCGAAAGGGGTCGGCCCGGGGCCGTAGGTGGACGCGCGGGGCGGGCCGGCAGGCCGGTGGCGGTCCGCCCGGTTCACGCCTCCGCGGACTGCTGGGCGCGGCTGACGTCGTAGACGCCCGGCACGTCCCGCATGGCGCTCATCAGGCCGGGCAGCATGGCGGCATCGGGGAGTTGGACGGTGTACGTGTGCTTGACGCGCTGCCGGCTCGGCGGTTCCACGGTGGCCGAGATGATCGCGGCGCCGGCCGTCGACATGGCGTCCGTCAGGTCGGCCATCAGCCGGGGGCGGCCGAACGACTCGGCATGCAAAGTGACTTGGCATTCAGCGGTGTCGCCCGCGGCCCAGTCGACCGCGACGGGCGAGCGTTTGAGGGTCATCCGCCCGACAGCGGGGCACTCGCTGCGGTGCACGGTGACGGTGCCGCCACGCACCTGGAAAGCGGTGATCTCGTCGGGCGGCACCGGTGTACAGCAGCCGGCGAGCCGTACGGGCGCGTCCGGCAGTTCGCTGACGACGCCGACCGCGCCGCGCGGTCCCGCGGAGACGGCCGCGGGCGGCCGGGGCGAGGCGTCCGGGAGGGCGGCCGCGTCGGGGTGCGCGGCGAGCCAGCCGGTGATCGCGATCCGCGCGGCGGGCGTACGGGCGTGCTCAAGCCACTCGGGCGAAGGCCCGGAGGACGCGTCGTGGGCGAGCAGGATCTGTACGGTGTCGCCGTCCTTGAGGACGGTGCCCAGCGCGACGAGCCTGCCGCCGACGCGGGCGCCGAGACATCGGTGGGCGGCCTCGCCGTACTGCGCGTACGCGGCGTCCACGCAGGTCGCCCCGGCGGGCAGGCCGAGCATGCCGCCCTCGGCGCGGAAGACCGTGATCTCGCGGTCCTGCGCGAGGTCGGCGCGCAGCGTCGTCCAGAAGGTGTCCGGGTCGGGCGCGGACTGCTGCCACTCCAGCAGCCGGGAGAGCCAGCCGGGCCGCGTCGGGTCGACGCGCTCGCCGTCCGGCCCCTCCACCCCCGGGTCGCCGGCGGCGGGGCCGGGCGCGTACGGGTTGCCGAGCGCGACGACGCCCGCCTCCGCGACCTTGTGCATCTGGTGCGTGCGGATCAGCACCTCGGCGACGGCGCCGTCGGGCCCCACGACGGCGGTGTGCAGCGACTGGTACAGGTTGAACTTGGGCGCGGCGACGAAGTCCTTGAACTCGGAGATCACCGGCGTGAAGCAGGTGTGGAGCTCGCCGAGGACGGCGTAGCAGTCCGCGTCCTCCGCGACGAGGACGAGGAGCCGGCCGAAGTCGGTGCCGCGCAGCTCGCCGCGTTTGAGGCGCGAGCGGTGCACGGAGACCAGGTGGCGCGGCCTGACCAGGACTTCGGCGGAGATGTCGGCCTCGCGCAGTACTCGCCGCATGTCGTCGGCGGTCGCGGCGAGCGCGTCGCCAGCCGAGGCGTTCTCGGAGATGAGGGCCCGGGTACGGGCCGCGTCCTCGCGGCAGAGGATGGCGAAGACGAGGTCCTCCAGCTCGGACTTGATGGCCTGCACGCCGAGCCGTTCCGCGAGGGGGACGAGGACGTCGCGGGTGACCTTGGCGATCCGCTCCTGCTTCTCGGGGCGCATCACGCCGAGCGTGCGCATGTTGTGGAGCCGGTCCGCGAGTTTGATCGACATGACCCGGACGTCGTTGCCGGTGGCGACGAGCATCTTCCGGAACGTCTCGGGCTCGGCGGCGGCCCCGTAGTCGACCTTCTCCAGCTTGGTCACGCCGTCGACGAGATAGCGGACCTCCTCGCCGAACTCGGCGCGGACCTGGTCGAGGGTCACGTCCGTGTCCTCGACGGTGTCGTGCAGGATCGCGGCGGTCAGCGTGGTGGTCTCGGCGCCCAGCTCGGCGAGGATCAGCGTCACCGCGAGCGGATGTGTGATGTACGGCTCGCCGCTCTTGCGGTACTGGCCGCGGTGCGACGCCTCCGCGAGCACGTACGCCCGGCGCAGCACCGACAGGTCGGCGTCCGGGAAATGCGCCCGGTGTGCCTCGGCGACATGCCCTATGGCGTCGGGCAGCCGGTCGCGCGAGGCGGGGCCGAGCAGCGCCGCCCTGCCCAGCCTGCGGAGGTCGATACGGGGCAGGCCGCGCCTGCGGCCGTGGACACCAGGGCTGGTGGCCTCTGCACTCATGGGCACCTCCGGGCAGGATCGACCGGCGGTACGAGGGACAGGGCTACGCCCTCCGGGCCGGTGCTTGATGCTATCGAGCCCACCACGTGGACCAGACCCGCACTCGTTCAGCGTGAAACGGATCACCCGTTCAAGCGAACACCCGCATAACTCAACCGAAGGACGATTCGAGCCATTCCGCGGTGATGTGTCCTTCGGCCACGATGACGGCGGGCCCCGTCATCTCGATCTCGCCGTCGGGGTGTTCCGTGATCAGGAGCCGGCCGCCCGGCAGGTCCACCGTGTACGTGACGGGCGTGCCGCTCAGGGCCGGGTCGGCGCCGTCCCTGCGGGCCGCCGCGACGGCCACGGCGCACGCGCCGGTGCCGCAGGACCGGGTCTCGCCCGAACCGCGCTCATGGACCCGCATCGCGACATGGCGCGGGCCGCGGTCGACCACGAACTCGACATTGACGCCGTCGGGATAGGCGCTCCCCGGGGCGTACGCGGGCGCGGTGAGCAGGTCTCCCGCATGGGCCAGGTCCGCCACGAAGGCGACCGCGTGCGGATTGCCCATGTTGACGTTGTAGGCGGGCCAGCGGCGGTCGCCCACGGTGACCTCCACGCCGTCGTCCGGGAGGACGGCACGGCCCATGCGGACCGTGACGTCACCGTCCTTGGCGAGGTGGACGCGCTTGACGCCACCGCGGGTGGCGATGGCGAGGTCGCCCGGGGTGACGTGTCCCGCCCGCTGGAGATGGCGGGCGAAGACGCGGACGCCGTTGCCGCACATCTCCGCGACCGACCCGTCCCCGTTGCGGTAGTCCATGAACCACTCGGCCTCGTCCGCCATCGCGCGGGCCTCGGGGTGGGCCGCGGACCGCACCACGTGCAGCACGCCGTCCGCGCCGATGCCCGCCCTGCGGTCGCAGAGCGCGGCCACGACGCGCGCGGGCAGATCGAGGGCGTTGTCCGGGTCGGGCAGGATCACGAAGTCGTTCTCCGTGCCGTGTCCCTTGAGGAAGGCCAGGGGCGTGGTCGGTGTGGTGGTCACGCCTTCCATCGTAGAAGGCACCGCCGACAACCGGCGACGTCACCCTCGCACGCAGAACCGCCGCAGCCGGAAGCGGAGCGCCCGGCGCGGGTGTCGCTCAGCGCAGTCGGGCGACGCGCCACACGGCCAGCGCGACGATGATCGCGGCGATCGCCGTGTACAGCACCACGAAGCGCCAGTCGGCGCGCTCGCCGGAGGCCTTGGAGGGCAGGCCGGGCCAGGTGTAGCCGACCTTGCGGGCGGCCGCCATGCCCCAGCCCGCGGCGCAGCAGCCGAGGAGCAGGCCGAGCATGGCCGTCACGGAGCCGCCGTCCCCGGTGCCGAAGGCGAGCGGGAAGGCGAACATCAGGGAGCCGACGCCCGCCAGTACCACGATGGGCGCGATCTGCCAGATCCGGAACTTGCCCTGCGGTCTGAGCTCGACCTCGATCTCGGGGGTGGCCTGCTCGGCCGAATCCTCTTCGTCGGGGCCGTCCGAGGTGAGGCCGTCGGAGGTGAGGCCTCCTGAGGCGCCGCCCCCTGCGAGCGGCCCGCCGTCGCCAGGACCGTCGGACGCCGGGCCGTCCTGGACAAGACCGTCAGAGAGAGGGCCGCCGTCGGGAAGGCGGCCGCCCCGCGGGAGGGATTCGCAGTCCGCGTGCGGGCCGCTCTGCGGCGGAGCGTCGCCGTCCGCGTGCGGGCCGTCCTGCGAGGGGTCACCGACGGGAGGCGACGTCTCCGACGGGGCCGGGACGGACGGCGGGACGGCAGAAGGACCCGAGCCGTCCTCGTCGGACGCTCCCGGCACGTCCCGCGTCGCCGACTGAGGATTGCGAGGGCCGGCCTCCATAGCCACGCGCCCTCCCAACTCGGACTCCACGGGTGGATAGATGCTCGATGATGGCACGCCCCCAGGGGCCGGAATGACGGCCGGAGCGTCCCGATGCCATCACGTGATCAGCCTGTGACCGCTCGTTCGATCAACGCCAGAGCGCCGTCGCGCAGTTCCCCCGCGGACCCTTCCGCGCCGCCGAGCCAGTGCACGCGCGAGTCCCTGCGGAACCACGAGTCCTGGCGCCGGGCGAAGCGCTTCGTCGCCCGTACGGTCTCCGCGCGCGCCTCGTCCTCCGTGCAGTCACCTGCGAGCGCGGCCAGCACCTGCTGGTAGCCCAGGGCGCGGGACGCCGTGCGGCCGTCCCGCAGGCCGCGCCCCTCCAAGGCGCGCACCTCCTCGACGAGGCCCGCCTCCCACATCCGGTCGACGCGGAGCGCGATCCGCGCGTCCAGTTCGGGGCGCGGCACGTCGACCCCGATCTGCACGGTGTCGTAGACCGCGTCGTGACCCGGCAGGTTGGCCGTGAAGGGCCGCCCGGTGATCTTGATCACCTCCAGCGCCCGCACGATGCGGCGGCCGTTGCTCGGCAGGATGGCCCGGGCCGCGGGGGGATCGGCGGCGGCGAGGCGCGCGTGCATCACGCCCGAGCCGCGGAGCGTCAGTTCGGCCTCAAGACGCGCGCGTACCGCCGGGTCCGTGCCGGGGAAGTCGAGCGCGTCGATCACCCCGCGTACGTACAGGCCAGAGCCGCCCACCAGGACCGGGACGCGGTCGGCGGCCAGCAGGCGGTCGATCTCGGCGCGCGCGAGCCGCTGGTACTCGGCGACGCTGGCGGTCTCCGTGACGTCCCAGATGTCCAGCAGGTGGTGCGGCACGCCGCCACGCTCCCCGTGGGCCAGTTTGGCGGTACCGATGTCCATGCCCCGGTAGAGCTGCATGGAATCGGCGTTGACCACCACGCCGCCGAGATGACGGGCGAGGTGGACGCCGAGATCCGACTTGCCCGCCGCGGTGGGACCGACGACGGCGATGACCCGGGGGGCGGGAGCTGCGCTTGTCACCGCACCAGTCTCGCAAACGCGCCGGGCAGGTCAGGACCGGCTTCGTCCCTGTGCGTGGCACACCTCGCGGTCGTACCCTTTGGTCGTGTATGGAGTGTTTCACCGATCTTCGGGACGGATGGTGCCGCGATGGGCTTGAAGGATTCACTGATGGCGAGGCTCGCGCCGGCGCGGGACAAGGTGTCCGACCTCGCGGCACAGCACGGTGACCGGATCGGCCAGGGACTCGAGAAGGTCGCCCGTACGGTCGACGAGAGGACCAACGGCAAGTACAGCGACCGCATCGACGCGGGTACGGACAAGACCAAGGACGCGATCAACCGCATGTCCCAGAAGGGCGACGAGGGCGGGTCCGGCGGCGTCCAGCACCCCGACGAGCCGCGCTAGCCGGTCGCTTGGGGCGCGGACGCGCGTACGTGCGTCACGACCAGGCCGCACCCGTACGCTCGTTACGACCAGGCCGCGACGAAGTAGCCGACGCCATAGGGCGCGTCCTCGTACAGCAGCCGTCCGCCGAGGCCGGTGCCCTCGGCGGCGCCCGCCAGCAGCTGCCAGGGCGCGCGCCCGACGGCCCCCAGCTCACGGGCGAGGGTCACGTCGAGGCCGGCGAGGGCGCCGATGTCGGCGGTGGCCAGGGCCGCCGCGACGGACGCGTCGAAGCCCTCCGCCCGTTCATCGAGGTAGCCGGGCGCCTTCAGGGTGCGGCAGGCGCTGCCGTCCCCCATCACCAGCAGGGCCGTACGCGGTGCCTCGGCCGCGATCTCGCGGCCCGCGCGCAGGCAGGCCTCCGGGTCCAGGTCGTCGGCCACCGCCAGTGCGCCGGACACCGGCAGGGGCCGGCCGGCGTGGCCGAGGAGCCAGGCCGCGACGGCGAGGGACGGGGGCAGTTCCCCGGCGGGCGGCGGGCTCGCGTCCGGCGTCGGGAGGACCACGTCGACCGGTACGCCGAAGCCGCGGAAGGAACCCGTGGCGCCGGGCCGGCGGGGCCCGGGTGCCGCGGAGCCCGCGGGGCCCACCACGACGAAGCGGTCCGCCCGAGCGGCGGCCAGCACGGCCAGCGCGTCGGAGGCGGCCGTGCGCGCGGCGTCCAGTTCGGGCGCGGCACCCGCGGCGACCTCGGGCACGAGCAGCGGCGGGCAGGGGCATACGGCGGCGGCGACCAGCATGCTGCGACCCTAACCCGCGACGATCACCCGGAGACGGGCACCTGGGACGGTCGGGGGGACACGGCCACCAGGGGTCAGGGCGCCGCGCAGCCGTGTGCGGCGGCCGGGAGCGGGGCAGGGGCCCCGACCGTGGGCAGTCCGAGCATCACGCCCTTGCGCTCGGTCTCCTGCGTCGTACGGCGCTGCCAGGCATCACCCGCGGCGGTCCTTCGCACCGCGGTTGTCGGCCCCTCGGCCAGCAGGTGGTGGGGGGCCGCGTAGGTGATGTCCACGGTGGCCATGTCACCGGGGCGCACCTCCTGCTCCGGCTTGGTGAAGTGCACGAGGCGGTTGTCCGGCGCACGGCCGGAGAGCCGGTGGGTGGCGTCGTCCTTGCGGCCCTCGCCCTCCGCGACCAGGACTTCCAGGGTGCGTCCGACCTGCTTCTTGTTCTCGTTCCAGGAGATCTCCTCCTGGAGGGCGACGAGCCGCTCGTAGCGTTCCTGGACGGTCCGCTTGGGGATCTGGCCGTCCATGCCGGCGGCCGGGGTGCCGGGCCGCTTGGAGTACTGGAAGGTGAACGCCTGCGCGAACCTGGCCTCGCGCACGACGTGCAGCGTCTGCTCGAAGTCCGCGTCGCTCTCGCCGGGGAAGCCCACGATGATGTCGGTGGAGATGGCGGCGTGCGGGATGGCGGCGCGGACCTTCTCGATGATGCCGAGGTAGCGGTCCTGCCGGTAGGAGCGGCGCATGGCGCGCAGCACCGCGTCCGAGCCGGACTGGAGCGGCATGTGCAGCTGCGGCATCACGTTCGGGGTCTCGGCCATCGCGGCGATCACGTCGTCGGTGAAGTCGCGGGGGTGCGGCGAGGTGAACCGCACGCGCTCCAGGCCCTCGATGGTGCCGCAGGCACGCAGCAGCTTGGAGAACGCCTGCCGGTCGCCGATGTCGGAGCCGTACGCGTTCACGTTCTGGCCGAGCAGGGTGATCTCCGAGACGCCCTCGCCGACCAGGGCCTCGATCTCGGCGAGGATGTCCCCGGGGCGGCGGTCCTTCTCCTTGCCGCGCAGCGCGGGCACGATGCAGAAGGTGCAGGTGTTGTTGCAGCCGACGGAGATCGAGACCCACGCGGCATAGGCGGACTCGCGACGGGTGGGCAGCGTGGAGGGGAAGGCCTCCAGCGACTCGGCGATCTCGATCTGCGCCTCTTCCTGGACGCGGGCGCGCTCCAGCAGGACGGGCAGCTTGCCGATGTTGTGCGTGCCGAAGACGACGTCCACCCAGGGCGCCCTCTTCAAGATGGTGTCGCGGTCCTTCTGGGCGAGGCACCCGCCGACGGCGATCTGCATGCCCGCCCTGCGGGTCTTGGCGGGGGCGAGCCGGCCGAGGTTTCCGTACAGCTTGTTGTCGGCGTTCTCCCGCACGGCGCAGGTGTTGAAGACGACGACGTCGGCCTCCTCCTCGCCCTCGGGGGCGCGGACGTAGCCGGCGTCCTCCAGCAGTCCTGAGAGCCGTTCCGAGTCGTGGACGTTCATCTGGCACCCGTAGGTACGGATCGCATAGCTTCGGTTGGCGCCCACGGTCTGGACCGGCTCACTGCTGCTCATACGAACAAGGGTAGGCGGTACGGGTGGCTGCCCCCGCCGGGGCGGGCGGAGGGCCGCTCCGGCCCGCCGACGCGGCGGCTGACGGGACGGCCGGGCTGTCTGCCGGCTGTCCACCTGGCGCAGCCCCAACCCGGGACCGCACTCGTTGGAGTGAACTTCAGGGCGTTGTCGGGGAGGCCGTCCGCGTCGCTGAGCCGGACAGGGCGGCCGGTTCCGTCGGCAGTGCGACCGCGACGCCCCGCCGGTCCGGACGTACGCCTCGCCGCCTCGCGAGTAGGCTGACGGTTTTCGCGGCCCGGCTGTGACCGGGCCTCGGCGCGGAACCGTCCGACGTACGGTCGTCCGGAGCGGCGCGGTCGCCGCCCGGGCGGGGCCGCACGCACCGACCGGTCCGGCGGGGCCGCACGCACAGAACCGGACGATCACAGTCGACCAGGTACGAGGGGCACCGCCACCCGCACCGTCAGCGCGACGCCGTACATGCGTCCCGGCTCCTCCCGCCCGGCCTCCCCGAACGGGGTGGCTGAGAGAGAAGTGACGGGGGATCACTTCCGGGTCTGGCCGAGGGTGTACGCGCCGCCGAGGCTGTCGCTTGACGCGAGATCGCCCAGTCGGTTGCATACGTTCTGTGATCACTCACCGGGCGCCAGCAGCCACCGACCGCAAGACCGCACGGGCCCGGGAGGCGACCCCGTGGACCCGGTGATCATCGTCGGAGCGGGCCCCGTGGGCCTCACGCTCGCCCTGGCTCTCGCGGCGGCGGAGGTCCCGTCCGTGGTGCTCGACGAGACCGCCGGCGCGGACGACGCCCGCGCGGCGCGGACAGTGGTGCTCCGGCCGGACACGGCGGCACTGACGGCACGTCTCGGATGCACCACCCTCAGTGACGAGGGGGCCCGGTGGGACGGCTGGCGGCTGATGCGGCGCAAGCAGCCGGTACGGGCTCTGCCGCTCGGCGTCGAGGGCTTCCCCTCTCCCGTCCACATCGCGCAGCACGTACTCGTCCGGGGCCTGCGCGAGGCGATCGCGAAGACCTCGCTCGTGAAGGTCGTCACCGAAAGCCGCCTCGACTCGCTGGAGCAGGACGGCACGGGCGTGACCGCGCACACCCGCGGCCCCGGCACGTCCTACTGGCGCGGCAGTTACCTGGTGGGCTGCGACGGCGCCAGGTCCACGGTCCGCAAACTGCTCGCCGTCCGGTTCCCCGGACGTACGGCCGTCGAACGGTACGCGGTCGCCGCGCTGCGCGTCGAGCTGCCGTGGCCCCGTGAGGCGGTGCTGCACCGGCAGCCGCCGTGGCGCTCGGGCGGCGACGAGGTGTCGGCGCGGCCCCTGCCAGGCGGTACCTGGCGGCTGGACTGGCTGCTGCCGCCGCGCGGGGACCTGGTCACACCCGACGCGCTGGTGGCGCGCGTGAGGGAGGCCCTCGCGGGCTGGTGCGGCGAGACCCCGCCGTACGAACTGCTGGACACCGGCGTCCACACGATCCACCACCGGCTGGCGCAGCGGTGGCGGGTCGACCGGGCCTTCCTCGCGGGCGAGGCGGCGCATCTGCTGGGCGCCGTCGGCACCCAGGGTCTCGACGAAGGGGTCAGGGACGCCGAGAACCTCGCCTGGAAGCTGGCGCTCGCGTGGCACCACGGCGAGACGAAGGCCCTCCTCGACAGCTATCAGGCGGAGCGGCGGACGGCGGTCGCGGCCCGGCTGCGCGCGGCGGACCAGTCGCTGCCGATACTGCGCGGCGGAGGCGGTCTGCGCGGTCTGCTGCCGGGTTCCGCGAGCGGGCGCGAGACCCTGCTCGCCGACGGGCACCTGGGCCAGGGGCCGCTGGGCGCGCCCCCCTCGTACCCGCACTCCCCGCTCGCCGCGCCGCCCGGGGAGGCGTGGGCCGCCGTCGGCACGGCGGTGGGCGGCCCCGTCACGGATGTGCGCGTGACGACCCCCGACGGCACGGCGGGCAGGCTGCGCGACCGGCTCGGGCGGGGCAGGCTCCTGGTGGTGCTGGTGGCGCCGGGCACGGCCGTATGGGACCGGCGGCACTGGCTGAAGGCCGGCGTGATGCCCCGCCTCGCCTCGGCCGTCGCGGACCTGCCGGTGGACGCGGAGCTGCTGGTGACGGAGGCCTATCCGGGCGCGTCCGCGCACAACGTGCTGCTCGTACGGCCCGACGGACACCTGGCGGCGGCCTTCGGCGGCGTGCGGCCCGAGGAGCTGCGGGCCGCCGCGGCGGCGGTCCGCGGCGGAACGCCGTCGGACGCGCGCGCGAACGCCGAGGACCGTGCCGCGCACATGAATTGACCGATCCGGGCACCCGTGGTGTACTCCGGAACGTGACCGACACCTGTGTGCGCCTGTGGCGGAGGGTCCATATGGACCTCCTCCGCTATGCGGGCTGCGTGTGTCGCCCGTCCTGCTGATTCGCCTCTCTTCCCTCTTTTCGCGCACCGCGCCGCCTCCGTGTGCCCCGAGCCGGGCAGCGGCGGCCCGAGCGCGTACCCGCGAACCTCATCAGGACGGCGCCATGTCTGTTTCCGCTTCTCCCGCCTCACCCTCCGTCTCCCCCGGCACCACCACCGCTCCCGCGGGCCCGTCGCCGGCCGAACTCCTCGCTTTCGTACGGGCGACGGCCGCGGACACCGCGCTCGTCGCCTCGCTGCCCCTGGACCCCGAGGGCCGCACCTGGACCCGTCTCGACGGCCCCGCGGGCAGCGAGGCGTGGCTCATCGGCTGGCCGCCCGGCACCGGCACCGGCTGGCACGACCACGGCGGTTCGCACGGCGCGTTCGCCACTGCGGCGGGCGTGCTGAAGGAGGACTCGCTCGCCGCACGACTGCCCACCGAGGGCTGGAAGACACTCGAACTCGCCGAGGACGTCGACCGCCACCGGGTGCTGGAGGCGGGTGACGCCCGCGCCTTCGGCGAGCACCATGTGCACGAGGTGCGCAACGAGTCGGACGCGGCACACGCCGTGTCGGTGCACGCGTACTACCCGCCGCTGCCGCTGATGCGCCGTTACAGCAGGACGGGCCCCGTGCTGCGGCTCGAAGAGGTCGAACTTCCCGAGGAGTGGCAGTGAGCGAGCCCACCGGCACCGCGGACCCCGCCGCACCGGCCGGCCCCGCGTCCATAGAGGAGGTCCTGGACAGGGCCAGGACCGGCCTGCGCCGGATCGGCCCCGTCGAGGCGCGGCGCGCGGTGCGGGAGGACGGCGCGCTGCTCGTCGACATCCGCTACCAGCAGCAGCGCGAGCGCGACGGAACGATCCCCGGCGCGCTGCAAATTGAGCGCAATGAGCTGGAGTGGCGCCTCGACCCGCGGGGCAGCCACAAGATCCCGGAGGCGACGGACCACGACCGCAGGATCGTCGTGTTCTGCAACGAGGGATACGCGTCCTCGCTGGCCGCCGCCTCCCTCCAGCAGCTGGGTCTGCACCGCGCGACGGACCTGGAGGGCGGTTTCCAGGCCTGGCGCGAGGCGGGCCTCCCCGTCGAGCACTGAGGCGCACGGCGAGGTTTGGCGGAGGCAGGCCTCATCGAGCACTGACGTGCACCGCCGGGATGGGCATGGCCGGGTGGGCACGTTCGGATACGGCGCGACCACACCTCCGCGCACGCCCGGTCCGCGTCCGCCCGGTACGCACGCCCGTCCGCGCGCCCGGTTCGCGCATGCCGGGCCCCCGAGGCCGTGAGCCCTGGACGGGGCGAGGTCGTTCCCGGGTGGTCAGTCCGGGAACGCCTCGTCCAGGCCGTCCGCGTCCTCCCCCTCCTCTTCCAGTGCCTGGCGCACCACCCGCAGCGCCAGCCCCTGGCCGTATCCCTTCCGCGCCAGCATGCCGACCAGGCGGCGCAGCCGGCGGTCGCGGTCCAGGCCCCGTGTCGAGCGGAGCTTCGAGGCAACCAGGTCGCGCGCCGTGGCCTCCTCACGCTCCGCGTCGAGCTGCCCGACCGCCTCGTCGATGACCGCGGACTCGACCCCCTTGGTGCGCAGTTCGCGGGCGAGCGCGCGGCGGGCGAGGCCCCGGCCGTGGTGGCGTGACTCCACCCAGGCCCCCGCGAACGCCGCGTCGTCGATCAGTCCCACGTCCTCGAAGCGGGAGAGCACCTCTTCCGCGACGTCGTCGGGGATCTCCCGCTTCCTCAGCGCGTCCGCGAGCTGCTTGCGCGTCCGCGGCATGCCGGTGAGCTGGCGCAGGCAGATCGCCCGCGCCCGCTCGGCCGGGTCCTGGGGCGGCAGCTCCTGCCCGGCCCTCGACGGGTCGGAGCTCCCCCCCGGCCGTGCCGTCCGTCCCCGCTTCCCGGCCCGGCGTCCGGCTCCGGCGCGGGAAGGCTCCTCCTCGGGCACGGACGGATCAGCTCTTGGCCGCCGCGGCCTTGGCCGTCTTGGCCCTGCCCGCGGGCGCCGCCGAAGCCGGGGCCGCCGCGGGGGCGGGCACCGCCTTGGCCGCGTCGCCGGCCGGGGCCGCCGGATCGGCCGCCGCCTCGGTGGCGGGCTCCTCGGGCCGGACCCCGACCCCCAGCTTTTCGAGGATCTTCTTCTCGATCTCGTTCGCCAGGTCGGGGTTGTCCTTGAGGAAGTTGCGCGCGTTCTCCTTGCCCTGGCCGAGCTGGTCGCCCTCGTACGTGTACCAGGCACCGGCCTTGCGCACGAAGCCGTGCTCCACGCCCATGTCGATCAGACCGCCCTCGCGACTGATCCCCTGCCCGTAGAGGATGTCGAACTCGGCCTGCTTGAACGGCGGCGCGACCTTGTTCTTGACGACCTTGACGCGGGTGCGGTTGCCGACCGCGTCCGTGCCGTCCTTCAGCGTCTCGATGCGCCGGATGTCGAGGCGGACCGACGCGTAGAACTTGAGCGCCCGGCCACCCGTCGTGGTCTCCGGCGAGCCGAACATCACACCGATCTTCTCGCGGAGCTGGTTGATGAAGATCGCCGTCGTCTTCGACTGGTTGAGCGCGCTCGTGATCTTCCGCAGCGCCTGGCTCATCAGCCGGGCCTGGAGGCCCACGTGCGAGTCGCCCATCTCGCCCTCGATCTCCGCGCGCGGCACGAGCGCAGCGACGGAGTCGATGACGATCAGGTCGAGCGCGCCGGAGCGGACCAGCATGTCCACGATCTCCAGCGCCTGCTCGCCGTTGTCCGGCTGCGAGAGGATCAGATTGTCGATGTCGACGCCCAGTTTCTTGGCGTACTCGGGGTCGAGGGCGTGCTCCGCGTCCACGAAGGCCACCGCTCCGCCCGCCCGCTGCGCGTTCGCCACGGCGTGCAGCGTGAGGGTCGTCTTGCCGGAGGACTCCGGGCCGTACACCTCGACCACGCGGCCGCGGGGCAGCCCGCCGACACCGAGCGCGACATCGAGTGCGGTCGATCCCGTGGGGATGACCTCGACCGGCTCATTGGGCCGCTCGCCCAGCCGCATCACGGCGCCCTTGCCGAACTGCCGCTCAATCTGTGCGAGTGCGGCGTCCAGCGCCTTCTCGCGGTCCGTTCCTGCCATGGGTTCCACCCGATTTGCTTGAGTCGATCGCTTCACGTCAACGACGCTATCCCCTGCCACTGACAATGGGTCCCGACGACCGGCAGTGCCTGTGGGGTCCGCACTCACATAAGAATGGATGTTCGATTTTGATGTCAAGCGCACCACGCGGCGCGAGCGCGGCCGTCGTACTCGGCGGCACCCTGAGCGTCCCGCGTATCGGTTTCGGCGCCATGCACCTGCCGGGGCGGTGGGGAGGCCCCGTCCGCCCGCCCGAGGAGGCGATCGCCGTCGCCCGCCGCGCCGTCGGGCTCGGCGCCCTCCACATCGACACCGCCGCCTTCTACTTCGCGGGCGACGTCCGCGCGAACGACCTGCTCCGCCGCGCGCTCCACCCGTACGCGGACGGCGTGTCCATCGCCACCAAGGTCGGGCCCATCCGCAACCGGGACGGCGAGATGATCGGCGAGGCGGAGCCGGGCCAGTTGCGCGCCGCCGTGCGGCAGAACCTCACGGACCTGGACCTCGATGTACTCGACCTCGTCTATCTGCGGGTCGGCAGGCTCAGCGGCTCCGCCGCCGCCCCGCTCGGCGACCGCTTCGCCGCCCTCGCGGAGCTGCGCGAGGAGGGTCTGATCCGGCATCTCGGCGTCAGCAATGTGACGGGGCCGCAGCTCGCCGAGGCCCGCGCGATCGCACCGGTGGCGGCCGTGCAGAACCGCTACAGCGTGCTCGACCGCGCGGACGACGCCCTGGTCGGCACCTGCGCGGCGGCCGGGATCGCCTTCATGCCGTTCTTCGCCCTCGGCGGGGCCGGCGGGTCCCTCGCGAGCGACGCTCTCGGCAAGGTCGCGGAGCGGCACGGCGCCACCGTGCGTCAGATCGCCCTCGCCTGGGGGCTGGCGCGCTCGCCCTCGATCGTGCAGATTCCGGGCACCGCGTCGCTCGCGCACTTGGAGGAGAACATGGCGGCCGCGGACATCGCCCTGACGGACGAGGACATGGCGATGCTGGCCGCCTGACGGTCTCCTGCCGGGAAGAGCGGTCTCCCGCTGGGAAGAGCGCTCTTCTGACGGGAAGAAACGGTCACCTGCCGCCTGCCGGAAGGAAGCGGTCTTTTATCGGGAAGTTCGGGAAGTTCGGGAAGCCCAGGAAGAAGGGCCTTGTGTCAGAAGACGCGGATCGCGGTCTCCGCCGGGTCCTCCAGCAGCCCGGTGATCTCGTCGTCCAGCCGTACCAGGGTCAGGGAGCAGCCCGCCATGTCGAGCGAGGTGCAGTACTCGCCGACGTACGAGCGGCCGATCTCGATGCCCCGGGCCGCGAGTTGCCGGTGGGCGAGGCCGTAGACCAGGTACAGCTCGCCGACCGGCGTGCCGCCGAGACCGTTGATCATCAGCGCGACCCGGTCGCCCGACGTGTACGGCAGGTCGTCCGCGACCGCCGACACGAGTTCCGTCACGATGTCGTTCGCGGAGCGCAGCTTCTCCCGCCGCCTGCCCGGCTCGCCGTGGATGCCGACGCCCATCTCGATCTCGTCGTCGGACAGTTCGAACAGCGGCGAGCCCTTGGCGGGCGGCGTGCACGCGGTCAGCGCCATGCCCATGGTGCGGGTGACGGAGTTGACCTTCTCGCCGATCCGGTACACCTCGTCGAGGTCGGCACCGCGCTCGGCCGCCGCGCCGCAGGCCTTCATCACGAAGAAGTTGCCCGCGACGCCCCTGCGGCCGACGGTGTACGTCGAGTCCTGGACGGACACGTCGTCGTCGATGAACAGGGTGCGCGCGACGATGCCGTCGGCCTCGGACAGCTCCTGTGCCATCTCGAAGGCCATCCGGTCTCCCGTGTAGTTGTTGACCAGCAGCAGCACGCCCTTGGGGGACGCCACCAGCTTGACCGTCTCGTACACGTAGTCGGTGGGAGGCGCGGAGAAGACGTCGCCGGGGCAGGCGGCGTCCAGCATGCCCTTCCCCACGGACATCACATGGGACGGCTCGTGCCCGGAGCCCGAGCCCTGGACCAGAGCCACCTTGTCGAGGTCGGGAGCGTCGGACCGCATGATCAGGTTGAATTCGGGGACGTACCTGAGGCTGTCGGGGTTGGCGAGCGCCAGCCCTTCCAGCATCTCGGACACGTAGTCCTTGGGATCGTTGACGAACTTCTTCATGCGATCGCTCCTGTGTCTCGTCATCGAGGTGGGAAGCTGAATGCCCTTGCGGGGAAGCCCTGTCGGGGCACACCCCGCGGCGGGACTGGCTGCCGCGGGAGATCCGGTCCGCGGAGCCCGGCCGGGAAAGCCCGTTCAGGGGCGGTCCGGCCACGCGTCGGCGATCCGCTCCGCCATGACGGCCACCGCCACCGCGCCCGCGTCGGGCGAGCCGATGCTGCGCTCCCCCGTGTAGCTGGGCCGGCCCCGCAGGGCCTGCATGGTGGTGGTCGCGTCGGCGGCGGTACGGGCGGTGGACGCGGCGACCCGGGCGAGTTCCGCGGGGGTGCGCGCGGTGTCGGCGGTCCCGCCGCGCACCTGCTTGTCGAGCGCTTCCGTCATCGGGATCAAGGCGTCGAGCAGGGTCTTGTCCCCGAGGTCGGACTTGCCGCGCGCCTTGATGCCCTCGATGGCGGCGCCCAGCATCGCCACCGCGTCGTGGGCGGTGAGGGACTCCATGTCGGGGCGGTCGTTCACGGCGGACGCCGCCCGCAGGAAGGCCGTCCCCCACAGGGGTCCTGACGTCCCGCCGACCCGCTTGGAGATGATCAGCGCGACCTTCTTCAGGAACTGCGCGGGCGTGCTGCGGTCGAGTTCGTCCCAGTCGGCCAGGACGATCTCGAAGCCGCGTGCCAGTGAGAAGCCGAAGTCGCCGTCTCCCACGACGCCGTCGAGGTCACAGAAGTACCGCTCGTTGTCGACGGCCGTGCCGGCGATGGTCCTGACGACGTATTCGAGATCACTGACTGTGGACGGCATATCGCTCTGTCTCCCTTGGATTCTCGCCCTTCGCCACGCGACCGCGGACGGGGGCGTACTCAACTCCTGCCGCGTACGCCTCCCTCTCCGAGCAGTGCCGCCAGGTCGGCGAGCCGTACGTACGGCTCGGGGCGCAGGCCGAGCGGGTCGGCCCGTACCTCCGTCACGGTCTCGTCGGGCGGTGGATCGCCGAGCGAGGAGACGACGAGCGAGGCGCCCGTGAAGTCCTCCTCCGCCGTGTACGTACTGGTCGTGACGGCGCAGCCGAGGCCGGCCGCGAGCGCCGCCAGCATGCCGTTCCTGCTGTCCTCGACCACGACGGCGTCGGCGGGGCCGAGCCCGAGGCTCGAAACGGTCAGCTCGTAGATGTCGGGGGCGGGCTTCTTGTGGGCGACGATGTCCCCGGCGAAGACGCCGAAGCGGAGGGCGAGGGCCTTGCCGACAGCGAGGTCGAGCACGCCGCGCACGGACGGCTCCGCCGAGGTGGAGGCGACCGCGAGGACCCAGCCGGCGTCGGCGGCCTCCTCCGCGACACGCCGGACGCCGGGCCGGAGCCGGATGGCGCCGCTCGCGATGATCCCGGTGTAGATCTCGGTCTTGCGCCGGTGCCACTTCGCGACCTCGGCGTCCAGCGCTGCCGGATCGTCCGGCAGCCCGGCCTCGGCCACGAACTCGGGGGTCAGCAGCGTCTTCATCCGCTCCTTGCCTCCGCCGACCTTGACCCGCCGCGCATACTCGGCGTCGCTCCAGCGGGCCGGAAGCCCGAATTCCGCGAAGGTCCTGTTGAAGGCGGGCAGATGGCCGTCGCGCTCCGTGTCGGCGAGGACGCCGTCGCAGTCGAAGATGAGGGCGGGCACGGTCCTCACCCGGCCTTCCCGGCGGCGACCGGGGCGTGGCCCGCGCTGCCGAACAGCGTCATCAGAGATCCGGCCAGCTCACTGACGTCCCCGCGCACGGCGCGGAACAGCGACGGAGGGTCCCACTTCCGCCGCTGTTCCGCCTCCTTGAGGAAGGCGAGGTTGGACTGCATGTACGTCTCTTTGAGCGCGGTCGAGATGTTCACCTTGGCGCACCCCCGCGAGATCAGTTCGCGGAACTGCTCGTTCGACATGCCGCTGCCGCCGTGCAGGGCGATGGGCAGCGGATGGGCGGCGACGATGTCGGAGACCCGGTCGAAGTCGAGGACGGGTGCCCGCTTGTAGTGGCCGTGGGCGTTGCCGATGGCCGGGGCGAAGACGTCGACGCCGGTGGTGGTGAGGAACTCGAGGGCGACGGCCAGATCCTGCCGCGCCGCCTCCGTGTCGCTGCCGACGCCGTCCTCGACGCCGGTGATCGACTCGATCTCGCCCTCGACGTCCGCGCCGTGGCGGCGGGCCTCCGCGACGACCTCGACGGTCTGCCGCATATTCTCCTCGACGGGCAGGTGGGAGGCGTCGAACAGGACCGAGTTCCAGCCGGCGCGCAGGCATTCGGTGATCACCTCGCGCTCGGGGCAGTGGTCGAGATGGAGGGTGACGGGCACCTCGATGCCCGCGGTCATCGCCTCCCACATCGCGTAGAGCACGTCGCTCCCGATGGATTTCACGGTCTTGACGGAGGTCTGCACGATGAGGGGCGACGCCTTCTCCACGGCGGCGCCGAGGACCGCCTCCAGCGTCAGGTCGTTGACGATGTTGATCGCGGGGACGCCGTAACGCTGGTCGAAGGCGTCGGACAGGATGTCGGTCAGCGGTACGACGGGCACGGCACGCTCCAGGGTTCTTGCGCCGCGTCGCGCGCGACGGGTCGAGATCACCTGACCCTTATGACGGTAGGCACCGGCCGTCCGCGCGTCGGGAGGGAATCCCCCCATCTGTGCGGAGGGAATCCCCTCACGCGCGCCCGGCACCCCCTTCGATGCCGGGCGGCGCGATCGGCTCAGCAACGTGCGGCGCGGCAGGCTCAGCGCCGGGCTACCAGCAGGCTCGCAGGCAGGCGGCCCGGGACTCAGCGGCGGGCGGCCCGAGCTGCTCAGCGCCGGGCGGCGGCCCGGTGGGCGAGGGCCGTGCGGTTGGGCGCGCCGGTCTTGCGGAGCACGGCGCCGACGTGCTTCTCGACGGTCTTCACCGCGATCCCGAGCACCGAGGCGATCTTCTTGTCCGGCAGTCCGCGCTCCACCAGGGCGCGCACCTCGCGCTCCCGGTCCGTGAGCGCCTCGGGCGCCGGCCGGTCCCGGTCGGCGAATCCGCGCAGGACGCGCTCGCTGAGCAGCGCGTCCCCGCGGGCCGCCGCGAGAACGGCCCGCACCACGGCAGGCCCGTCGAGTTCGGTGCCCACGCAGCCGCGCGCGCCCGCGTGCACGGCCTCCTTGAGCAGGTCGTCCCCGAGGTCGTCCGTCATCACGAGCACGGCGGTCGCCGGATTCGCCGCGCGTACGTACGAGGTGAGCCTGGCGCCGTCGAAGCCGGGCATCCTGAGGTCGAGCAGCACCACGTCGGGCTCCAGGACCCGCACCGCGTCCAGGGCCTCGCGGGCGTCCGCGACCTCCCCGACCACCTGGACGTCGGGCTCGGCACGGCCCAGCAGGCGTACGAGTCCGGCCCTGACGACGGGCCGCCGGTCCACCACCAGGACCCGGCAGGCGGTCCCCGCGGCCACGCCGGCGACGGCCCCTTCGGGGGCGTACGGGACCCGCAGCCGGATGCGGGTGCCCCAGCCCGGTGTGGACTCGATGCCCAGCTCGGCGCCGAGCCGCCGGGCGCGGGTGACGATCCCCGTCAGGCCCAGACCGGCCCGCCGCACGGAAGCGTCGTGGGGGTCGAAGCCGCGTCCGTCGTCCTCGACGACGACGGAGAGCTCGTCGGCGCCGTACATCACGCCGACGCGGACGTGGGAGGCCGCCGCGTGGGTGACGACATTGGTCAGCGCCTCCTGCACCAGCCGGAGCGCGACGGCTTCGAGGTCGGCGTCGAGGGGGCGGCGCTCCCCGGTGGCGACAAGGCCGGTACGGATGCCCGCCGTGGAGCGGACCCAGTCGAGTTCCACCGCGAGGGCGTCGTCCAGGGTGGGCAGGTCGAGGAGGGAGGGCCCGAGCCCGAGGACCGTGCGCGCCGGGTCGCGCCGCCCGGCGCGGGGGGGGGGCGGCCCCGCAAAAGCCCGACCCCACAACCGAGGTGGGGTTGTGGAGACCGGGCCCCCCGCCAGGAAGTTTAGTTAAGCCCCAAGGGGGGGGGGGCCCGGGGGGGGCGGGGGGCGGGGGGGGGCCCCCCCCCCCCCCCCGGGGCCCCGGGGCCCCCCCCGGGGGGGGGGGGGGGCGCCCGGGCCCGCGTCCAGGCGTCCCGCGGGGTCGTGGACCTCCGCCGCGTCCATATGGGTGATGATCGACCCGAGTGCGCGGGCGACGGTGTCGTGCACATCCCTTACGACGCGCTCGCGCTCCGCGCCGACGGCGAGGCTCCGGGTGCGCTCCTCGGCCTCACGGTGCAGGCGCGCGTTGGTGATGGCGATGGCCGCGTGCCGCGCGAAGAGGCCGAGGAGATCGACGTCCTCGCCGGTGAAACGCGTCGTCGGGTCCGTACTGAAGACGACGCACACGCCGATGACGTCGCCGCGCCACTCGATGGGGACGGCGACCGTCGCGTGCAGCCGTTCGCGGTCGGCCGGGTCGACGTGGCCGCCGCGGACCTCGCTGTAGCTGTCGAAGACGCAGGGGCCCCGGCGGGCGACGACCGCCCCTGTGGCCCCCTCCGCGAGCGGGAACACCCGGCCCTCCTGGCAGCCGACCCCGAGGTCGGCCTCCTTGCGGTACGTACCGGCCCGCTCGTCGACGGTGCTGATGGAGCCGGCACCCGCCCCCAGCAGTGCGACGGCCCGGCGCAGGATGCGGTGCAGCAGCGGTTGCAGCGCGAACTGCCCGGCCAGGTCCTCGACGGCGCCGCTCAGCGCGTCGAGCTGCGCGCCGGTGCTGACGCGACCGCTCCGGGCACTCCGTACGGGTTCGCCCGCGAGCCCGCCGACAGATCCCATGGAGTCAGCGTAATCGCGCCCGGCCGGGGCCGCCCCGGCTGCGGCGGGGCACCGGTCTGGATGCGGCGCCGCCCACGCGGGGGCAGACTGCCAGCACGGAAGGCTCTGCGGGTACCGGCCGGAGGAGGCAGCCATGGCAAGGCCTGGAATCCTCATACCGGCCCTGATACCGGCGCTGGCGCTGGGCGGTGCCTGGTGGTGGGCGGTGGCGCGGCTGGTGTTCGCGCCCGAGCACACGGGCACGGTGGCGAGGGTGGTCGTGGCGGGTGGCTGGGGGCTGAGCCTGCTTCCCGTCCATGTGACATCCAGGACGGCGCGCGCGGCGGAGGCCGCGGAGCGGGCGCGGCGCAGGCGCCGTCCGGCGCACGGGACGGGGCGGGGGCCGCAGGACGAGGCGCGGCCCTCCTGAGCCCCGGTACCAGCAGCCCCGGCACCGGCGGCCGCCCCCGGTGCGGGCATCGGCCGGGACCGCCGTACGCGGAGAGCCCGGAGCGGAGAGCCCGCGGATCGCGGAGAACCGAGGCGCGGAGAACCGGGGGCGCGGAGACCCGCCCGGATCGGGGAAAGGCCGGGGATCGCGAAGAGCGCCCCGTGCCGTCGGGGCCGGTCACGCGCTCCCACGCGGGCCGTGCGCCCGCGCGGGCCCCGTTCCCGCGCGAGCTCCGCTCCGGTGCGGTGGCGGATGCGGTCAGCCGGCGTCCCGTGCCGCGAGTACGGCCTTGCGGTGGCTGAACGTCTCCATCGAGTACGGACCGTGGTAGTTTCCCATGCCGCTCTCGCCGACACCGCCGAACGGCAGGTCAGGCACTGTCAGATGGGCGACGGGCAGACCGAAGGTGACCGCTCCCGACGACGTCTCGGCGAGCAGCCGCTCCCGGGTCGCGCCGGACCGCGTGAAGGCGTAGAGGGCGAGCGGCTTGTCGCGGGCCACGATGAAGTCGATTGCCTCGTCCAGGTCTTCGACCTCGACGACCGGCAGGATGGGGCCGAAGATCTCCTCGCACATGACGGGTGAGTCCGGAGACACTCCGGTCAGTACGGTCGGCTCGATGTAGCGCGCGGAACGGTCGCTGCGGCCGCCGGCGGCGACGGTACCGGACGCCAACAGTCCGCTGAGGCGGTCGAAGTGGCGCTCGTTGACGATCCGTCCGTAACGCGGCGAGGCCGCGGGGTCGTCTCCGTATACGGCGGGTATCTCGCGGGCGAGCGCCGCCACAAGGCCGCGGGCCGTGGCCGGATCGGTCAGCACGTAGTCGGGGGCGACGCAGGTCTGGCCCGCGTTCAGGAACTTCGTGGCGACGAGGCGGGCCGCCACCTCGGCGACGTCGGCGTCCCGGTCCACGAACACCGGTGACTTGCCGCCCAGTTCGAGGGTGACCGGCGTCAGATGCTCGGCCGCCGCACGCATGACGATCCGGCCGACACCGCCGTTGCCGGTGTAGAAGATATGGTCGAAACGCTGCTCCAGCAGCGCCGTCGTCTCCGGAATCCCGCCCTCCACGACGGCGACCGCGTCGGGGTCGAGGCGGCGCGGCAGCAGCCGGGCCAGCAGCGCGGAGGTCTCCGGTGCGAGCTCGCTCGGTTTGGCGACGACGCAGTTGCCGGCCGCGAGCGCGCCGGCCATCGGCGCGAGGAGCAGTTGCGCCGGGTAGTTCCACGGCCCGATGACGAGGACCACGCCGAGCGGTTCCAGCACGCTCCACGCCCGCGCGCCGGCCAGGTGCTCGGGCACGGGTGCGTCCGTGGGCCGCATCCAGTCGTCCAGATGGCCCAGCATGTGGTCGATCTCCCGGACGGTGAACACGACCTCGGTACGGAGCCCCTCCTCCTTGCTCTTGCCCAGGTCGGCGTTGAGCGCGGCGGCGAACTCCCCCTCGTGCTCCGTGAGCACGGTGCGCAGAGCGGTCAACTGCCGGACCCGCCAGTCCCTCTCCTTCGTACGGCCGGTACGGAAGGTCGCACGCAGCCGGGCGACGGTGTCGGTGGCGAGGTCGGACACGGGTTCCACACATCCTTCGGGTTCTGGTTTTCCTCAGGTGCCTCTGGGTACGTCCGGGTACCCCCGAGCGGCCTGAGTCGCTCTGTGTCGATATGCGTTGCTATACGTTGCTCTACGTCGCTACATGTCGCTCTGAGCCACTTCGAGTGGCTCGCTCGTGGCTCTCCCCCGCCGGCCGCGGCGAGGTGGTTCAGACGTTCCGGCCCCACCGCCTCCGGCCCGAGAACCGGCCCGGGACGGACTGATCCGGGACGGACTGATCCGGAACAGACTGGTCCGGGACAGCGGGGGGCGCCTGGGGCTCACCGTGGTCCGGAGCCGACGCCGAGGCCGCGTTCCGGCGCTGGTCCCGGTCCGGGTCCTGGTCCCGGATACGGTCACGGGCACGCCCGCCCCCGCCCCCCGGCCCCCGCGGCCGCCGGGCGATCCTGCGCAGCAGCGGTCCGCCGGTCCGCGGCGCCGGCGCGCCCGCGCCGCCCCCCCCCCCGCCCGGCGGCCCGCCGACCGGGGCCAACGGGTCGTCGAGCACGTCGTAGCGCCGCACGTACGCGCCCAGGAAGGCCTGGAGTGTGGCGACGGCCGGGATCGCGACGAGCGCGCCCACCGCCCCCAGCAGCGCCGTACCGGCGATCACGGAGCCGAAGGCGACCGCCGGATGGATGTCCACGGTCTTCGCGGTGAGTTTCGGCTGGAGCAGGTAGTTCTCGAACTGCTGGTAGACCACGACGAAGGCGAGCACCCACAGCGCGTACCAGGGGTTCACGGTGAACGCCACCAGCATCGGCAGCGCGCCCGCGAGATAGGTGCCGATCGTCGGTACGAACTGCGAGATCAAACCCACCCACACGCCCAGCACGGGCGCGTAGGGGATGCCGAGGATCTGGAGCAGAACGTAGTGCGCGACGCCGGAGACCAGCGCCATCAGGCCACGGGAGTAGAGGTACCCGCCCGTCTTGGCCACGGCGATCTCCCAGGCCCTGAGCACCTCGGCCTGCCGCGCGGGGGGCAGTACGGAGCACAGGGCGCGGCGCAGCCGGGGGCCGTCGGCCGCGAAGTAGAACGAGAAGAGGAAGATCGTCAGCAGCCGGAACAGGCCGCCCAGCACGGTGGTGGAGACGTCGAGCACACCGCTGGCGCTGTTCTGGACGTACTGCTGGAGCCAGTCGGAGTGGAGCAGGCTGTCCTGGATCTGGAGCCGGGACAGGCTGGTGTGGAAGTGGCCGTTGGTCCAGCTGATGACGGAGTCCAGGTACTGCGGGAAATCGTCGATCATCTGCGTGATCTGACCCGCGAGCATCGATCCGAGCAGCACCACGAAGCCGACGCTGAAGGCGACGACCCCCAGGAAGACCAGGAAGGTCGCGAGTCCGCGCCGCACCCCGCGCGCCGCCATCCGCCCCACTGCGGGCTCGACGGCGAGCCCCAGGAAGAAGGCGATCAGAACATTGATCAACAACCCCACGAGCTGGTGGAACGCCCAGCTTCCGAGCTGGAAGCAGGCGTAGAGCCCGAGGACCAGCACAGCGGCGCGCGGCAGCCAGCGCGGCATGCGGACACGGCCGCCCGCCTGCGGTGCCGAAAGCTGTGAGGTGGTCGGCGGCGGTGTGTGCGCGGCGGTGTCCCGCGCGGTCTCGTCTGTCGGTGCCACGGTGCAAGTCTCACCTACCGGCGGAGTGAATCCCGCACGCGGTGATCACGGACGCCGTCCGAGGAGCCACGCGAGCGTCACCGAGACCGTCCTGAGGAGCCACCCGGTGCTCACCGACCCCGCCCCGACGGGGCTCGTCGGCCTTTCCCGCTCACCGCTCCTCCGGTGGGATTCCCATCACGTCGCAGACGGCGCGCCACACGTCCTTCGCGTCCCAGCCCGCGGCCAGGGCCTCGTGCACCGTACGGCCACCGAGTTCGGCCATCACGTGGTCACGGGCGAAGGAATCGGCGTAGGCCGGCCCGAAATGCTCGGCCATACGCTCCCAGAAAATCGTCAACCGCATGCGCACCAGTATCCCGCCCCGGGGCGAGCCGCCGTCCGTACGCGGTGATCAGCCGCCGAGTGCCCGTACCCCCGCGGTGACCACCACGGCCGCCGCGACCATCAGCAGGAACGGGGCCCGCACGACCAGTGCGAGCGCCGCGGCCGCGAGTCCCGCGGCCCGCGCGTCGAGCATCAGCGCGCCGTTCGTGCTGAACGTCTGCTGCGCGGTGAGAGCGGCGAGCAGCGCCACGGGCAGCAGCGCGGCGAGCCGCCGCACCAGCGGACGCTCCAGCACCCCCGCGGGCACCAGGAGCCCCAGGAGTTTCATGAGGTAGCAGCCGACGGCGGTGACCGCGACGGCGATCCAGACGTTCACGCGTCTCCTCCTTTACGGCTACGGCTATGTGCACGACCACGGCCGCCTCCACGGCCCCGGCGGCCCTCGGCACAGAGCGCGGCGGGCGCGGCGCGCGCCCCCCCCAGGACCGGTACGCCCGCCGGGAGGACGGGCAGCAGCCCGAGTCCCAGCAGGACCGCGAGGCCCGCCACCGCCCGCTCCGTGCGGGTGCGCAGCATGGGCGCGAGCAGGGCGAGGAACACGGCGGGCCCGGCCGCGTCCAGCCCCCACGCGCTCGTGTCGCCCAGCGCCCGGGCGCCGAGGGCGCCCACGAGCGTGGTCAGGTTCCACAGCACGTACAGCGTGAGGCCGGTGACGGTGAAGCCGATCCTGGCGCCTCTTCGGTCCCTCTGGGCGAGGGAGACGGCGGTCGTCTCGTCGATGACCCAGTGCGCGGCGAAGGGCCGCACCGCGCCCGGCAGGCGCAGCAGTTGCGAGAGGCGCAGGCCGTAGAACGTGTTGCGTACGCCGAGGAAGAGCGCGCCGGCCGCCGCGGCGAACGGTCCCGCGCCCCCGGCGAGCGCGGCGACCAGGGCGAACTGCGAGGCGCCCGTGAAGACCAGCAGGCTCAGCAGGCAGGTCTGCCACACCGAGAGGCCCGCGCCAGCCGAGGTGACGCCGAAGGCGAACCCGGACAGGCCGACCGCCACGCCGACCCCGAGGGCGTCCCGTACGACGGCCGCGTCGGGGCGCGGCAGGGCGCCGGGCGGAGGGTTCGGGGCCGGGGAGGTCGCACGCGCGGTTCGTTCCACGCTCGCACGCTACGGACGGGCGGATCGCGCGGTCTTGTACGTTCTTGCGGCCGCCAGCCGTTCCCCGCGGTACGCGCCGGGCGGCACGCCCACGATGCGGCTGAAGTGGCGGTTCAGGTGCGGCTGATCCGTGAAACCCACCTCGGCGGCTGCCCGCGCGGGCGCGTGGCCCGCGTCCAGGAGCCGCTTGGCCGCGCGCCCGCGCGCGTCGGTCAGCCAGGCGTGCGGCGGCAGCCCGTACGCCTCCTTGAAGGCGCGCAGCAGTGCGAACGGGCCGGTGCCGACGGCGTCCGCAAGCGCCTGGAGCGAGGGCGGGTCGGCCATCCGCTCCAGCAGCAGGCCGCGCGCGCGGGCGGCGGCGGCACCGCCCGCGCCGCGCACCGCCCGTACCGGCAGCGGGCCGCCGTTCAGGCGCAGGAGGCGGGTCACGACCATCCGCAGCAGGGTGTCCGCGGCCAGCGCGTTGCCCTCGTCGGCGGCGCGCAGCACCGCGTGGACCAGCCGCGCGGTGTGCGCGTCGTCGAGGACGGGCGAGACGAAGCCCGGGGTGCCGCGCAGGGCCGTCGTCTCGGCGGCGATGCCGGCGACGATGTCCACCGCGGGATAGAGCGCGCCGTAGCGCCAGCCCTCCGGTTCCTTCGCGAAGCCGGTGTGCGCGGTGTCCGGGTTGATCAGGGCGAGTCCTCCCGGGCCCGCGTACCGGTCGGTGCCGCCGTGGTGGAAGCCCTCGACGCCGTGCGAGATCGCCGCGATGACGTAGGTCTCGTGGGTGTGCCGGAGGAACGTCTTGCGCACATAGCGTGCCCGCAGCAGGTCCACGCCCGGCAGGTCGGGGAACAGCCAGTGCCGCGCCTGCTCCCGGACGGCCGCCTGCCGCCCGCCGGCGCCGGGCCCCGCGCCCGTGCCTGGCAGCCGGCGCGTGCCCCGGTCCGCCTGCCCGCTCGTCCCACCGCCGCCTCGCGGCTCGCTCCCCATCCCGCCATTCTGCGACGTTGTCAGTGGCGGGGTGCACGATGGGTGACATGGCAGGCAGTGCGCTCGACTCGTTCTCCCCGGCGACCCGGAGCTGGTTCTCGGGTGCCTTCTCCGCGCCCACGCCGGCCCAGGACGGGGCGTGGCGCGCCATCGGCGAGGGCTCGGACGTGCTGGTGGTGGCGCCGACGGGCTCCGGCAAGACGCTCGCCGCGTTCCTCGCCGCGCTGGACCGGCTGGCGTCCGTACCGCCGCCCGCCGAGGCGAAGAAGCGGTGCCGGGTACTGTACGTGTCGCCGCTGAAGGCGCTCGCGGTGGACGTGGAGCGCAATCTGCGCAGCCCGCTCACGGGCATCAGGCAGGAGTCGGCGCGGCTCGGGCTGCCCGAGCCCGAGGTGCGGGTCGGTATCCGCTCGGGCGACACCCCGGCGGCCGAGCGCCGGTCGTTCGCGACCCGCCCGCCGGACATCCTCATCACGACGCCGGAGTCGCTGTTCCTGATGCTGACGTCGTCCGCGCGGGACGCGCTGGCGGGCGTCGAGACGGTGATCCTGGACGAGGTGCACGCGGTGGCGGGCACCAAGCGCGGCGCGCACCTCGCCCTGTCCCTGGAGCGGCTCGACGAGCTGCTGCCGCGGCCCGCCCGGCGGATCGGCCTGTCGGCGACGGTCCGGCCGGTTCAGGAGGTGGCGCGTTTCCTGTCGCCGCAGCGCCGCGTGGAGATCGTCCAGCCGCCGTCGGGCAAGGAGTTCGACCTGTCGGTGGTCGTGCCCGTGGAGGATCTCGGGGAGCTCGGCGGCTCGCCCGCCTCGGACAGCGGCGGGGACGGGCCCGCGGGCGGCGAGAAGCCGTCGATCTGGCCGCATGTCGAGGAGCGCATCGCCGATCTCGTCCAAGCCCACAGATCGACCATCGTCTTCGCCAATTCGCGGCGCCTCGCGGAGCGCCTGTGCAACCGGCTGAACGAGATCGCCTACGAGCGGGCGACGGGCGAGGCGCTGCCGGCCGACCACTCCCCCGCCGAGGTCATGGCGCAGGCGGGCGCCGCGCAGGGGGCGCCGCCGCTGCTCGCGCGCGCCCATCACGGCTCGGTCTCCAAGGAGCAGCGCGCCCAGGTCGAGGAGGACCTCAAGGCGGGCCGCCTGCCGGCCGTGGTGGCGACGTCCAGTCTGGAGCTCGGCATCGACATGGGGTCGGTGGACCTCGTGGTGCAGGTGGAGTCGCCGCCGTCGGTCGCCTCGGGACTCCAGCGCGTGGGGCGCGCGGGCCATCAGGTCGGCGCGGTGTCGACGGGTGTCGTCTTCCCGAAGTACCGGGGCGACCTGGTGCAGGCGGCGGTCGTGACGGAGCGCATGCGGGACGGGTCTATCGAGGCGCTCCGGGTGCCCGCCAACCCGCTGGACGTGCTGGCGCAGCAGCTCGTCGCGATGGTCGCGCTGGACACCCGGCAGGCCGACGACCTGCTGGAGACGGTGCGCAGGGCCGCGCCGTTCGCCTCGTTGCCGGAGTCGGCGTTCACGGGGGTGCTCGACATGCTGGCGGGCCGCTATCCGTCCGACGCGTTCGCGGAGTTGCGCCCGCGCGTGGTGTGGGACCGGGTCGCGGGCACGGTGACGGGGCGTCCGGGCGCCCAGCGTCTCGCCGTCACCTCGGGCGGCACGATCCCGGACCGGGGCCTGTTCGGCGTCTTCCTCGCGGGCGCGGACCCGAAGAAGGGCGGCGGCCGGGTCGGCGAGCTGGACGAGGAGATGGTCTACGAGTCCCGCGTGGGCGACGTCTTCACCCTGGGTACGACGTCCTGGCGGATCGAGGACATCACCCGCGACCGGGTCCTGGTGACGCCCGCGCCCGGCACACCGGGGCGTCTGCCGTTCTGGAAGGGCGACCAGCTGGGCCGGCCGCTGGAGCTCGGGCGTGCGGTGGGCGCCTTCCTGCGCGAGGTGGGCGCCCTGCCCGAGGACGACGCGCGGCTGCGGCTGATGACGGCGGGCCTCGACACCTGGGCCGCCGACAACGTCCTGTCGTATCTGGAGGAGCAGCGCAGGGCCTGCGGCCATGTCCCCGACGACCGCACGATCGTGGTGGAGCGGTTCAGGGACGAGCTGGGCGACTGGCGCGTGGTGGTCCATTCGCCGTTCGGCGCCCAG
This sequence comes from Streptomyces sp. 8L, assembly GCF_020176795.1. GTDB lineage: Bacteria > Actinomycetota > Actinomycetes > Streptomycetales > Streptomycetaceae > Streptomyces. The sequence goes on from NZ_JAIUKE010000027.1 coordinate 28,628, forward strand.
GTCCACGCGCCGTGGGCGCTGGCACTCGGCGCCAGGCTCGCCGAGCGGTACGGCATGGACGCCCAGGTCATGCACGCGGACGACGGCATCGTGCTGCGTCTGCCGGACGCGGACCTGATGGGCTTCGACCTGCTGGACGAGGACCCGACGAAGACGGAGGCCACGTACGACAGCGAGCAGGCGCCGGTGGGCGCGGGCGACGTCGCCTTCGACCCCGGCGACGTCAGCGGCGTCGTGACGGACCAGGTCGGTGGCTCCGCGCTGTTCGCGGCCCGCTTCCGGGAGTGCGCGGCGCGTGCCCTGCTGCTGCCGCGCCGCAGCCCCGGCCGGCGCACCCCGCTGTGGCAGCAGCGCCAGCGGGCCGCCCAACTGCTCCAGGTGGCCAGCGAGTTCGGCTCCTTCCCGATCGTCCTCGAGGCGGTGCGGGAATGTCTCCAGGACGTGTTCGACGTACCGGGCCTCACCGAGCTGATGGGCGACATCGAGTCGCGCAGGGTGCGGCTCGTGGAGGTCACGACGACGGAGGCGTCGCCGTTCGCGCGCTCCCTGCTCTTCGGTTATGTCGCGCAGTTCCTGTACGAGGGCGATTCGCCGCTGGCGGAGCGCAGGGCCGCCGCCCTGTCGCTGGATTCACGGCTGCTCGCCGAGCTGCTCGGCCAGGCGGAGCTGCGGGAGCTGCTCGACCCCGAGGTGCTCGCGGAGCTGGAGCGGGAGCTCCAGTGGCTCACGGACGACCGGCGGATCAAGGACGTCGAGGGCGTGGCGGACCTGCTGCGGGTGCTCGGACCGCTCACGGACGCGGAGTTGGCGCGGCGCGGCGCCGAGCCGGGCTGGGCGGAGGAGCTCGCGCGGGCCCGGCGCGCGATCCGGGTGCGGATCGGCGGCGCGGACCACTGGGCGGCGATCGAGGACGCGGGCCGGCTGCGGGACGCGCTGGGTACGGCGCTGCCCGTCGGGGTGCCCGAGGCGTTCACGGAGCCCGTGAAGGACCCGCTCGGCGATCTGCTCGCGCGCCACGCCCGTACGCACGGGCCGTTCACGTCGGCGACGGCGGCGGCGCGCTTCGGCCTCGGTACGGCCGTCACGGACGGCGGGCTGCAGCGGCTGGCGGCGTCGGGCCGGGTGGTGCAGGGCGAGTTCCACCCCGAGGGCATCGGCCAGGAGTGGTGCGACGCGACGGTCCTGCGGCGGCTGCGGCGCCGCTCGCTGGCCGCGCTGCGCGAGGAGCTCGAACCGGTCGCCCCGACGGCCCTCGCGTCGTTCCTGCCGCAGTGGCAGCATCTGGGCGCCCACCGGCTGCGCGGGATCGACGGACTCGCGCGGGCCGTCGAGCAGCTCCAGGGCGCGGCCGTGCCCGCGTCCGCGCTGGAGCGCCTCGTCCTGCCCTCGCGGGTCGCCGGCTACACCCCGGCCCTGCTGGACGAGCTGACGACCACCGGCGAGGTGGTGTGGGCGGGCGCGGGCGCGCTGCCGGGGAAGGACGGCTGGGTCTCGCTGTATCCGGCCGACCACGCTCCGGTGCTGCTGCCGCCTCCGCACCCGCTGGAGCTGACGGCGCTGCACGAGTCGGTGCTGGCGGCGCTGAGGGGCGGGTACGGGCTGTTCTTCCGGCAGATCGCGGGCGAGGTGCGGGCCACGACGCATCCGGAGGCCACCGATCCCCAGCTCGCGGACGCCGTCTGGGACCTCGCCTGGTCGGGCCGGCTGACCAACGACACACTGGCGCCGCTGCGCTCCTTCCTCGGCTCGGGCCGCACGGCCGGGTCCACGGCCCACCGTGCCCGCAAGTCCGTGCCCCGCGGGCGGTACGGGTCGCTCACGGCCGCCGCGCGGCCCGCGTCGCGCTCGGGCCCGCCGACGGTCAGCGGCCGCTGGTCCCTGCTGCCGGACCGGGAGCCGGACGCCACCCACCGGGCGCACGCGCTGGCCCGCGCCCTGCTCGACCGGCACGGCGTGGTGACGCGGGGCGCGGTCGGCGCCGAGGGCGTCGAGGGCGGCTTCTCCGCCGTGTACCGGGTGCTGTCGGCGTTCGAGGACAGCGGGCAGGCCCGCCGCGGCTATGTGGTGGAGGGCCTCGGCGCGGCGCAGTTCGCCATGGACGGCGCCGTGGACCGGCTGCGCGCCGCGGCCACCGCGCGGGAGCGCGCCGAGTCGTCGGACGAGCCGCGGGCGGTGCTGCTTGCGGCGGCCGACCCGGCCAACGCGTACGGCGCGGCCCTGCCCTGGCCCCAGCCGCCGGAGGGCGCGAACCACAAGCCAGGGCGCAAGGCGGGGTCGCTGGTCGTCCTCGTCGACGGCGAGCTGACGCTCTACATGGAGCGCGGCGGCAAGACGCTGCTGTCGTGGGCCGCGGACCCCGAGGGCCCGGCCCTGCGCGCGGCGGCCGGGGCGCTCGCGTCGGCCGCCGCCTCGGGCTCCCTCGGCACGATCACGGTGGAGCGGGCGAACGGCACCGCGGCGCTGACGTCCCCGCTCGGCCGTGCGCTGGAGGCGGCCGGGTTCCACGCGACGCCGCGCGGCCTGCGGCTGAGGGCGTGAGGCGGTGCCCGAGGGAGACACGGTGTGGCGCGCCGCCCGGGCCCTGCACGAGGCCCTGGCGGGCCGGGTGCTGGTCCGCTCCGACCTGCGGGTGCCGCGCTTCGCCACATCCGACCTGACGGGCCGCGCGGTGCTTGACGTCACACCGCGCGGCAAGCACCTCCTGACCCGGGTGGAGGGGGGCCTCACCCTCCACTCGCACCTCGGGATGGAGGGCGCGTGGAAGGTGTACGGCCCGGGCCGGCGCTGGGGCGGCGGGCCGCCGCACGAGATCCGCGCGATCCTCGGCACGGAGGGCGGTGCGGCCGTCGGCTACCGGCTGAAGGTGCTCGAGCTCATCCGCACAAGCCAGGAGGACCGCGTAGTCGGCCACCTGGGGCCCGACCTCCTCGGTCCCGACTGGGACGCCGAGAGCGCGCTGCGCAACCTTCTGGCCGACCCGGCGAGGCCGGTCGGCGAAGCCCTGCTCGACCAGCGCAATCTGGCGGGGGTCGGCAACATCTTCAAGTCGGAAGCGTGCTTCCTGGCCCGCGCCGACCCGTGGGCCCCGATCGGGGAGCTCCGCGCGCCCGAGCGCCTGGTGGACGCGGCGAAGCGCCTGCTCGAACTGCACAAGAGACTCTCCAGCGGCGCCCGCCGTCTGCACGTCTACGGCCGCAGGGGGCTGCCCTGCCCGCGCTGCGGGACCCTGATCCGCAAGGCCCCGCAAGGGGACCGTCCCACCTACTGGTGCCCCCGCTGCCAGCCGGAGCGCGGCCCCGCGTAGGCCCTGAGACAGGTGAACCGGCCGAGGAGACGGACGAACGGCGGGACGGACGAACCCCCGGCCGGTACCGCTCTCGGGTACCTGCCGGGGGTTCGTCTCGAACCTGGGGGATCACTCAGGCGGCGACCACGTCGACCGCTTCTGTCGGAGCCTTGATCGTCACCCGTTCCGCCGGCACCTTCGGCACCGATGTCACGGCGATGGAACCCAGCATCGGACGTACTGCTGCGGGTACAGGCTCATCAGCCGCAGCCGACGCAGCCAGCTCCGCCAACGACAGTTCGTCGCTCACTTCCCGCATGAGCTCGGACATCCGTACGTCAAGCGCGTCGCAGATGGCGGAGAGCAGTTCGGAGGACGCCTCCTTCTGCCCCCGCTCCACCTCGGAGAGATAGCCGAGTGAGACTCGGGCGGACGAGGAGACTTCGCGCAGAGTACGGCCCTGGCGTTGGCGCTGCCGACGCAGCACGTCACCCAGCAGGCGACGGAGCAGAATCATCGGTGGCTCCCTCCTCGGACCGCGTAGCCGCAACCTTTACGCCCCACCGTACCGCCTCGCGACGCGGCCGTGCGGGGAGCGATGTCGTGTTCACTCAGGGCTGCAAACATCAAGTCCCCCCGTTCTGTTCCGTATCCTGTGCCCGCTCATTCCCCAGGAGTTCGCCCAGCAGGAGCGCGAGTACGGACCGGACGCTCTCCTTACGAATGTCCGCACGGCCGCCGTTCAATCGCAGCGCCCGCACTTTGTCCTCGCCGCCGGGGCCGGAAACCGCCACATACACGGTCCCCACGGGCTGCCCGTCCTGCGGATCGGGGCCCGCGACCCCGGTGGTCGAGGCACCCCAGTCGGCGCCGAGCACCCGGCGTGCACCGGCGGCCATCGCCCGCGCCACGTCCGGGTCGACCGCGCCGCGCTCGGCGAGCAGCGTCCCGTCGACGCCGAGGACGTCCCGCTTGAGCTCGGTGGCGTACGCCGTCACGGACCCGCGGAAGGCACGCGAGGCGCCGGGGACCGCGGTCAGCTCCGCGGCCACCAGGCCGCCCGTGAGGGACTCCGCGACGGCCAGCGTCGCCCCGAGCGCCGTGAGCCGCTCCACGGCCGCCCGCGCGGCGGCGGCCTCGTTCCGAGGACCCGCATCGTGGCCGGTACTCACTGGCGCTTCCCCGGGGAACCCGGTGTGGCCGGCGGACTGCCGGCCGCGCGCTCGGCGGCCAGGCCCCGGCGCCGCAGCGTCACGGCCTGGCGTACGTAGTCGAGCCCGGTGACGACCGTCAGGACGACGGCGACCGCCATCACCCAGAACCGGAACGTGCCCCACCAGTCCACCAGTGCCAGCACGTACATGCCGACGGCCGTTCCCTGCGCGAGCGTCTTCAGCTTCCCGCCGCGGCTCGCCGCGATCACGCCGTGCCGGATCACCCAGAACCGCATCAGCGTGATCCCCAGCTCCCGCACGAGGATCACCGCCGTCACCCACCAGGGCAGGTCGCCCAGCGCCGACAGGCAGACCAGAGCCGCGCCCATGATCGCCTTGTCGGCGATCGGGTCCGCGATCTTCCCGAAGTCGGTGACGAGGTTGTACGTACGGGCCAGATGCCCGTCGAACACGTCGGTGATCATGGCGACGGCAAAGGCCGCCCACGCCCAGGCCCGCCAGACGGGGTCGTATCCGCCGTTCTGGAGCATCAGTACGACGAAGCCGGGGACGAGCAGCAGGCGGACCATGGTCAGGAGGTTCGCCACGTTCCACAGACTGGCCTGGTCGGCGGCACCGGCCCCCAGCTTCCCGGCGGGCGCCGGCTTCGCGCCGCCACCGCCCGTCGTGGACGCGGGGACTCCGGTCATCTGGCGGCCTCCTCGGCGGCGGTCCGGAGAGGGTCCCCCGGACGGGTGCTCACGTGCTCGGCGACCAGGTCCACGCCCTCGCTGCCGGTCACCTTCGCCTCGACCATACGGCCGGGGAGCAGATCCGTGTCCGACATGAGGACCACCTGGCCGTCCGTCTCGGGGGCCTGGTGCGCCGCGCGGCCCACGGCGACGGCCCCCTCGACTCCGGTGTCGGACACGTCGGCCGACTCGACGAGGATCTCCAGCGTCTCGCCGACGCGGTCCTGCGCCCGCTGGGACGTCAGTTCCTCGGCGAGCCGGGAGAGATGCGCCAGGCGCTCCGCGATGACGTCCTCGTCCAGCTTGGTGTCGTAGCCCGCGGCCTCCGTGCCGTCCTCGTCCGAGTAGCCGAAGACGCCGATCGCGTCGAGCCGAGCCCCGGTCAGGAACCGCTCCAGTTCGGCGAAGTCGGCCTCGCTCTCGCCGGGGAAGCCGACGATGAAGTTCGAGCGGACCCCCGCCTGGGGCGCCTTGGCCCGGATGGTCTCCAGCAGGCCGAGGAACCGGTCCGTGTCGCCGAAGCGCCGCATCGCACGCAGCACGCCGGGCGCCGAGTGCTGGAAGGACAGGTCGAAGTAGGGGGCGACCTTCGGTGTGGAGGCGAGGACGTCGATGAGGCCGGGCCGCATCTCGGCGGGCTGGAGGTAGCTGACCCGGATGCGCTCGATGCCGTCGACGGCGGCCAGTTCCGGCAGCAGGGTCTCCAGCAGCCGGATGTCGCCGAGGTCCTTGCCGTACGAGGTGTTGTTCTCGGAGACGAGCATGACCTCCTTGACGCCCTGCTCGGCCAGCCAGCGAGTCTCGCCGAGCACATCGCTCGGGCGGCGCGAGATGAAGGAGCCGCGGAAGGACGGGATGGCGCAGAACGAGCAGCGCCGGTCGCAGCCGGAGGCGAGCTTCACGGACGCGACGGGGCTCGTGTCGAGCCTGCGGCGCAGCGGCGCGCGCGGCCCGGAGGCCGGGGCGAGCCCCTCGGGAAGGTCCGCGGGGGCCGGGGCGACGTCGCCGTGCCCCGGGAGCGCGACACCGGCGGCGTCCTGCCGCTCAACGGGGCTGAGCGGCAACAGCTTGCGCCGGTCCCGGGGCGTGTGCGAGGCGTGGACGCCGCCGCTCAGGATGGTCTGGAGGCGATCGGAGATGTCGGCGTAGTCGTCGAAGCCGAGCACGCCGTCGGCTTCGGGAAGGGCGTCGGCGAGCTCCTTGCCGTACCGCTCGGCCATGCAGCCGACGGCCACCACGGCCTGGGTTCTTCCCCGGTCCTTGAGATCGCCCGCTTCGAGGAGGGCGTCGACGGAGTCCTTCTTCGCGGCTTCGACGAAGCCGCAGGTGTTGACGACGGCCACATCGGCCTCTGAGGCTTCCTGGACGAGGTCCCAGCCGTCCGCCGCCAGGCCCCCGGCCAGCTCCTCCGAGTCCACCTCGTTACGGGCGCAGCCAAGCGTGACGAGAGCGACGGTACGGCGTTCGGGCATGGGCTCAAGACTACTTTGTCCCGGCGCCGCCCAGCTCGCGCAGGGTCGAGGCGCCGCCGGGACCCCGCGCGAAGCCCCGCCGTCAGCCGACGGAGGGGTCGCCCTGCGTGTAGGACAGCCGCTCCACCTGGCCCGGCTGGAACGTGTCGTCGACCTTCTTGCCGTTGACGTAGAGCTCTATGGCTCCGGCGTTGCCGAGGATGAGGTCGACCTGCTTGTCGTCCTGGAAGGTCTTGGACTCGCCCTTGGCGAGGATGCCGTCGAACAGCGTCTTGCCGTTGTGCGCCTTGGCCGAGATCCAGCTCTTGTCCTCCACCGCGGACAGCTTCACCGTCACCTTGTCGCGGGGCGCTGCGGCGATGGCGCTGTCCGAGGGGCCCGGATGCGGCTGCGCGGGCTTCCCCGAGGGGGCGTGTGTGCCGGAGGAGGAGGCGGAGGTGGGTCCCTTGGCCGGTTCCACGGTCTTCCCCTTGGCCGTGTCGCCGGAGTCACCGCTGCCGTGGACGGCGGTGAAAGCGACGAAGCCGGCGACGGCGACGATCGCAGCGACCATGGCCGCCGTCCAGTTCGGCCGGCGCCGCTCGGGCCGGATGCGCTCGGCCTCGAACAGCGGTGCGGCCGGGGTCGCCGTGGGCTCGGGCCGCCCGCCGTGATCCGCGTCGAACCGGTCCACGAGGGGTCCGGGGTCGAGGCCGACCTCCCGCGCGATCATGCGCAGGTGCCCGCGGGCGTAGACGTCGCCACCGGAACGGCTGAAGTCGTCGTCCTCTATGGCGCGGACGATGGGCACGCGGACGCGGGTGGCCTCGCTGACCTGGTCGACCGTCAGGCCGGCCCCGATCCGTGCCTGCCGGAGGGCTCGGCCGATCGAGAAACGGTCCTCGGGTGCGGGAGCCGAGGTATCCGGGGCTTCTTCTGGTGAACTGCCGTCAGATGAGCTGCCGATGGACACGGGTGGGCCTTTCGAGCGTGTAGCCACCTGCTGGACGTCCAGTCTAGGGGTGGTACGAAAGGGTGGGGCAAGCGGAAGGACTCACTTCGTACGCCGTCCGTACGGGCGGTCGGCGCATGCGGTCAGGGCTGTGCTGTCCCTCCCTTCCCACCTTGACGTACGGGTGTCGAAAAGGGTTGCCCCGCCACCAGCCTCTACGAAGACTCCCCCCGGATGACCGACAGCACACCGTCGAGTTCGTCCGCCTTCACCAGGACGTCCCGGGCCTTGGAGCCCTCGCTCGGCCCCACGATGCCGCGCGACTCCATCAGGTCCATCAGCCGGCCGGCCTTCGCGAAGCCGACGCGCAGCTTGCGCTGGAGCATCGACGTGGAGCCGAACTGCGTCGAGACGACCAGCTCGACGGCCTGGCACAGCAGGTCGAGATCGTCGCCGATGTCCTCGTCGATCTCCTTCTTCTTCTGGGTGCCGACGACGACGTCCTCCCGGAAGACCGGCGCCATCTGGTCCTTGCAGTGCTGGACGACGGCGGTGATCTCCTCCTCGGTGACGAACGCGCCCTGGAGCCGGGTCGGCTTGTTGGCTCCCATCGGGAGGAACAGCCCGTCGCCCTTGCCGATGAGCTTCTCGGCGCCGGGCTGGTCGAGGATGACCCGGCTGTCGGCGAGGGAGGAGGTGGCGAACGCGAGCCGTGAGGGCACGTTCGCCTTGATCAGGCCGGTGACGACGTCCACGGACGGCCGCTGGGTGGCGAGCACCAGGTGGATGCCGGCGGCGCGGGCCAGCTGGGTGATGCGAACGATGGAGTCCTCGACGTCGCGCGGGGCGACCATCATGAGGTCCGCCAGCTCGTCGACGATCACCAGCAGATACGGGTAGGGCTGGAGCTCCCGCTCGCTGCCCTCGGGCAGCTTCACCTTGCCCTCGCGCACGGCGTGGTTGAAGTCGTCGATGTGGCGGAAACCGAACGCCGCGAGGTCGTCGTAGCGCAGGTCCATTTCGCGGACCACCCACTGGAGGGCTTCCGCGGCCCGCTTGGGGTTCGTGATGATCGGCGTGATCAGGTGCGGAATCCCCTCGTACGCGGTGAGCTCGACGCGCTTGGGGTCGACGAGGACCAGCCGGACCTCCTCCGGCGTGGCCCGCATCATGATCGAGGTGATCAGGCAGTTGATGCAGGACGACTTGCCGGAGCCGGTGGCGCCCGCGACCAGCACGTGCGGCATCTTCGCCAGGCTGTGCATGACGTAGCCGCCCTCGACGTCCTTGCCGAAGGCGACGAGCATCGGATCGGTGTCGTCGTCGCCGGCGAGCCGGAGCACGTCGCCGAGGTTGACCATCTCCCGGTCGGTGTTGGGGATCTCGATGCCGACGGCCGACTTCCCTGGGATCGGCGAGATGATCCGCACGTCGGGGCTGGCCACCGCGTAGGCGATGTTCTTGGCGAGCGCGGTGATGCGCTCGACCTTGACCGCGGTGCCGAGCTCGACCTCGTAGCGCGTCACCGTCGGGCCGCGGGTGAAGCCGGTGACGGCGGCGTCCACCTTGAACTCGGTGAAGACGGTCGTCAGCGAGTGGGCGATGGCGTCGTTGGCGGCGGTGCGCGCCTTGCCGGGGCCGCCGCGCTCCAGCAGGTCTATCGACGGCAGCGAGTAGGTGATGTCGCCGGAGAGCTGGAGCTGCTCCGCGCGGCGCGGCAGCCCTTCGACGGGTTCCGGCGCCGGCTTGGTGAGGTCGGCGAAGCCTCCCTGCGCCGCAGGCGCGTCCTCCTCCGGGCTCTCGCTCTTGCGGAGGCCCGCCTTCTTCCGCGCGGGCGGCACGGGCGCGGAACGGTCACCGGACGCGGCCGGCGCGTCGCCCGCGGAGGCGGCCGGCTCCTCGTCCTCGCCGGTTCCGGGGCGGCGCACGCCGCCGGTGACGCCCTGGCTGAGGTCGGCGACGACCGACGAGGGCGGCATGCCGTTCATGACGGCTCCGTCGAGGGCCGCGGCGGCTGCCGCCGCCACGTCCACCGGGTCCATGTGCCGGCCGAACCGGGGCTCCGAGGAGGACCTCCGGGGCTTCTTGCGCCGCGCCAGCGCCGCGGCCTCCGCCTCCTCGTGGTCGAAGACGCCCCCTGAGCCGCGCCGGGGCGGGCCGGCCCGGCCGCCCGCCCGGGCCGGCGCCGCGTCGCGCCACCCGTCGTCGTACGGTCCCTCGTCCTCGCCGTCGGCCTCCGCGAGCTCGGCCGCCTCCTCCTCCGTGGGCGCGATGACGCGCAGCCTGATCCCGAGCAGCCGCAGCCGCTGCGGGATGGCGTTGACGGGCGTCGCGGTGACGACGAGCAAACCGAAGATCGTCAGCAGCAGCAGGACGGGTACGGCGAGCGCCTCGCCCATCGAGAAGATCAGCGGCTCAGAGACCGCCCAGCCGATCAGCCCGCCGGCGTCCCGCATGGCCTGCGTGCCCGCGTCACGCCCCGGCGCGCCGCACGCGATGTGGACGAGCCCGAGCACGCCGAGCACCAGTGCGGACAGCCCGATCACGATGCGGCCGTTGGCCTCGGGCTTCTGCGGATAGAGAATGAGCCGGACGGCGATCGCGCCCAGCAGTATCGGCACGAGCAGGTCGAGCCGGCCGAAGGCGCCCGTGATGAGCATGGTGACCAGGTCGCCGACCGGGCCCTGGAGGTTCGACCAGGTGCCCGCGGCGACGATGAGGGCCAGCGCGAGCAGCAGCAGGCCGACGCCGTCCTTGCGGTGGGCCGGGTCGAGGCCCTTGGCGCCCCGCCCTATGCCGCGCATGGCGCCCCCGACGCTGTGCGCCGCGCCGAGCCAGACGGCCCGGGCCATGCGGTAGACGCCGCCGGTCGGGGACGGTGCCGGCCTCGGAGCCGGCCTGGCGGCCTTCTTGGCCGGGGCCCTTTTCGCGGGCGCCTTCTTGGCGGTCGTCTTCTTCGCCGGGCCGGACTTCTGCGTGGTCCTGCCGGTCGGCGGGGCCGCCGCCTTCTTCGCCGCTCCGGTCGTACGGCCGGAGCGCGCGGTGCCCGTCGCTCCCTGAGAACCCTTGCCGGACGTACGTGAGGCCATGGTGGTGAGGTTACCGGTGCCCGGCGCCGGGGACACGTGTGACCGCTGCTTCACCCGTTCGTGTCGATGCCGGGCGGGGCCGGGGCTGAGAGCCCGTCAAAGCCGTACGGACGTCATCAATTCCGCCCGTATCACTCCACGGTGCGGGACGCCCGGGCGGCGACGGAAGGGTCAGACCTGCGGCGGGAAGACCGGAGCCGTGCCCGCGGAGCCGGGGCCCAGCGCGTCCAGCGCCCTGCGCAGCGCCGTGAGTTTGCGCTCCAGGTGTGCGGCGGTGGCGACGGCCGACGCGTCCGCCGCGTCGTCGTCGAGCTGCTTGGACAGCGCCTCCGCCTGCTCCTCGACCGCCGCGAGCCGCGCGGACAGCTCCGCCAGCAGACCGGCGGGCTCCTTGGCCTCACCGGCGCCCGCGAGTTGCAGCCTCAGCAGCTCGGCCTGCTCCTTCAGCTGGCAGTTCTTCATGTACAGCTCGACGAAGACGGACACCTTCGCGCGCAGCACCCAGGGGTCGAACGGCTTGGAGATGTAGTCGACGGCGCCCGCCGCGTATCCCCGGAACGTGTGGTGGGGGCCGTGGTTGATGGCCGTGAGGAAAATGATCGGGATGTCCCGGGTGCGCTCGCGGCGCTTGATGTGCGCCGCGGTCTCGAACCCGTCCATCCCCGGCATCTGGACGTCCAGCAGGATGACCGCGAAATCATCCGTCAGAAGCGCCTTGAGTGCTTCCTCCCCTGACGATGCCCGCACCAGCGTCTGATCGAGCGCGGAGAGGATCGCCTCCAGCGCCAGCAGATTCTCCGGCCGGTCATCGACCAGGAGGATCTTGGCCTTCTGCACCATGGCCGCCCGCCCTCCTCGCCCCGGCGCCGACCGCGTCCCCTGCGCGGCGCCCGGTCCACGACCGCGCTCCCCGCCGGGCGACGTCATCCGCGCGCCGTCCGTCCTTGTGCCGGTCATGGTAGCCGCACCCCGCCCGTCGCCACACCCTGTCACCGTGATGTCACGGCCCACGAACGGATAACGCGGCACGGGCACGGAACGTTCCCGGCCCTTCTGTCACGGACACGGTGCCACATCGCCCCTACCACGGCCGGGGGCGCCCCCCGCGGGGCACCTCCCGGCCGTGCGGAGCGCTCAGTCCTCCCGCATGTAGTCCGCCATCATCGACAGCAGCTCGTCGGAGTCGACGGGCTTGGTCACATAGTCGGACGCGCCCGACTCGATGGCCTTCTCCCGGTCGCCCTTCATCGCCTTCGCGGTCAGGGCGATGATCGGCAGCCCCGCGAACTGCGGCATCCTGCGGATCGCCGTCGTCGTCTCGTAGCCGTCCATCTCCGGCATCATGATGTCCATCAGGACGACGGTGACGTCGTCGTGCTGCTCCAGCACCTCGATGCCCTCGCGGCCGTTCTCCGCGTACAGCACGGTGAGGCCGTGCGCCTCAAGGACGCTGGTGAGGGCGAAGACGTTGCGTACGTCGTCGTCCACGATCAGCACCTTCTCGGCGTTGAAGGAGACCGCGCGGCGCGGGGCCCCGGAGCTCTCCTCCGATTCCGCCTCGGCCGCCTCCTCCTCGGGGACGACGGCCGGCACCTGGCCCGCGTCCTCCGTGCGCGCCGTACCGCCCTCCGTGCGCGCCGTATCGCCGGCCGCCCCGCCGGGCGCCTCCTGCGGCTGCGCGCCACCGCCCGCGGGCAGTTCGGGCAGCCGCTCGGCCGTCTCGATCCCGGTGGGCGCCTCGGCCGCCGCCCGGCCCGCGGAGGCGGCGCGCGACGCCGAGTCCCGGCTCGCGCGGGCCGCCTGCGAGTAGCCCTGCGGGGGCAGTTCGCTCGGGTGCAGCGGGAGGTAGAGGGTGAACGTGGAGCCGCGGCCCGGCTCGCTCGCGGCGTGGATCTCACCGCCGAGCAGGCGGGCGATCTCCCGGCTGATGGACAGGCCCAGGCCGGTCCCGCCGTACTTGCGGCTCGTGGTCCCGTCCGCCTGCTTGAACGCCTCGAAGATCACCCGCATCTTGCTCGCGGCGATCCCGATGCCGGTGTCCGTGACGGAGAACGCGATCAGGTCGCCGTCCGCCTCGCGCAGCGAGCCCGCCTCGAGCAACTGCTCCCTGATCGCGATCGGCACGTCCGCGCCGGCCGGCCGGATCACCAGCTCGACGGCTCCGGTGTCGGTGAACTTCACGGCGTTCGACAGGAGGTTGCGCAGCACCTGGAGGAGCCGCTGCTCGTCCGTGTGCAGCGTCGCCGGCAGCTCGGGCGACACCCGCACGGAGAAGTCGAGGCCCTTCTCCGCGGTCAGCGGCCTGAACGTGGCCTCCACGTAGTCGACCAGCTGTACCAGCGCGATCCGCGTCGGGCTGACATCCATCTTGCCCGCCTCGACCTTCGACAGGTCGAGGATGTCGTTGATGAGCTGGAGCAGGTCGGAACCCGCGCCGTGGATGGTCTCCGCGAACTCGACCTGCTTCGGCGACAGGTTCGACTCGGCGTTGTCCGCGAGGAGTTTCGCCAGAATCAGCAGCGAGTTGAGCGGGGTGCGCAGCTCGTGCGACATGTTCGCGAGGAACTCCGACTTGTAGCGCATGGAGACCGCGAGCTGCTCCGCACGCTCCTCCAGCACCTGCCGCGCGTCCTCGATCTCGGTGTTCTTGAACTCGATGTCGCGGTTCTGGCGGGCCAGCAGCTCGGCCTTCTCCTCCAGTTCCGCGTTGGACGCCTGGAGCGCCTTCTGCCGGTTCTCCAGCTCCGCGGAGCGCTCCCGCAGCTGCTCCGTCAGCTCCTGCGACTGCTTCAGCAGCACCTCCGTCTTGGAGTTGACGCTGATGGTGTTCACGCTGGTCGCGATCATTTCGGCGATCTGCTTGAGGAAGTCCCGCTGGATCTGCGTGAAGGGCTGGAACGAGGCCAGCTCGATCACGCCGAGGACCTTTCCGTCGAACAGGACCGGCAGCACGATCACATGGGCCGGAGACGCCTCGCCGAGCCCGGAGGAGATCTTCAGGTAGCCCGGCGGGACGTTGACCTGGATGGTGCGCTTCTCCTCGGCCGCCGTGCCGATCAGCCCCTGGCCCGGCCGGAACGACGTGGGCATCGAGCCCGCCGAGTAGCCGTAGCTCCCGCGCAGGCAGAGCTCGAAGCTGCCCTCGCGCCCCGAGTCCGCGCCGAGTTCCGCCCCCGGCCCCGTCTGCATGGCGAGGAAGAACGCGCCGTGCTGGGCGGAGACCACCGGCGTCAGCTCGCTCATGATCAGCGACGCCACGTCGGCCAGGTCCCGACGTCCCTGCATGAGGCCCGAGATGCGAGCGAGGTTGCCCTTCAGCCAGTCCTGCTCCTCGTTGGCGATCGTGGTGTCCCGCAGGTTGGCGATCATCGTGTTGATGTAGTCCTGGAGATCGCCCATCTCGCCTGCGGCGTCGACATCGATCTTCACGCCGAGGTCGCCGCGGGTCACCGCCGTGGCCACGTTCGAGATGGCGCGCACCTGGCCGGTGAGGTTCCCGGCCATCTCGTTCACGGACTCGGTCAGGTCGCGCCACGTGCCGTCCACCGCCCGCACGCGCGCCTGGCCGCCCAGGATGCCCTCCGTGCCCACCTCGCGGGCCACGCGCGTGACCTCGTCGGCGAAGTTCGACAGCTGGTCGACCATGGTGTTGACGGTGTTCTTCAGCTCCTGGATCTCACCGCGCGCGTCGATGTCGATCTTCCGGGTCAGATCGCCCTTCGCGATGGCCGTCGTGACCGTCGCGATCTGGCGGACCTGCCCCGTCAGGTTGGACGCCATCAGGTTCACCGAGTCGGTAAGGTCCTTCCACGTGCCGGACACGCCCGGGACGCGCGCCTGGCCGCCCAGTTCGCCCTCGGTGCCGACCTGCCGGGCGACCCGCGTCACCTCGTCCGCGAACGACGACAGCGTCGTCACCATGGTGTTGACGGTGTCCGCGAGTTCGGCGACCTCGCCGCGCGCCTCGACCGTCACCTTCTTGGTCAGGTCTCCGTGCGCGACCGCGGACGACACCCGCGAGATGTTGCGCACCTGGCTGGTCAGGTTGTTCGCCATCGTGTTGACGTTGTCGCTGAGGTCCTTCCAGATGCCGACGACGCCACGCACCCGCGCCTGGCCGCCGAGGATGCCCTCGGTGCCGACCTCGCGCGCCACGCGGGTCACCTCGTCCGCGAAGTTCGACAGCTGGTCGACCATCGTGTTGACGGTGGTGACCAGGTCGAGGATCTCGCCCTTCGCGTCGACCGTGATCTTCTTCGACAGGTCGCCCATGGCGACCGCGGTGGTGACCTCGGCGATGTTGCGGACCTGCGACGTCAGGTTGTTCGCCATGAAGTTGACGGACTGCGTCAGGTCCTTCCACGTACCGGCGACGCCCTTGACCTCGGCCTGCCCGCCGAGCATGCCCTCGGTGCCCACCTCGCGGGCCACCCGCGTCACCTCGTCGGCGAAGCTGGAGAGCTGGTCGACCATCGTGTTCAGCGTCGACTTCAGCTCCAGGATCTCGCCCTTGGCGTCCACGCTGATCTTCTGCGAGAGGTCACCTCGCGCGACCGCCGTGGCGACCTGGGCGATCGAGCGGACCTGGTCCGTCAGATTGCCGGCCATGCCGTTCACGGAGTCCGTCAGGTCCCGCCAGACACCGGCCACGCCCGGCACCTGCGCCTGGCCGCCCAGCCTGCCGTCCGTACCCACCTCGCGGGCGACGCGGGTCACCTGGTCGGCGAAGGCGGAGAGCTGGTCGACCATCGTGTTGATGGTGTTCTTCAGTTCGAGGATCTCGCCCTTGGCGTCGACCTCGACCTTCTTGGACAGGTCGCCGCGCGCGACGGCCGTCGTCACCTGGGCGATGTTGCGGACCTGGTTCGTGAGGTTGTTGGCCATGAAGTTGACGGAGTCCGTCAGCTCCTTCCACGTACCGGAGACACCCGGTACGCGGGCCTGGCCGCCGAGGCGCCCCTCGGAGCCGACGTCCCGGGACATCCGGGTCACCTGGTCCGCGAAGCTCGACAGCTGCGCCACCATCGTGTTGACGGTGTTCTTCAGCTCCAGCATCTCGCCCGCGACCTCGACCTTGACCTTCTGCGACAGGTCGCCGTTGGCGACCGCCGTGGTCACCTGCGCGATGTCGCGGACCTGGCCCGTGAGGTTGCGGAACGCGTTGTTCACCGAGTCGGTGAGGTCCTTCCAGGTGCCGGCCGCGCCGGGCACGTGCGCCTGGCCGCCGAGCCGGCCCTCCGCGCCGACCTCCCGCGCGACGCGGGTCACCTCGGAGCCGAACGACTGGAGCTGGTCCACCATCGTGTTGACGGTGTTCTTGAGCTCCAGCATCTCCCCGGCGACCTCGACTTCGACCTTCTGCGACAGATCGCCGCTGGCCACCGCCGTCGTCACCTGCGCGATGTCACGCACCTGCGTGGTCAGGTTCCTGAAGACCGTGTTGACGGAGTCCGTCAGGTCCTTCCACGTGCCGGCCGCGCCGGGCACCTGGGCCTGGCCGCCCAGCAGGCCCTTCGCGCCGACCTCGCTCGCCACGCGCGTGACCTCGTCCGCGAACGTGCGCAGCGTCTCGGTCATCTGGTTGATCGTGTCGGCGAGCCGCGCGACCTCGCCGCGTGCGCTGACCGTGACCTTCCGCGACAGGTCGCCGTTGGCGACGGCCGTCGTGACCGAGGCGATCCCCCGCACCTGGCTGGTCAGGTTCGTCGCCATCGTGTTGACGGAGTCGGTCAAGTCCTTCCAGACGCCCGCGACCCCGGCGACCTCAGCCTGGCCGCCCAGCTCACCCTCGGTACCGACCTCGCGCGCCACGCGGGTCACCTCGGAGGAGAACGACGACAGCTGGTCGACCATCGTGTTGACGGTGTTCTTCAGCTGGAGCATCTCGCCGGCCACATGCACCGTGACCTTGCGCGACAGGTCGCCCTTCGCGACAGCGGTCGTCACCAGAGCGATGTCCCGCACCTGCGCGGTCAGCCGGTACGCCATGGTGTTGACGGAATCCGTCAGGTCCTTCCAGGACCCCGACATGCCCCGCACCTTCGCCTGGCCGCCGAGCTTGCCCTCCGTACCGACCTCAAGCGCGACCCGCGTCACCTCGTCCGTGAACGCGGACAGCTGGTCGACGAGGTTGTTGACGGTACGGGCCACCTTCAGGAACTCGCCGCGCAGCGGCCTCTCGGCAACCGCGCCCTGGGCGCCCTCCCCCGGCGAACGCAGGTCCATCCGCTGCGACAGATCGCCCTCGGCCACGGCCGACAGCACCCGGCCCACCTCGGACACCGGCCGCGCCAGATCGTCCACGAGCGCGTTGGCCGCGTCGATCGCGGAGGCCCAGGAGCCCTCACAGGTGCCGGTCTCCAGGCGTTCCGTGAGTTTTCCCTCACGGCCGACCACCCTGCGTACCCGCGCGACCTCACCCGTCAGGTGGAGATGGCGGTCGGCGACCTCGTTGAAGAGGGCGGCGATCTCCGCCATCGTGTCGTCGCCGGTCACGGTCAGGCGTTTGCGGAAGTTGCCGTCCCGCATCGCGACCAGCCCCGTCAGCAGTCTGTTCAGGGCCGCCGAGTCCACCTCGGTCGTCCCGCCGCTCCGGGATCGTCCGCCTTTCGCGCGCGATCGCTCGCCGCGCGCCGCCACGCCAGACTCCACCGCGTGTCCCTCCCAAGGGGGGTCGACCGTACTGTCCGGTCTTTCACCGGAAGCCTGCCCAGTGTTTCACCCTGCTCGAACCAGGTGATAACAGTTCGGCAGCTTCCTCCAGCGTCGCATCCTCCTCGAAGGACGTAATCAGACCGACCGGTATCCACCGGGACAGCGAAGGTAAGTAACCTGGCATGCGGCTGTCCACCCGTCCCGGTCGCCCGGCAAGGGGCGGTGTGACCGACGTACTACACCGGGCACCGGGAGGGGCGGGGCCGTTCCATGGCGGAGCCGGGCGTGGAAACGCTAACGAGGAGTTCTGTGATCACCGCGCGGGCGGCTGCCACCTTCGACCCCGAGGGACGGTCCGTCGCGGCGGCCCGGGCCTTCGTCCGCGACACGCTCCAGGGCTGGGGCTGTTCCGACGTCGTCGACGACGCCGTGGTCCTGACCAGCGAACTCGTCACGAACGCCATCATCCACGCGGGCACAGCCGCCGACGTGCGCTGCCTGCGGACCGCGGACGGCGTACGGGTGGAGGTCGCGGACCGCTACCCCGAGCGCGAAGTGCCCGTCCAGGCCACCGGCCAGTCCTTCGGCAACCTCGACAGCGAGCACGGCAGGGGCCTGCTCCTGTGCGCCGCCCTGGCCTCTCGCTGGGGCGTCGAGTACACGCCCTCGTTCAAGCAGGTCTGGTTCCAGCTCGACATGCCCGAGCGGCCCGTCGGCATGCGCTCGGCGGGCCCCGCCCTGCCGACGGCACTGCTGCCCGTCGCCGAGGACGACCGCGTGCGGGTCGCGGTGATCCAGGTCGACCAGAACGCCGCGGTGGCGGCCTGGAACGAGGACGCGACGGCTCTGTTCGGCTACCCGCCCGAGCAGACCGTGGGCAAGCCCCTCACGGACTTCGCGGCCTGGCCCGGGGGCCCCCCCGCCCGGCGGGGCGGGGGGGGGGCGCCGCCGCCGCCCCCCCCGCGGCGGCGCGCCCCCCCCCGCGGGCGCGGCCCCCGCCCCCCCGCCCCCGGCGGGGGGGGCCCCCCCCCCCCCGCCGGCGCCGGCGCGCCCGGCGCCGGCGGGGACGCTGCGGGGGGGCCGCGGAGGCCCTCCAGCTCTCCCGCTGGGAGGGCAGCTACGGCATCCGGGGCGCCGACGGCAGAGTCGTCCCCGTATACGCGTCGCACCTGCGCGTACGCGACACGCGCGGTGAGCCGTCCACGGTGTGCCTGCTCGTCCGGGACAGCGAGCGCGCGGTGATCCAGGCCCCGCCGCGCCAGTCCAAGGAGAACAACGGCGAGAACCGGAGCGCGGACCCGTTCGAGGTGTTCATCGGCTCCCCCGCCCCCGACGACCTCGACGGCCTCCTCCAGCGCACCGTGGAGCGCTCGCGCGACATGCTCGACGGGGACGCCGCCTTCCTCCTCCTCGCGACCGACGACGAGACCGAGCTGGAGGTGCGGGCCACCACCGGCCTGCCGTCCGCCCGCCAGCGCTTCGCACGCGTCCCCGTCGAGGCGGGCACGGGCCGTTACGGCTCCGCACGGCTGCCGGCCGTCCACGACGACCTCAGCGCGGTGCCCGGCGCCGTCCCGCTCCTGACCGGCACCGGCATGCGCTCGGTGGTCACGGTCCCGCTGAAGGTCGAAGGCCGTCTCACGGGCTCACTCGGCGTCGCCGCCGAGGCCCCCGGGCGCTACTCGAACGAACAGGCCCTGAGACTTCAGTTCGCGGCGGACCGGATCGCCCTGGCCGTCGAGTCGGCGCGCCTCGGCGAGCTGGAGCGCCTGCGGCGCGGTTCACTGTCGTTCCTGGTCGAGGCGTCCGACCTGCTCGCGGGCACCCTGGACCGCGACCAGACCCTCGCGCTGATGGCGCAGATGACCGTCCCCACCCTCGCCACCTGGTGCGCGGTCTACACGATCGCCGACCAGTCCTCCGAGCCCGAGCTGTCGTTCGTCCTGCACGAGGACGAGGAGCGCATCGACGGCCTGAAGTCGCTCCTGTCCAAGATCAGCCCGCCGGAGCCGGTGCCCGCGCCCGGCGCCAGGATCTGGACGGCCCCGGCCGACGCCGCGCACCAGTCCGCGCTGCGTACGTCCATGCGGGAGCTCACCAGCGGCTCCGCCGCACCGGGCTCGGGGGTGGGCCCCGCGCTCGCGACGGCGGCGGCCGTCGGCGGCGAGACGGTCGTCCTGCCCCTGGTGGCGCGCAACCGCGTCATCGGCATGCTGACGCTCGGCAAGCCGTCCGACGACCACTTCCGCCAGGAGATCCTGGAGCTCGCGGAGGACCTCTCCCGCCGGGCCGCCCTGGCGCTCGACAACGCGCGCCTGTACTCGGAGCGCACGGCGATCAGCCAGTCCCTCCAGCGCAGCCTGCTGCCCCCGGAGCTGCCGATCGTCCCGGGCGTCGAGGTCGAGGTCATCTACCGCGCCGCGGGCGAGGGCAACGAGGTGGGCGGCGACTTCTACGACCTGTTCCCGATCAAGGACGGGAACTACGGCTTCGCCATCGGGGACGTCTGCGGCACGGGCCCGGAGGCCGCCGCCGTGACGGGCCTCGCCCGGCACGCGCTGCGCCTCCTCGCCCGCGAGGGGCTCGGCGGCCCCGCGGTGCTGGAGCGCCTCAACGCGGCCATCCTGGACGAGGGCCCCCGCAGCCGGTTCCTGACGCTCCTGTACGGCGAACTGCGGCCGCAGGACGACGGCAGCGCCCGGCTGAAGATGGTCTGCGCCGGCCATCCGCTGCCGCTGCGCCTGCGCCCGGACGGCTCGGTCGAGCCCGCCGCCGAACCGCAGACCCTGCTGGGTGTGATGGACGACCTGGACCTGTACGAACAGACCGTCACGCTCGACCCGGGCGACGTCCTGCTGTGTGTCACCGACGGTGTCACGGAGCGCCGCGAAGGCACCCGGATGCTGGGCGACGACGGCCTCGCCGAGGTCCTGGCCACGTGTACGGGTCTGACGGCCGGCGCGGTCGCGGCCCGCATCCTGCGCGCGGTGGAACGGTTCGCCGCGGCGCCCGCCTCGGACGACATGGCGATCCTCGCGCTGCGCGTCCCGCACCCGCATCCCTAGCCGAGCCCGGGAGCCGGACCGCACGCCACGCGGAGGCCGCGCGCGCACCGCCCGTACGTCTCCCGAGCCGTGCTCAGTCGCCCCGGGCCGCGTCATACGCCTCGCGGGCGCGGAAGACGTCTTCGAGACTGCTCTCGGCCCAGCGCGCCAGCGCCCACACCTGCGCGGCGGCCTGCTCGCCCAGTGCGGTCAGCGAGTAGTCGACGTGTGGCGGGATGACCGGCTTGGCGTCGCGGTGGACGAAGCCGTCCCGCTCCAGGGTCTGAAGCGTCTGCGCGAGCATCTTCTCGCTGACCCCCGAGACCTCGCGGCGCAGTTCACTGAACCGGAAGGACCGCTCGCGCAACACGGCCAGCACCAGCACACCCCATCGGCTGGTCACATGCTCCAGCACGAGACGTGACGGGCACCCCGCCCGGTTCACGTCCGGCGGGCGGTGACCCGGCGGGGGCTTGTGGTCCGCGAGGTAGCGGCCCACCTCTGACTTCGCACTCACGCTCACACCAGTACCTTACTTCGAAGTGGGTACTTACGAAATAACCTGTACCCCACCTACGGTGAGTTGTGGGGCGCTTCGGCGCCTCCGCCCGGGCGCTCTGGTCCGGGCGGCGTCCCGAACGGAGAGAAGCAACTCGATGAGCATCGTGATCACCGGAGCGACAGGACAGCTCGGGCGGCTGGTCGTCGCCGATCTGCTGGCGGCCGGGGTACCGGCGGACGGCGTCACGGCGGTGGCCCGTTCCAAGGAGAAGGCCGAGGACCTGGCGGCGGCCGGCGTACGGGTGCACATCGCCGACTACGACGACCCGGCGTCGTTCGCGGACGCGTTCCGGGCCGGGGACCGGGTTCTGCTGATCTCCGGCACGGACATCGGTCGGCGCGCGGCACAGCACGCCGTCGTGATCGACGCGGCGAAGGCCGCGGGCGTGGCGCAGCTCGCCTATACCGGTGTGTTCGGCGGTCCCGAGGCGGATTTCCTGCTTGCCGCGGACCACCGGGAGACGGAGCAGCTGATCCTGGACTCGGGGCTGCCGTACACGTTCCTGCGGAACAACTGGTATACGGACGCCCCGTCGTTCACAGCGGATCTCGCGGGCATCCTGGAGCGCGGCACGGTCGTGAGCAGTACGTCGCCGGGTGCGCGCATCGCGACGGCGCCGCGCACGGACTACGCGGAGGCGGCGGCACGCGTGCTCCGCGAGGACGGCCATCTCGGCAAGGCGTACGAGCTGAGCGGCGACGTGGCGTGGACGCTGGACGAGTTCGCCGGCGAGGTGTCACGCCAGTCGGGGCAGAGCATCGTGCACCGTTCTCTGACGCCCGCCGAGCACAAGGCGGTTCTCACAGGCGCGGGCCTCCCGGAGGAGCTGGCGGACGTCCTGGTGGATGTGGACGCGGCGATCAGCCGTGGCCTGCTCGCGGGCACGCCGGGCGACCTGTCGCGGCTGCTGGGCCGGCCGGCGACGCCGTTGGCGGACTCGATCCGCGGGGCACTGGCCGAGCTGGACGCGAAGTGAGCCGCTGATCGGCGGGACGTAGCGACGCGTACCCGCGCATGCCCGCACATACAAGGAAGGCCCCCCCCGACGGGGGGGGCCTTCCTTCATTCGGAGCCCCAATACGGAATCGAACCGTAGACCTTCTCCTTACCATGGAGACGCTCTGCCGACTGAGCTATTGGGGCGCAGCGACAGATAAAAGCATACCCGACCTGCGGCCGCCGCAGAACCAGTTCAATGGGTCTGGATATATGGGTCTGGATATGCGGAAAGGGCCTGCACACCGTGCAGACCCTTCCCACATACTCAACAATTGTTCGGCGGCGTCCTACTCTCCCACAGGGTCCCCCCTGCAGTACCATCGGCGCAGTAAGGCTTAGCTTCCGGGTTCGGAATGTAACCGGGCGTTTCCCCCACGCTATAACCACCGAAACACTATGAAACAATCAAACAACCAGCAATAGCTGTTCGTGGTTTCAGAACCAACACAGTGGACGCGAGCTCCCTTCCGGATAGAAAAAGAATATCCGAAAAGGGCCCAATATGGACAAGCCCTCGGCCTATTAGTACCGGTCAACTCCACCAGTCACCTGGCTTCCATCTCCGGCCTATCAACCCA
>NZ_JAIUKE010000028.1 GCF_020176795.1 Streptomyces sp. 8L
GCCCCGTATCGCGCCCCCGACCAGCGACCGGGTCCGCAGGACCACCCCGGAGGACCCACCAAGGAGTGACATGGAAACCCGTGAACTGACAGAGCTCGCGCAGCAGTTGAGGGTCGACTCGGTCCGGGTCGCCGACCGGGCGGGCTCGGGCCACCCGACCTCCTCGATGTCGGCCGCCGACCTGATGGCGGTCCTGCTCGCCAACCATCTGCACTACGACTTCGACCACCCCGACCACCCGGGCAACGACCGGATGATCTTCTCCAAGGGGCACGCGTCGCCGCTGCTGTACTCGATGTACCTCGCGGCGGGCGCCATCGACGAGGACGAGTTCCTGACCTACCGCACCCTGGGCAGCAGGCTGGAGGGCCACCCGACGCCCCGGCTGCCCTGGGTCGACGTCGCCACCGGATCGCTCGGGCAGGGGCTGCCCGTCGGCGTGGGCATCGCGCTGGAGGGCCAGCGCCTCGATCACACACCGCACCGCGTCTGGGTGCTGTGCGGCGACAGCGAGATGGCGGAGGGCTCCGTGTGGGAGGCCGCCGAGCACGCCGGCGACCAGCACCTCGACGCCCTCACACTGATCATCGATGTCAACCGGCTCGGCCAGCGCGGCCCCACCCGCCACCAGCACGACCTCGACGCGTACGGCAGGCGCCTGCGGGCCTTCGGCTGGCACACCGTCGAGATCGACGGCCATGACATCGACGCCGTCGAGCGCGCCTTCGAGGAGGCCGGGTCCACCGGCGGGAAGCCCACCGCGATCATCGCGAGCACCCGCAAGGGGCGCGGTGTGCGCGCCGTCGAGGACCGTGAGGGCATGCACGGCAAGCCCCTCAAGGACGCGGCCGAGGCGATCGAGGAACTCGGCGGCAGGAGGTCGATCCGCGTCTCCGTGGCCCGGCCGCCGCTCTCCGCCGAAACCGGCGAGGCGCGCCACCGGCCGCTGGCGCTCCCGCGCTACGAGGTCGGGGAGACCGTGCCCACCCGGGACGCGTTCGGCGAGGCACTCACCGCGCTCGGCCACGCGTACGAGGACGTCGTCGTGCTGGACGGCGAGGTCGGCGACTCCACCCGGGCGGAGTACTTCGCCAAGGAGCACCCCCAGCGCTACTTCGAGTGCTACATCGCGGAACAGCAGATGGTGGCCGCCGCCGTCGGCATGCAGGCGGTAGGACGGGCCCCGTACGCGGTGTCCTTCGCCGCCTTCCTGACCCGCGCCCACGACTTCCTGCGCATGGCGGCCGTCAGTCGGGCCTCGATCACCATGGCCGGCTCGCACGCGGGCGTCTCGATCGGCGAGGACGGGCCGTCCCAGATGGGCGTCGAGGACCTCGCGATGTTCCGCGCCCTGCACGGGTCCACGGTGCTCCAGCCCTGCGACGCGAACCAGGCAGCCCGCCTCGTCGCGGCGACGCACGGGCTGGAGGGCATCCGCTACCTGCGCACGATGCGTGGCGGGACCCCGGTCATCTACGGCCCCGACGAGGAGTTCCCGGTCGGCGGCAGCAAGGTCCTGCGGCAGTCCGACGCGGACCGGGTCACCCTCATCGGTTCCGGCATCACGGTGCACGAGTGCCTGGCCGCCGCCGACGCCCTCGCGGAAGAGGGCATCGCGGCACGCGTCATCGACATGTACTCGGTCAAGCCGGTGGACGAGAACGTCCTCGCGGCCGCGGCCGAGGACACCGACTGCCTGGTCACCGTCGAGGACCACCACCCGGAAGGCGGTCTGGGCGATGCCGTCGCCGAGGCCTTCGCGGACGGCAGGCCCGCGCCGAAGCGGCTGGTCAGGCTGGCGGTGCGGACCGTACCCGGCTCGGCCACCGGCGAGGAGCAGCGCCGGGCGGCGGGCATCGACGCGGACTCGATCGCCGCGGGCGTACGCCTGCTCACGGAGAAGATCATCCGCTGACCCGGGCACACGGGGCGCCCGTGCGCGGTGCCCGGGGCGTGCGCGCGTCGCCCGGGGCACGGCACCGCCCGCGGGCCGCACCCGGTGCGGGCCGCCGCCCGGTCCCCGGGCATGCGGTGCATGAACCCTCCCGATTGGTTACCCGTCCGTCGAGGGCGCGTCTCCCAACCCCTCCCGGGAGGGTTCGGCAGTGAGCTCCCCGCTCCGCCGCTCGCCGGCTCCACCGGTGGGCGGCGGAGTCCGTGCGGTGCACCCGTGTTGCGCGGCCCCGAAGCGCACACCAGGCTCGTGACCAACGACTCCAGGAGGAATCGGCCATGCCGATCGCAACGGTCAACCCCGCCACGGGCGAGACGCTCAAGACGTTCGACCCGATGGGGTCCGCGGAGGTCGAGCGCAGGATCGCCGCGGCGGACTCCACGTTCAGGACCTACCGCACCACCTCGTTCCAGGAGCGCGCGCGGCTCCTGAACCGCGCCGCCGACCTGCTGGAGCAGGACGCCCCGAGCCTCGGCCGCACCATCGCCACCGAGATGGGCAAACCCGTGGGGCAGGGCCGCGCCGAGGCCCTGAAGTGCGCCAAGTCCATGCGCTGGTACGCGGCCCACGCGCAGGACCTGCTCGCCGACGAGCACCCGGACGACGCCGACGTACGGGACTCGGGCGGCGCCGCCGCGCGCGTCGTGTACCGGCCGCTGGGCGTGGTGCTCGCCGTGATGCCGTGGAACTTCCCGCTCTGGCAGGTCGTACGGTTCGCCGCCCCTGCGCTCATGGCGGGCAACGTCGGCCTGCTCAAGCACGCCTCGAACGTGCCGCAGACCGCCCTGTACCTGGAGGAGCTCTTCCGCCGGGCGGGTTTCCCCGAGGGCTGCTTCCAGACCCTGCTGATCCGCTCGGGCGCCGTCGAGGACGTCGTGCGCGACCGGCGGGTCGTCGCCGCCACCCTCACCGGCAGCGAACCGGCGGGGCGCGCCGTGGCCGCCGCTGCGGGCGACGAGATCAAGAAGACCGTGCTGGAGCTGGGCGGCAGCGACCCGTTCGTGGTGATGCCGTCCGCCGACCTCACCAAGGCGGCGAAGACCGCGGTCACCGCGCGCGTCCAGAACACCGGGCAGTCGTGCATCGCGGCCAAGCGGTTCATCGTCCACACCGACGTGTACGACGCGTTCACCGCCCTGTTCACGGCCGCGATGCGGGAGCTGACCGTGGGCGACCCGATGGACGAGGACACCGACGTCGGCCCGCTCTCCAGCGAGCAGGGCCGCGCCGACCTGGAGGAACTCGTCGACGACGCCGTCGGCCACGGCGCGCGGGTGCTGTGCGGCGGCAGGCGTCCGCCCGGCGGCGGAGCGGGCTGGTTCTACGAGCCGACCGTCCTCGCCGACGTCACCGGCGCGATGCGCATCCACCAGGAGGAGACCTTCGGACCGGTCGCCACGCTCTACCGGGTCGCGGACCTCGACGAGGCCGTCGAGGTCGCCAACGACACACCGTTCGGACTCAGTTCCAACGCGTGGACGCGCGACGAGGGGGACATGGAGCGCTTCACCCGCGACCTGGCGGCGGGCGGTGTGTTCTTCAACGGCATGACGGCCTCGCACCCCGCCTTCCCGTTCGGCGGTGTCAAACGCTCCGGGTACGGCCGCGAGCTGGCGGGCCACGGCATCCGCGAGTTCTGCAACATCACCACCGTCTGGTACGGCCCGACCGACTGACCGCCCGCGCCGGCGGCCGTCGGGGCGCGCCCCGCGGCACCGGCAGCCACCGGGAAACGAGCAGGGAGACCCGAATGCGCAAGGCCAAGACCGCGGCGCGGCAGCTCACCGACGCCGATCTGGCGACGCTCGACGCGCACTGGCGCGCCGCCAACTACCTCGCTGTCGGCCAGATCTACCTGATGGCCAACCCCCTGCTCCTCGAACCGCTCGCGCCCGAGCACATCAAGCCGAGGCTGCTCGGGCACTGGGGCACCTCGCCGGGGCTCAACCTCGTGTACACCCACCTCAACCGGATCATCAAGGACCGCGGGATCGACGCCCTCGCCGTCTGGGGGCCCGGCCACGGCGGACCCGCCGTCCTCGCCAACTCCTGGCTCGAGGGCTCCTATTCGGAGACCTACCCGGACGTCTCACGGGACGCGGCAGGCATGGGCCGGCTGTTCAAGCAGTTCTCCTTCCCCGGCGGGGTGCCGAGCCATGTGGCACCGGAGACGCCCGGTTCGATCCACGAGGGCGGCGAGCTCGGCTACTCGCTGGCCCACGCCTACGGCGCCGCCCTCGACCACCCGGAGCTGCTGGTGGCGTGCGTCATCGGCGACGGAGAGGCGGAGACGGGGCCGCTCGCCGCGTCCTGGCACGCCAACAAGTTCCTCGACCCGGTCCACGACGGCGCCGTGCTGCCCGTACTGCACCTCAACGGGTACAAGATCGCCAACCCGACGGTCCTCGCCCGGCTGCCCGACGACGAACTCGACGAACTGCTGCGCGGCTACGGCCACGAGCCGATCCATGTCACCGGCGACCAGCCGATCGCCGTGCACCGGGCCATGGCCGAGGCCCTGGACCGGGCCGTGGACGCCATCGGCGCGATCCAGCACGCCGCCCGCGACGAGGGCGAGACGCGGCGTCCCCGCTGGCCCGTGATCGTGCTGCGCACCCCGAAGGGCTGGACCGGCCCCGCCGAGGTGGACGGACTCCCGGTGGAGGGTACGTGGCGCGCCCACCAGGTGCCGCTGAGCGGCGTCCGCACCAACCCCGACCACCTGCGCCAACTGGAGGCGTGGCTGCGCTCGTACCGCCCGGAAGAGCTGTTCGACCCGACCGGGGCGCCGGTGCCGGAGCTGCTGAGCTTCGTGCCGGAGGGGGCGCGCAGGCTCGGCGCCACCCCGTACGCGAACGGCGGGCTCCTGCTGCGCGAGCTGCCGCTGCCGCCGCTGACGAAGTACGCCGTGCCCGTCGACAAGCCGGGCACCGTCCTGCACGAGCCCACCCGGGTGCTCGGTTCGCTGCTGGAGGACGTGATGGCGGCGACGGAGGGCCGCCGCGACTTCCGCGTCGTGGGAGCCGACGAGACCGCGTCCAACCGGCTCGAAGCGCTCTACGAGGCGACCGGCAAGGCATGGCAGGCGCTCACCCTGCCCACCGACGAACACCTGGCGCCGGGCGGCCGGGTGATGGAGGTGCTCTCGGAACACCTCTGCCAGGGCTGGCTCGAGGGCTATCTGCTGACGGGCCGGCACGGCCTGTTCTCCAGCTACGAGGCGTTCGCGCACATCGTCGACTCGATGGTCAACCAGCACATCAAGTGGCTGCGCACCTCGCGCAGGCTGCCCTGGCGCCGCCCCATCGCCTCCCTCAACTACCTGCTCACCTCCCATGTGTGGCGCCAGGACCACAACGGCTTCTCGCACCAGGACCCGGGCTT
The DNA here is from genome assembly GCF_020176795.1 of Streptomyces sp. 8L. Taxonomy (GTDB): domain Bacteria; phylum Actinomycetota; class Actinomycetes; order Streptomycetales; family Streptomycetaceae; genus Streptomyces. The sequence continues at coordinate 5,339 of NZ_JAIUKE010000028.1, forward strand.
CGTGGACCACGTGCTCAACAAGAGCCCGGAGGCGGTACGGGTCTACCTGCCGCCGGACACCAACACCCTGCTCTCGGTGGCCGACCACGCGCTGCGCAGCCGCGACTACGTCAACGTGATCGTGGCGGGCAAGCAGCCCACGTTCGACTGGCTCAGCATGGACGAGGCGATCGCACACTGCACCAGGGGCGCGGGCACCTGGGACTGGGCGGGCACCGAGGACGGCACCCGCGAGCCGGACGTCGTCCTCGCCTGCGCGGGCGACGTACCGACCCAGGAGACGCTGGCCGCCGCCGACCTGCTGCGCGAGCACCTGCCCGCGCTCGCCGTGCGGGTCGTGAACGTGGTCGACATGGCGCGGCTCATGCCGAACGAGGAACACCCGCACGGCATGACCGAGTCCGAGTACGACACGCTGTTCACCCGCGACAAGCCGGTCATCTTCGCCTACCACGGCTACCCGTGGCTGATCCACCGGCTCACCTACCGGCGCCTCGGCCACGCGAACCTGCATGTCCGCGGGTACAAGGAGGAGGGCACCACCACCACGCCCTTCGACATGGTCGTGAAGAACGACCTGGACCGCTACCGGCTGGTGATGGACGTACTCGACCGGGTGCCGGGTCTCGGCGTGCGGTCCGTGGGGCTGCGCCAGGCGATGACCGACGCGCGCACCCGGCACCACGCGTGGATTCGCGAACACGGGGTGGACCTCCCCGAAGTCGCGGAGTGGACCTGGCGGGGCTGACGCCGAACGGCGGCCACAAGACACCCACGATGTGCCGGGAGGGCAGGAGACGGTGAGCGGCGGAGAAAAGCGTGACGACGTCCGTACGGTACGGGCGGGGCGCAGGACGATCGAGGTGCACCGGCCGGGCAAGGTGCTCTTCCCCGACCGGCGGCCGCCCCTGACCAAGGCCGGCCTTGTGGACCACTACCACGACCTCGCGCCGTACATGCTGCCGGAGTTGAAGGGCCGCCCGCTGATGCTGGAGCGTCACCCCGACGGGCTGGCGGGGCCGCGCTTCATGCAGAAGAACACACCGGCCTCCTACCCGGAGTGGGTCCGCAGGGCCGAGCTGCCGAAGAAGGGCGGAACCGTGACGCACACGGTGTGCGACGGCGAACCCACCCTCCTCTACCTGGCCGACCAGGCGTGTGTGGCCTTCCACCGCTGGCAGTCCCGCGCGGACCGGCCCGACCATCCGGACCGGCTCGTCTTCGACCTCGACCCGCCGGGCGACGACTTCGAGCCGGTCAGGTCCGCGGCCCGGCAGCTCGGCGAGCTGCTGGCGGAACTGCGCCTGCCCGCGGCCCTGATGACGACGGGCTCGCGGGGCCTGCACGTGATCGTGCCACTGGACCGGAGGGCCGGCTTCGACGAGGTACGGGACTTCGCGGGCGAGACGGCGGACCTGCTCGCGGCGCGCGACCCGGACCACCTCACCACCGAGGTGCGGACGGACGCGCGCGGCGGCCGGCTCTACCTGGACATCCAGCGCAACGCCTACGCGCAGACCGCCGTGGCGCCGTACTCGGTGCGCGCGAAGCCCGGCGCACCGGTCGCGACACCCATCAGCTGGGACCAGCTCTCCGACCCGGCCCTGCACGGGCAGCGCTGGAGCGTCGGCTCCGTCCTGGAGCAGGCGGAGAAGAACCCCTGGTCGGACCTGCCGGCCAGGGGGAGGGGACTGGGCCCCGCGGCGCGCCGCCTCAGGGCCCTTCGCTGATCACCGGGCGGAGGTGTCAAGACGCGGGGGAGTGGTCCGAGTGGTCTCTTCGAACGCTTCACCGGCGAAGGCCGCGGCGATCCGCAGATGCGTCCCGGCCTCCTCGGCCTGCCCCTGACGCTCCAGGGTGCGGCCCAGCATGAGGTGCGCGTACGCCTCGACGGGGTCCCGCTCGATGACGGCCCGCAGCTCCGCCTCGGCCTTCCGCAGCCGCGCGGAGTGGTAGTAGGCGCGCGCCAGCAGCAGCCGCGTCGCGACCTGCTCAGGCTGCTCTTCGACCAGCCCCAGCAGGATGCGGGCGGCCGTCACGTACTCCTTGGCGTCGAAGAACATCAGCGCGCGGTCCCAGCGCTCCGCCGGCGTGCCGTACTCGTAGTAGGTCGACTCTTCCACGGGGCCTCCTCACGGGCCGTTCGTCATGGGCGAGAGCGTCAACCGGAGCAGTTGGTTGAATATTCCACAGAATTTACCGCGGCGCTGATGCGCCCCGCGGGGCGACGGGAATACGTTGTGGTCCATGAGCAATCTGGAACGCCGTGCGACCGTCACCACCTGCGGCGGCAGGCAGGAAGTGGGGGCCGCGCCGGTGCGCGAGCTGCTCAGCCCGCGCCGGGTCAGGCTCGGTGAGTCCACGGAGGTCCGCAGGCTCCTGCCCAACCTGGGCCGCCGCATGATCGGCGCCTGGGCCTTCGTCGACCACTACGGCCCCGACGACATCGCGGACGAGCCGGGGATGCAGGTTCCGCCCCACCCCCACCTGGGCCTTCAGACCGTCAGCTGGCTGCACGAGGGCGAGGTGCTGCATCGTGACAGCCTCGGCAGCCTCCAGACGATCCGCCCCCGCGAACTCGGCCTCATGACGTCGGGCCGGGCGATCTCCCACTCGGAGGAGAGCCCCCGCCCCCACGCCCGGCTGCTGCACGGCGCCCAGCTCTGGGTCGCGCTCCCGGACGCGCACCGCCACGTCGAGCCCCACTTCCAGCACCACGCGGACCTCCCGTCCGTCACGGCCCCGGGCCTGAGCGCGACGGTCGTCCTCGGCGCACTCGACGGCGCCGAGTCCCCGGGCACCGTCTACAGCCCGCTGATGGGGGCGGACCTCACTCTCACGCAGGGCACGAACGTCCGCGTCCCTCTGGACCCGGACTTCGAGTACGGCGTCCTCGCGATGTCCGGCGAGACGGAGGTCGACGGCGTCCCGGTCCTGCCGGGCTCGATGCTCTACCTCGGCACGGGCCGCCGCGAGCTCCCGCTGCGGGCCGCCACGGACGGAGCCGTGATGCTGCTCGGCGGCGAACCGTTCGAGGAGAAGCTGCTGATGTGGTGGAACTTCGTGGCAAGGACGTCCGAGGAGATCGAGCGGGCGCGGGAGGACTGGATGACGGGGACCCGGTTCGGCCAGGTCCACGGCTACGACGGTGAACGCCTCGCTGCCCCCGCCATCCCGAACGTGCCCCTGAAACCACGGGGACGTACGCGCTGACCTGGTGTCCGGCGCTCTTCGGGAGATCCCTGGAGACGCCGGACCAGAGCACGCGGGCGCCCCGGGCCCCTCGGCGCTCGCCGGACGCGGCAAGGAGACGGGGCCGACCCTGCCTGCCGCGCGCCCTGCCGGCCGCGTGCTTAGCGCGTCGCGGCGGCCAGCGCCGCTCGGACGGTGTCGGCGCCGGCCGGCCGGCCCTTCTCGTCCGAGGACGGCCCGTACGGGGTACCCCACACCGGCGTGCCCGTCGCCTGCCGCCAGCCGTCGGCCAGCGTTCCCGCGTCCACCACGCTGTACCCGAGGGATGCGATGAACGCGGTCACCGCCGCTTTCGCCGGCGCGGAGTCACCCGCGATCGGCAGGCAGGAGCGGTCGGCCGCGCCCGCCGGGCGGGCCAGTGACAGCAGGTGCTTGAAGAAGATGTTGTTGAACGCCTTCACGATCGCGGCGTCCGGGACGTACCGCCGCAGCAGCTCGCTCGAAGTGAGCGAGTTGCTGTCGAGCTCGGGGATGTGCCCGTCGCGCTCGGGGCCGTAGTTGCACGTGTCGATGACCGTCTTTCCGGCCAGTGGCGCGGCGGGCACGGCGGCGAAGGCCTTGACCGGCACCGAGACCACGACGAGGTCACCGGCCGCCGCGGCCTCCCGGCTCGTCGCCGCGGACGCCCGCGGCCCCAGTTCCGCGGCCGCGTCCGCGAGCGTTTCCGGACCGCGCGAATTGCTGAGCACGACCCGGTGCCCGGCCTCCACGGCGAGCCGCGCCATGGTCCCGCCGATGTATCCGCTTCCGATGAATCCCACAGTGGTCATATTCTCGGCGCCCCTCCAAAAGAGCCGTAACTTTTCTATCCGCCGGGCCCGTCTGTCGTTCGCCGGGTCCGGCGCTCTCCACTTTTCGCCGTCAATGGGCGGGAAAATAATGGCCGTTGTCCACATCGGCGAGCAGGCCGGGCTGAGCGGGTTCCCAGCCGAGAGTCCGGCGGGTGATGAGGTTCGACGCCGGGTAGGTCTGCGTGACTATGTTGGCGAGGAAGCCGAAGTATCCCGGCAGCATCAATGCGTCAACGGGAATGCTCACGGCGGGCAGGCCCAGACGGCTGCCGATGGCCTCGGCGATCTCGCGGAGCGGGACCGCCCCGTCCGCCACGGCGTGCCAGTACGCGCCGGCCGGCCCCTTCTCCAGCGCCAGGCGGAACAGGGAGGCGACATCGCGGACGTGCACGGCGTTCCACAGGTTCGCGCCGTCCCCGGGGTAGCCGGCGAAGCCCTTCGCCTTCGCGAGCGCGATCAGCTGCACGAGGAAGCCGGCGCGATCGGTCGTGCTGTGCGCGATGTTGGCCATCCGCACGACCGAGGACCGCACTCCCCGGTCGGCGAGGCCGATCACCGCGGTTTCCACGACGTTGCGGACCCGCAGGGTGCCCCTGTGCTCGTCACCGACGGGAAGGGCCGGGTCCTCCTCGGTGGCCGGACGGCCCAGGTTCCCCGGCGAGCCTATGCTCCCGGCCGCGACCAGCGGCTTTCCGGTTCCCGTCAGTGCCTCTCCGTACGCGAGCATGATCGGGAGTTCTGCGGCGGCCACGGCGTCCATCCCGCCGGAGGGAAGCAGGTCCTGCCGGTGCGCGACGTGGATGACGCCGTCGGAGTCCGCCGCCGCCTCCTTGAGCCCGTCGAGATCCTCAAGGCCGCCGCGACGTACCTTCGCCCCGAGCGCGGACAGCGCGGCCGCGGCCGTGTCCGACCGGGCCAGGCCGGTGACCTCGTGCCCGGCGGCGATGAGCTCGGGGATGATGTACGAACCGGAGTGGCCGGTCCCGCCAGTGACGAAAACGCGCATGCTGCTGCTCCTTCGGAAAGTAGGGGGGGGGTTGTTCTTCTCGCGGCGCGGACGAACAGAGCGGGGATTGCCCGCCGGCCGTCCTCGGCCGGCTTCAGGCGCTCCCTCCCTCCGGTCATGCGGCGCGAGAGGGCGTGGCTCGGCTGTGCTCAGCCGAGGACGCCGACGTCGAGGGAGAAGTCGAAGTTCCCCACACCGTGGCGGGCCAGGCCCAGCATCAGCAGGCCCGTCCCCTCCAGCCACCGCGCCATCTCCAGGCCGCCGACGTCCAGCGGGCGCAGCCCGAGGCTCTCGATGAACGCCGACACGCTCGCCTTGGCCCGTACGTCGTCGCCGGCGAAGAGCACGTCCAACGGACCGCCCTGGGCGAGGACATGGCCGAAGACCGTGTTGAACGCCTTGACGACCCGCGCGTCCGCGGGGGCGGCCTCGGCGATCTCCCGCGCGGCGGAACTGCCGTCGGGGGTGACGAGGCCCTGGAGATCGGGGGAGACGGGGTTGGTCACGTCGATGATGACCTTGCCGCGCAGCGCGTCCCCGTACGCGCTGACCACCGCCGCCGCGCCGGCGTACGGCACCGCGAGGATGACGATGTCCCCGGACGGTGCCGCGCCGACCGTGGCGCCGCCGAGCGTGGCGGCCAGTTTCTCGGCCTTGGCCCGGTCGCGGCCGATGATCTCGACGGCGTTGCCGCCGGCGAGCGCCCGGCCCGCCAGGGCGGCGGCCATGTTCCCCAGGCCGATGATGCTGACGCTGCTCATGGGTGTGCCTCTTTCTGGAGCTGAAGAGAACGCCGTGCCCACCCCTTCGCCGCCGACGGTTGTACCGCCGCCGACGGCTGTACCGCCGCCGACGGGTTTGCCGTCGCGGACGGGTTTGCCGTCGTGGACGGGTTTGCCGTCGTGGACGGTTGTACCGTCGACGCCGCCGAATGACGCGAGGGGTGGCACGCGATTCCTGGCGTGCCCGCTCTGGGCGTGTGTTTCGCCAGCACATCCCGAGGGCGAAGCCTTGTGCCGCATTCGCTCCGGCCCATCGGGTGCTCATTCACGATGGCATTGCTGCGAGTTGGCTGTCCAAGACCTCTTTCAGCCCCGGTGATACCCTGAAGGCATCGCCGCACAGGGGGCTCCATGGATCTGGACCTGCGCAAATTGCGTTATTTCGTCGCCGTCGCCGACACCCTGCATTTCGGCCGTGCCGCCGAGGAGCTGCACATCGCGCAGCCGGTGCTCAGCCGGCAGATCCGCGCGCTGGAACAAGACCTCGGCACCCCGCTGCTGACCAGGGACAGCCACGGCGTGGCACTGACCGAAGCGGGCCGGCAGCTGCTGGCCGACGCCGGCCTGCTGCTCGCCTCCGCGCGGGCGGTCCGTCGCCGGGGGGGCGCGGCCGCCCGTGGCAGCCGGCGGCTCATGGTCGGCTTCCGGGCGGGCATCGCGGTCACCGCGGCGGTGGAGCTGTTCGCCACCCGGCACCCGGACGTGATCGTGGACGTGCAGCGAATCGAAGGGGACGACCAGGCCCCGATGCTGCTCGACGGCCGCATCGACGTCGGTTTTGTACGGCTGCCCATCGACGAGGCGGGCCTGCGCGTCACCCCGCTGTACACCGAGCCGCGGGTGGCGGTACTGCCCGTCGGCCACCGGCTGGCAGGCAAGGAGCGGATCACCGAGGCCGACCTGGCCGGCGAGCCGCTCGTCTGGGACGCCGACACGAGCACGCAGCCCACCAGGCGCCCGCACCCCAACGCCGGGTATCTGGTGCGCGGGGTGGACGAGACGCTGGAGCATGTCGCCGCCGGCCGGGGCATCTCGTTCCTGGCCCGTTCCGCGACCGTGTTCTACTCGCATCCGAACGTCAGCTATGTGCCCGTCCCGGAACTGGCGCCCGACCAGGTGTGCCTCGCGGTGGCGGCATCGCGCGCCTCGCCGGTGGTCGACGACTTCTGCACCGCGGCTCAGGCAACCGCCGAGATCACCGCGGAATGCGGGAACTACGAGATGTGGCAGCTCGGAAGGGGTGTCATCCCGCAGGGGGACTGAGCGGACGCCCCGCCGGGGTCCTCTACGGTCCTCTACGGGCGGGGCGTCGCGTCTACGGACGGACGGCGCCCCGGACCAGGGCTCGCGCCAGCTCCATGCTGTCCGCGAGGGTGTCGAGCGCGAGCGGCTGGGTGGCGAGAGCGCCCTCGTGCAGCACGAGGAGCCGGCCGGCGAGGGTGGCGGGGCCCGTGCAGCCCGCCGCGACGGCGAGCGCCTCGAACAGGTTCAGCAGCCAGAGCTTCTGCTCCGTGGCGACGCGGTACGCGGGATGGGACGGGTCCGGGAGTTCCGCGAGGGCGTTGATGAACGCGCATCCGCGACGGTTGTCCGCGCTCCAGGTCCGCAGCGCGTCGAAGGGCGCGGTGACGGCCGCGACGGCGTCGTCGCAGGCGTCCACGGCGGCGCGGACGACGGACCGCCAGCGCTGGTCACGCTCGCCGAGGTAGGCCGCCACCAGGCGGTCCTTGGAACCGAACTGGTTGTACAGGGTCCGCTTGGTCACGCCCGCACGCTCGGAGATCAGATCCACGCCGACCGCGGTGATGCCCCGGTCGTAGAAGAGCTCCTCGGCGGCCGCCACGATGCGGCGGCCCGCCGGTGTCATGGGCTGTGCGTCGCGCGCGACCTTCATGGGCGTCCCTTTACCGATCGGTCGGTGTACCGTACTCAACGAGGTTCACAGATCAGTATACCTGGAGGGAGTGGACGTCATGGACGTGCCCGAGACCATGCGCGCGGTACGGATGGGCAGGCACGGAGGGCCGGAGGTCCTCGAATGCGTGGAGGTGCCCGTGCCGGCCCCACGGGCGGGAGAGGTGCTGGTCCGGGTGGGTGCCGTCGCGCTCAACAACACCGACCTGTGGACCCGGGAGGGTGCCTACGGCCGGCCGGGAGACCCGGAGGCGCTCTCGGGCTGGCGGGGCCCGATCGGCTTCCCGCGCATCCAGGGCGCCGACGTGGCCGGCCGGGTCGCCGTGGCCGGCGCCGGCGTGGACGAGGGGCTCGTCGGCCGCCGGGTGGTCGTCGATCCGGCGATCTACGACACCGAGGGGCCGGACGCGAATCCGGTGGGCCTGATGGGGAGCGAACGCGACGGCGGCTACGCCGAGTACGTGACCGCCCCGGCCGGGCAGGTGCACGATGTGACGGCGTCCCCGCTCACGGACGACCAGCTCGCGACGCTGCCGACCGCCTACGGCACGGCGCTCGGCATGATCGAGCGCGCCCGGCTGCGCGAGGGGGAGACCGCCCTGGTCTCGGGGGCGTCCGGCGGTGTCGGCCTCGCGCTCGTGCAGCTCGCCAGGGCGCGCGGCGCGAAGGTGCTCGCCATCAGCAGCGCGTCCAAGGCCGACGCGGTACGCGAGGCGGGCGCGCACACGGTCGCCGACCGTGCGCGGGACCTCGCCGAGCAGGTCCGGGCCGGCGCGCCTGAGGGCATCGACGTCGCGCTCGACGTCGTCGCCGGGGACCTGATGAGTGAGGGAGTGTCATGGCTGCGCGAAGGCGGCCGGTGGGTCGTCGCCGGCGCCCTCGGCGGGTACGGTGTGGCCTTCGACGTACGCCGTCTCTACCTGCACAACGCACAGGTGATCGGCTCTGCGATGCACACGCCCACCCACTTCGGCCTCCTCATGGACCTGGCGCGCCGGGCCGGGGTCCGGCCCGTCGTCGCCGCGACGTTCCCCCTGGACCAGGCCGCGCGGGCACAGGAGGAACTCGCCCGCAGGCAGCACGTGGGAAAGATCGTCATGCACCCCTGAGCTGCCGCGACCGCGCCTTGCCGACGCGGGACCCCGGCCGTCCGGTTCGCCGCCCGCCCGGACGGGAAGCATTCCGGCACACCACCCACCGAGCGAATGATCGAGGCACCATGCGCTACCTCCTGTGTCCGGCCGTCGGGTGCGGCCACAACGAACCCGTCACCGAGGGCGATCGGGGCGCGGCGGTCTCCGAACTGCGGGCCCATGTCCGCGACCGGCACACCAACGGCAGCCAGGAGAAGACGGAGATCCTCATGGCGAGGTCCCAGGAGCGCGAGTCCCAGGAACGCGAGGAGTGAGCCGTACCGGTACGGCGTGAGACGGCGCCTTACGGGCGTGCTTTTCAGGCCGCCTCGGGCGGCGGCAGGTCCGCGCGGCGCTGACACCCTCTGGACGCGGGCGCGCCGAGTCCCGCGACGTGCGCCGCGCGTCGTGGGCGTCGGGGCGGACCGGCTGATGAGACACCAAATGGTGTCCATTGACAGCCCGGGAGAGCTGCCGTCAGGATGAGCGACATGCCTACGACGCTCCGCGGTGTGGTGTGCCGGTACGTGGACCTGCGGCGTACCGCCAGCGCCCTCTGTCGCTGACCCCCTGCCGTCCACGGCCCGCGGGCGGCTGACGCCCCGGTCCGCCGACAGCCCCCGGAAGAGCCCCGGCCGACCCCTCGCCTCACCCCGCCGCGCCGCGCAAGTGCGGTGCCCCGCCGCGCCTTTGCTCCCCCCTCGGGCTTTTCCGTCCCCCGGCGTGCTGATCCTCACCACGGCACGACGCGGCTCAGCACGGCAGGCCATGCCACGCCACGACGCGTTGAGCGCGTCGGGATGCCGTACGAGAGCGGGTCCGGTGCCGGCGGGACTCGGCGCGGGCACCACCGGGCACGGGACGCCCCACGCTCGACGCCTCCCGCACGTGTGAGCCCTCACAGACAGGAAGACCCATGACACGGAAGATCCATCTCGCGCTGCATCCGTACGGCGTCGGAGGCCCCGGCCAGCACGGGCTGTGGAAGGACCCGCGCGTCGCCAAGAACGCCAGTATCGACATCAACTACTACATCCGGCTGGCCCAGGCGGCCGAGCACGCCCTCTTCGACGCTCTCTTCATCGTCGACAGCCAGTTCATCAACCACACCTATCCGGCCCACTACCTCAACCGCCTGGAGCCGCTCACACTGCTGTCCGCCGTCGCCACGCACACCACACACATCGGCCTGGTCGGCACGGCGAGTTCCACCTACAACTCGCCGTTCAACCTGGCCCGTCGCCTCGCCTCGCTCGACCACATCAGCGGCGGCCGGGCCGGCTGGAACGTCGTGACCAGTTTCGACACCGGCACCTCCAAGAACTTCGGACTCGACGAACACCTCGACTACACCACCCGCTACGGACGCGCGCTGGAGTTCGTCGAGGTGGCGCGCGGCCTGTGGGACTCCTACGAGGACGACGCCTTCCCGGCCGACGTGGAGCACAACCGCTTCCTCGACCCGGGCAAGCTGCACGAACTCAACCACACCGGGGAGCACTTCAAGGTCGCCGGTCCACTGAACATCTCGCGCTCCCCGCAGGGCCAGCCGGTGATCTTCCAGGCAGGGGTCTCCGAGGAGGGCCGCGACCTCGCCGCGCGGGTGGCCGAGGGCGTCTACGCGCCCGGTGGGCCCCTGGAACAGGCCCAGGCGTACTACTCCGACCTCAAGAAGCGCACCGCGGCCCATGGGCGCGACCCCGACCACATCAAGATATTCATCCACGGCAGCCCGGTCGTCGCCGCCACGGACGAGGACGCGAGGCGGCGCGAGCGGGAGATCTTCGAAGAGGACGACGACTTCGACCGCAACCTCGCGCTCCTCGGACGCTCCTTCGGGGCCTACGACTTCAGCGTGCACGATCTGGACGCGCCGTTCCCGGACGTGGCCCACCTCGCGGAGAAGGGCGGCAGGACGGGAGCCGGCAGGATCGTCGAACGGGCCCGAGAGGAGAACCTGACCCTGCGCCAAGTGGCGGATTCGGTCAACCAGTTCCGCCGCTCACCGTTCGTCGGCGCGCCGGAGACCGTGGCGGACACCATCGAGCGGTGGTTCAATGCCGGTACTTTCGACGGCATCAACCTCGCCTTCCGCACAGACGACGACATCAGCCTCTTCGTGGAGGGCGTGGTCCCCGTCCTGCAGAAGCGCGGCCTGTTCCGCACCGCGTACGAGGCCGAGACCTTGCGCGGAAACCTGGGCCTCCCCGTCCCCGCCAACCGGCACGCCCCCGAGTCCCGCACCGCCGGCTGACGAGCCGAAGCCCCGGAGTGCGGTGGCGCGTTCTCACCGGGCGGCCGCCGGCAGGTGGGCGCCCACCTGGTCGACCGCGTCCACGTGCGCCTCGCGGACGACGTAGCGCGTGATGCCCCAGCGCCGCTCGTGCTCGGCCGTCGCGGCCCTGATCTCCGCCACCGTGCCGATCCAGGCATAGGGGCAGGCGAGCACATCGGCCGCGTCGCAGTGGAGCCGGCCGGCGATCTCGTGTGCCACGCCCTCGGCGTCGTCGGTGACCTCCACCATCTGGACGAGTGCTTCGCGGGCCGGGGCGTCGGCGCGGCCCGCGGCGCCCTGCTCGACAAGGCCGATCTGGCGGTCGATGTCCGCACCGCTCCAGCGCACTTCGTGCAGGTGCCCGTCGGGCAGGGTGCGGCCGAGACCGCTGAGCCCCACGACGTCCGCGTGCGCCCCGGCCCAGCGCAGCAGGCCGGTGTTGCCGCCTCCGAAGGTGAAGGGCACGTGCGGCTGGACCGGCCGCGGACGGGTGAGCCGGGCCTCGCGGGTGCGCACCTCGGGGCCGTCGACGGTGACCGTCTCGCCCGCCAGCAGTGCGAGGCAGGCCTCGGCCACGGCCTGGAAACGCCGGACCCGACCCGCGACGTCGGGGCGTTCCGAGCCCAGCATGTCCCACTCGGCCGGAGTGTGTCCCGCGCCCAGCGCCAGCCGGGCGCGGCCGTGGGAGACCAGGTCCAGGGTCGCGACGTCCGACGCGAGCAGCAGCGGCTCACGAATGCCCGCGTGGGAGACGTACGGACCGAGGCCGATGTGCTCGGTGACCGCCGCCGCAGCGGCCAGCGCGACGAAGGGGGAGGCGCTGGTGCCCGGGTGGTCGGGCGTGAGCAGGGCCTCGTACCCGCCCGCCTCCACACGCCGCGCCAGAGCACTCCAGGAAGCCGCGTCCCGCGGCTGGGCCTGCACGGAAACCACCGGTGACGTCATGCCGGGACACTACGGCCGCCCGCGGGCCCCCGGACAGGCTTTGCGCGCACGGCGAACAGCTCGCGCCCACCGGACGCACGCCCGGCGCGGGGCGGACCGTGCCCCGGATCGGGCGGTGCCGCAGGGGACCTCACTCGGTCAGGGCCTGCGTGCCGATGACGGAGAGGAGAGCGAGGCGGTCCGCGTCGTCGCTGCCGGTCTGAGCGGTGTAGACCATGATGCGCAGATCGTTGCCCGCCACTTGGAGGACGTCGCAGTCGAGGGTGAGCGCGCCGACGTCGGGGTGGTCGATCGTCTTGCGCGCGGCCTGGTGCTCGGCGACCGCGCCCGTGTCCCACAGTTCGGCGAACCTCGCGCTGTGCGACCTGAGTCGGCCGAGGAGCGACTGGAGGGCGGGGTCGTTGGGATAGTGGCTTGCGGTGCGTCGCAGGTCGGCGGCGAGCAGGGTCTGGAGTGCGCCGTTGGACTCGGGGGTGTGGCGTACGCGCGTGTGGGGATTGGCGAAGGCGCGCCAGGCGGCGTTGAGGTCCCTGCCGTGCCATTCCCCCATGAGCGCGGTGTACAGGGGGTTGGCGAGCAGCTGCGTCCAGGCGGCGTCGTAGACGGCGACGGGCGTGGTGGCGAGGCGGTCGAGGATGCGGTGCACACCGGGTGTGAGGTGGCGGGGGATGGTGCCCGCGCCGGGCAGCGCGAGACCCGCGAGTCGGAAGAGGTGCCCGCGCTCGTCCTCGGTGAGTCGCAGAGCGCGTGCGAGAGCCTCGACGACCTGGGACGAGGGGTTGGCGGCGCGCCCCTGTTCGAGGCGGACGAGGTAGTCGGCGGAGATCCCGGCCAGCTGGGACAGCTCCTCGCGGCGCAGGCCCGCGGCGCGTCGGCGGCCTCCCGACGGCAGGCCGACGGTTTCGGGGCCGACGCGGTCGCGCCAGGCGCGCAGGACCTTGCCGAGTTCCGTGGACATACGCCGATTGTCGCAAGCGAGCGCGACCCTTTCCTGGTACTGGCGGTCCCAGGAAAGCGGGTCTCCTACCTGATGTGGTGTTGTGGGCCCACTGTGGAGGTGCGGGCCGCCCCGGCCCCTCAAGCGAAGGGCGCTTTCCCACCATGACATCAAGCCGCACGTGAGGGCCGTCACCTCCATCGCGAGGCGGACCCCCGTGCGGCGTACGCGAGCCGTCGCGCTGGTCCAGGTGCCCGAGTGCCTTGAGCCGTCGAGACGTCTCCACCACGACAGCCGTGCCCAGAGCCCCTGGGCCCTCCGGTCCGACGAATGATCGGAGCACCCCCTCGAAAGGCAGGACCCCATGAGCAAGCTCGCCCTCGTCACCGGTGCCACCTCCGGAATCGGCAAGGCGTTCGCGGAGCGCCTCGCGTCCGACGGCCACGACCTGATCGTCGTCGGCCGGCGCGCGGAGCGACTGGAGCGGTTCGCCGCGGACCACCCCGAGGTGACCGTACGCACGGTGGCCGCGGACCTGTCCACCGACGCGGGCGTCGACACCGTCGCCGGGCTCTGCGCCACCGAACCGCTGACCATGCTGGTCAACAACGCGGGTGTCGCGCACTACATGCCCCTGGCCGACCTGCCCGCCGACAAGGCGCGCGAACTCGTCCACGTGAAGGTCGTCGCCCCCACCATGCTCATGCGGGCCGCTGTCGGAGGCATGCGGGAGCGCGGCGAGGGAACGATCGTCAACGTCGCCGGGATGATCGCCTTCAGCGGACCCGCCGGCCCGTCCGTCATGCCGCGCCGCGCCGTCTACGCCGGGACTCTCGCCCACCTCGTCGCCATGTCCCAGACGCTCGGCGCGGAACTCGCGGACACCGGCGTCCGGGTGCAGGTCCTGTGTCCCGGAGTCGTCGCCACCGAGTTCCACAGCCGCCAGGGCCTGGACTTGAGCGCCGTACCGCGTATGAGCGCGGAAGACGTCGTCAGCGCGGGACTGCGCGGCCTCGATCTCGGGGAGGTCGTCTGCGCCCCCGGTGTCGAGGACGGCGGGCTCCTCGACGCCGTCTTCCAGGCCGACCTGGCGGCCTTCAACGGCCAGAGCCCCGAACTGGCCTCCCGGTACCGCGACAACTGAACGGCACAGAACGGCACTGAACGACGCGGATGCGGGCATGGCCGTGTGTCGTGGCGGTCCTCCGGCCACAGCCACGGTCGGGGGCCCCTGCCACGTCCGTACGCTGCGGTGCTGGTCAGGCCCCTGCGCCGAGTCCCCTGCCCTGGCCTCGCGGCAACGGGCCCTGACGCGGACGGGCCCGGACGCGCGGTCCGGCGGCCCGCACGGGTGCGCCGCCGGTCAGCAGATGCTGTCCGTCGCCTTCGGGTTCGTCAGGCCGAACAGCGGGCGCAGCCGCAGTCCGACCCAGGTGCCGGCGAGGGCCGCCGCGCCCCAGACCCAGCCGGAGGCGCTGCCGGACGCGATGCCCGCCAGGTAGGCGCCGATGTTGCAGCCCGACGCGAGCCGGGCTCCGATGCCGAGCAGGACGCCCCCGACGAGACCGGCGAGGGCGGTGCGCCACGGGACCCGCCGGTGCAGCGTCCAGGCGCCGCCCGCCGCGGCAGCCACGGCCGCCCCGACCATGATGCCGATGTCGGTGAGGCTGTTCTTGTCGGTCAGGACGGGACCGGACAGTGTGGCCGCCTGGCCGGGCTGGCGCCAGAACGACCAGCCCTGCGGGTGCCCGCCGAGCGCCTGGACCACCTTGGCACCCCAGAGGCCGAACGCGCTGGTCACTCCCCACGCGCCGCCGGACACCAGCAGGACGCCCGCGCCCAGCACGGAGAGCACGACGGCTCCCGTCCACAGCGGCCACGCGCCGCGCAGGGCCCGCAGAGCGCCGCGGGCGGTCGGGACCGCCCCGACCGGCGGCGGGTTGCGGCGCCGCTGCACCGCGAGCGAGGCGAGCACCATCAGGGCGAGCGCGGCGAGGGTGATCGCCCACGATCCGGCCCATCCGACGTGGTCGGAGAGGAGGAACGGCGGGAACGAGGGCAGGTGGTCCACCAGCGAGTACTGCCAGGTGTAGAGCGTCGAGCCGATGATGAAGCCGACGAGGGTGGTGACGATGGACGTCTGCCCCGACCCGACGGCGAAGAGCGTGCCCGACGCGCAGGCGCCGCCGATCTGCATACCGACGCCGAAGAGGAAGGCGCCGAGCACCAGGGAGACTCCGAGCGGGCCCGCGGTGGGGGCGGGACGGGCGCCGAACAGGCCCGTCCCGGTCCCGATGACGAGCGCGAAGAGCGTCGCGGTCGTACCGAGCAGCAGGGCGTGCGCGCGCAGCCCGGTCCCGTTGCCGACACCGACGAGTTGCCGCCACGCCCCGGTGAAACCGAAGCGCGAGTGGAAGAGGGTGAGGCCGAGCCCGCCGCCGAGCAGCAGCAGCGTGCCGTCGAGCGCGCCGTGGGCGGCGAACACCCAGACGGACAGTCCGGCGAGCAGAACGAGGGAGAGGACGAGCGGGACCCGGTTCACGGGCGGTGCTTCGGGTGCGGCGGGGGCCGGCACTGCGGTGCGGGCGGCGGACAGCGCGTCGCGCCGGCTCAGCAGGGTGGCGAGAGCCATGACGATGTTTCTCCGGAGCGGGGAGGGGCCGTCGGGCACAGGACAGGGCAGGACACGACGGGACGGACGGGACGGGAGCGGACGCGGAGCGTCAACACCTGTCGGCCGTCACCCGTACGTAGTCGACGACGCGCCGGCGCACGAGCAGGACGGTGCGGTACATCGCCGCTCTCCTCTCGTGGCTTCCTCCGGTGAAGTGTTCGAATTCAAGCCGCGGCCTCGCCCGTGCGTCAAATCACGGCCTCGCCGGCGGACGCGTGCCGCCGTACGCCCGTCGGCTCCCGTGGCCTGCACCATGGAGGCATGAGGAAAACGGCACTCATCGTGATCGACATGATCAACACCTACGATCACGCGGATGCCGGGCTTCTGCTGCCGTCGGCCCGTGAGGCGGTGCCCGGCGTGGTCCGGCTGATCGAACGCGCAAGGGCCGAGGACATTCCGGTGGTGTACGTGAACGACAACTTCGGAGAGTGGCGTTCGCACCACGGCGAGATCCTGGACAAGGCGCTGTCCGGCGCGCACGCGGACCTGGTCGAACCACTGCGTCCCGACGATCGCTCGCTGTTCGTGGTCAAGGCGCGGCACTCGATCTTCTACGAAACACCGCTCGCCTATCTGCTCACACAGCTCGGCGTCGAGCGGGTCGTCCTGTGCGGCCAGGTCACCGAGCAGTGTGTGCTGTATTCGGCACTGGACGCGCACATCCGCCATCTCGACGTGGCGGTGGCCCGCGACGCCGTCGCGCACATCCACTGGGATCTCGCCGACGCCGCCCTGCGGATGATGGAGCGCAACATGGCGGCCGAGGTCGGGTGGGCCGACACGCTGGCCCTGTCCGGTTGACCGTCCGCCGGACACGGTGGCCACACGCCCCCGGCGGCGCGACACGCGTCCGTGGCGCACCGGGCGGGCCAGGCTGCCCTGAACAGGCCGTACGGCAGGGGCGGCAGCCACCACAGCGCGAAGGACAACAGGCTTCCGCACGGCGATCTCGGGCACACGGCAGGCAGGCGGGCGTGAGGCACGCGCACGCGGTGAGGAGGCGTCATGGGCGAGGCAGTGCGGTACACGATCGGCTCGGAAGTGCGGTGCGCGGACGGGAAGTGCGGAAGCGTCAAGCGTGTCGTCATCGATCCGATCGCGCGGTGCGTGACGCATCTGGTGGTCGCCCCGGGCGGGGGCGAGGAGCGGCTGGTGCCCGTCTCCCTGCTGGACAGCGAAGCCGACGGTATCGAACTCTCCTGCGGGCGCGACGAGTTCGAGGCACTGGAGAGTGCCGAGGAGGATCTCTTCCTGCCCGGCGGCGCCAACGATCTGGGGTACGACCCGGCCGAGACCATGAGGTGGCCCTACTTCGGTCCCGGCATCGCCCTGGCCGGCGGCATGAACCCGCTGCCGCTCACACTGGGCGAAGCCGGTGTTCCGACGGCGCGGGAGCGGGTGCCGGCCGGCGAGGTGCAGATCCGCCGTGGCGACCCCGTACGGGCGAGCGACGGGGAGGCCGGGCGCGTACACGGTCTCGTCGTCGACGACGGCGACCACACGGTCACCCACGTACTGCTCGGCGAGGGGCACCTGTGGGGCAGGAAGACCGTGGCCGTCCCGATCGCCGATGTGGAGCGGGCGGGGGCGACGATCCGCGTCAACTACAGCAAGGACCAGCTCAAGGATCTCCCCGCGGTCGACACCGACGCGGAGGGCTGAGTGGGGGCACCGTAGATCCGCTCGACATCGCCGGTGCGTGGCGGTGGCCGGAACGCCGTACGCGGTCGTTCCGGCTACCCCCCCGCGGCGTTTCCGAGGGTTCCGGAGCCTTCGGTGTGCCGGATTCGCGAGATGACGAGCGAGTAGCCCCTCTTCGTGAGAGTGGACTTGCATGAAGGATGCGACCACTCTATGTTTATGAGAGTCAGCTCTCGCGAAAGGGTGCACACCATGACCACCTCCGCCTCCACCAGCTCCACCCGGACCATCGACCTGGCCCACGGCCTGTCCCTGACGATCAACGAGTACGGCACCGACTCCGAGGGCACCTGTGCGCTGCTGCTGCACGGCGGCGCAGGCCCGCGCACGATGACCGGCCTCGCGACCGCGCTGTCGGAGCACGCGTACGCGATCGCTCCGACCCACCCCGGGTTCGACGGGACGCCCCGGCCCCGGTGGGCCGACACGATCGCCGATCTCGCCGAGGTCTACCTGGATCTGCTCGACACCCTCGGCCTGCGCGAGGTCGCGGTGATGGGCAATTCGATCGGCGGCTGGATCGCCGCCGAGATGGCCCTGCGCGACACCAAGGGCCGTATCGGCTCCCTCGTCCTGCTCAACGCGGTCGGCATCCATGCCGTGAGGAAGGAGAACGAGGTGGTCGACGCGCGCGTCCTCGCGCCGGACGAGCTGAGCAAGCTGTCCTTCGCCAACCCGGCCCTCCGTCCGGACTTCCGCTCCTTCAGCGCCGAGCAGCGGGCCCAGATGGCCGCCAACCAGCAGGCTCTGGCGACGTACGCGGGGGAAGCCTTCACGCACGACCCGAAGCTGCGCGGGCGCCTGCACCGGGTGAGCGTGCCCGTGCTGGTCGTCTGGGGCGAGGAGGACGGCATCGCGCCCCTGACGTACGGTCGCGGCTATGCCGCCGCCTTCCCCGAGGGCCGCTTCCTCCCTGTCCCGGGCGCCGGGCACTTCCCGCACATCGAGCAGCCGGAGCGCGTCCTCGATGCCATCGGCGACTTCGCCGGCATCGGCGCGAAGCCGTCCGCGGCCGTCTGACCGCGCGGTGCGCGCAGCCGCCGGTGTGCCGGTCGTTCCTGAGCGGGCGCGGGGGTGCGGTGGGGGAGCACGGCTCGTACGCTGCCGGGGGGCGGCGGCGTGCGGCCTCGGCCTTGGACCGGGCCGTACGCCACCGGCCGGTCGCGGCCCCGCCCGCGCGTGTCCGGTGCCGAGCGTCAGTCGAAGTCGGTGGCCGTCGTCGTGGCGTACCGGCCCATCACCTCGGCGGTCGCCGGTCCGGTCAGCTCCCCGTCCCGCGCGATCGTGTCGCGAAGATCCCTGAAGTACTGCACGTACAGGTCGGGAGTGAAGGTGTTGACCATCACGACCGGCTGGTCGCCGGGGTTGGCGAAGGTGTGCGGGACGCCGGGGGGAACCATCACCAGCGTGCCGGGCGGCGCGTCGTAGTCGTCGCGGCCCACGGTGAACCTGGCGGTGCCGCACACCACGTAGAAACCCTCGTCGTGCTCGGCATGCCGGTGCTGGGGCGGGCCGTCGCTGTGCGGGGCCAGGGTGATCTCGCCGATTCCGAGGCGGTGTTCCGTCGTGTCACCGGCCTCCAGGACGCGCATCCGGGCCGGACCCAGCTCGATCACCTCGCCGCCGTCGGGGGCGACGATCGATACGTCGTTCATGGTCGGCTCCTTCGTGAGAGTTGACTCTCATGACTGTAGAAGTGTTTCGTCATATGCTGCAAGCCTCCCGGGTGCGGTGATGGCGCCCTCACCGCACCCGCCGGTGACCGAACGTCGGAAAGGTGGCACATGACCTCGTCCTCATCGCCGTCCGCGGCGGCGAACACGACCGGCCGCGCGAACCAGAAACTCCGCACCCGCCGGGCGATCGTGCAGGCCGCCGCCGAACTGAGCCGTACCGGCCGCGAGGTGAGCATGCCGGAGATCGCGGAGGCGGCCCTCGTGTCGGAGGCCACCGCCTACCGCTACTTTCCCGACCTGGTCGGTCTGCTCCAGGAGGCCATCTCCGGCCAGCTCCCCGGTCCGGACGAGGTGCTGGGCGCCGTCGAGCACTCCGCGGACCCGGTGGAACGCGTCACCGCCGCGGCCGAGTTCCTGCTGCGCCACGTACTGTCCCGCCAGGGCGTCGTCCGGGCGATGATCGCCGGCACGGTCGCCAGGCCAGGACGGTCGGCCCGCCCGGGCCTGCGCTTCGGACTGATCGATCACGCGCTGGCGCCGCTGGCCCAGGGTGAGGCGATCGGCCCCGCAGCGCTGGAGCAGCTCAGGCGCGGGCTCGCCGTGGTGGTCAGCGCCGACGCGCTGTTCAACCTGACGGACCTGTACGGCCTGGACCCGGAGGACGCGATCACCAGCATCGTCGGGACCGCCGCGGACCTCACCCGGGCCGCCGCGGACCGGGGCGCGGGCACCGGCCGCGCCCCCGGGGGCCGTTGACGGCTTCCGGCGGAGGAGCGGTGCGGAAGCCGGTGTTCCGCCGACGTGGCCAGATCGTCACCGCCGGGCCTGGGCGTCATCTCAGGGGCGCCGCACGGAGAGGCATGTGCGTAGAAGTACGATCATTCGTATGGATATCCGCCCTGCTTCTTTCGGCCATCCCGACGCCGTCCGGCTCAACGATCGCGTGCAGCGTGAGTACGCCGAGCGGTACGGCGACGACGGCGACATCACGCCCCTGGACCCGGCCATGTTCGCGCCGCCGCGCGGCCTCTACCTGATCGCCTACGACGATCTGGGCGCCCCGGTCGCGACCGGCGGCTGGCGGGCGCAGGAGAGGAACAGCCTCGGATACTCCGACGGCGACGCGGAGATCAAGCGCATGTACGTCGTTCCCGAGGCGCGCGGCCAGGGCCTGTCCCGCAGGATGCTGGCCGCGCTGGAGGACGACGCGCGGGCCGCGGGGCGCCTCCGGATGGTCCTGGAGACCGGGACCAAGCAGCCGGAGGCCGTCTCCCTCTACCTCTCCAGCGGCTACGAGCCCTGCGAGCCCCGCGACAAGTTCGGCCACTACCGCTTCGACGAGCTGAGCCTCTGCTACACCAAGCCGCTGACGCCCGACGGGGACCGGCCCACGACCCCGCAGGACGCAGACCGGATGCCGGCAGGCCGCTGAGCGGACCGGCCCACTCGGAGCGGACCTGCGGCGGGCAAGGGCGTCGCGCCAGGACGCGGCCCGCGCGGCAGGCGCCTCAGGCGGGAACGAAGGCTCACGCGGGAACGACGGCTCACGCGGCGACGGGAGAGCGCGTCCTGCCGTGTGTCACGCGGACGTCGGAGACCTCCATCAGCCCGTCCAGCTCCACGGTGGCCACGGTCTGGTCGGGACGCACCGTCAGGCCGTCCCTGCGCACGAGGTCGAGGAGGCGCTCGGCCAGCGGCAGGACCATGTGCCGTCCCCAGCAGCGTTCGTCGGCATGGCCGAACGGGAGGTACCCGGGATGGGTGTCCGGGTCCAGGTCGTTCCAGCGCTCCGGGAGGAACGTCTCGGGGTCGTCCCACAGCTTCGGGTCGCGGTGGCTCAGCAGCGGGAGCAGGAGTATGTCGTCGTGCGCGCCGATCCGCTCGTCCACGGCGGGGAACTCGGGGGAGGCCACCCGCAGGATGTTCCACGACGGCGGCAGCAGCCGGAGTGCCTCGTGGATGATGTGCCGGTTCGGCAGGGCGTCGTCGAACGGAGCCCCGAGCCAGACGGCGTTGGTGACGAGCGCCGCGACCGTGAAACACACCGGCGCCGCCACGCGCCGGTAGAGGTACATCGCGTATCTGCGGTCCTCGAACGTCGCCGAGTCGAGGACGAGGGAGGCGAGTTTCGACAGCGGAACCTGCCGCCCCGGCCGGCCGAGCAGGGCTGCTCCCGAGGTGACGGCGGACCAGGTGAGTTTCGGGGTGAGTTCGAGGCGCCGGTCCACCAGCACCCGGAAGCGCAGGCGCTCCCGGCCGAAGACGAGATCACGCAGGTACGCGTGCGGCACCTGCGGCCAGGAGCCGGTCAGGTCGACGTCGGTCTCCAGCGGGCGGCGGAGTGCCGTGCGTACGTCCGACGACACGGCCTGCATGTACGTCGAGGCGTCGGTCCTGCTGACCCGCCTGGCCCGTACGGGCTTGAACGTGGGCCGTTCCTCGGCGTTGGCGGGCCGGCTGCGCAGCAGCGCGTCCATCTGGTCCGGGCCGGCGACACCGATCGTGTCGGGTTCGAGCCGGAACACGTCCGCGCCGGTGTAGCGGTTCAGCAGAGCGTCGATCCTGGGGGCGAACCGTACGGTCCGGCCGCCGTGGCGCGCGTCGCGCGACCGCTCGGGCATGCAGCACCTCCGTGGGCGGGACGGCGGCCGGGTGGCGCCCCGTCATGGACAGGACGCCACCCGGCGTTCGTCGGCGGACGACCGATTTAGACCCAGCCGTACCACGCGTATGCCTTGAGGCTCTTCTCGGTCCGGATCTTCTTCGCGAGGCGGACAAGCTTCATGAGGACCTCCCAGACGGAACGGATGGTGTGCCGGCCGCCGGGCGATCGAGGCGCCGGTGGCCGCCTGAAGTCAATGGCCGGGGCCGAGTGGCTGTCAAGAGGACCGTGATGTGTCCGACAGTCAACACGCGGAGGTTTGAGGTGTGTTCACGCGGGCAGGGTGGCTCGGCGGCACAACGCCATTGTCGGGCTGGACCGTTGGTGTCACTGGTTGCGTCGGTGTTGTCCGGGGGGACGTGGGGACGCCGTGGCGAGGGAGGCCGTCCGGCCCGGGTTTACCGAAACTTGAGAATGCGTTGACCTGTGGCGGGCGCCGTCCCCGCCCGGGCACCCGGCCGCCGGTCGGGGCGCCGGTGCGGCAGTGCGGGGAGCGGCGACGGCGGCGGAGCTGTCGTGGCCCCGGGCGTCACTCGGTTCCGCCGAGAGCGCCACCGCCTCCGGTGGCGGCGGTGCCCTGCGGCGGGTCGGGGACGCGGGGTGTGGCGCCGGTGCGCCCGTCGGCGGTGCCGTCGTCGTCCCGATCGGTGTCGGCAGAAGGGTTCTCCTCCTGGCACTCCGTGTCGAAGAGTTTGCAGGCCGGCTCCGTGGTGGACGAGGGCGAGGCGCCGGATGCCGGATGTGTGGGCGCCGCCACCTGGGAGGCCGGCGCGGTGCGGGGGCGTGGGGGCTTGGAGTCGCTGGTGCCCGTCGGACCGCTGAGGGCCGTGAAGGCGGCGAACAGGATGGCTGCGACGGCGAGGGCGGAACCGAGGGCCAGGCCGACGGAGCGTGGGGTGGGGGATGAAACGGACATGGTGGGATCTTCCCGTAGCGGACGGCTCCACGCGGGGAGACAGCGCCGTCTCCCGTCGCTCGTGTCGCGGCGTCGGTCCGTTCGGCCGTGGCGCAGGCCCGGTCAGGAGCCCGTGCGTACGGCCGCATGGGCGGCGTACGGGCATTCGCGCGCCCGTACGGAGGGGGTGCGCGGGCGAGGTGCGGTCCCGCGGGCGCGACCAGTGACGCACGCCTCCCGAGCTTAATTGCGAACTACTTGCAACAGCGATCCCAGTGTGGCTACGCTCAGTACGTTTTGGCTGGTAAGCCGAGTTCTGGGAGAGGGAATTGAGCGCCGACACACGTGTCGAGCCGACGCTGGCTGAGCGGCTCGGACAGTTCCGTCAATCGCTGACGCGCGGAGACCGGCGATCCCTGGGCGGGATGCTGGCCTTCATCGTGCTCCTGCATGTGGTGGGGTTCGGGGTGCTGTTCGGCCTCGTCGCGCCCAAGCACTACCACCTCGGCGGTGACCACCCCGTCTTCAACATCGGGGTCGGGGTGCTCGCGTACACCTTCGGCCTCCGCCACGCCTTCGACGCCGACCACATCGCCGCCGTCGACAACACCACCCGCAAACTCCTCGCGGACAACGTCGAGCGCGACGCGCGCGGCGTCGCCAGGCAGCGCCGCCCGCTGTCGGTCGGCTTCTGGTTCTCCCTGGGCCACTCCACGATCGTCTTCGCGCTGGCGTTCCTGCTCTCCGTCGGCGTGAAGGCGCTCGTCGGGCAGGTGGAGAACGACGACTCCGGCCTGCACTCCGCGACCGGGATCATCGGCGCCTCGGTCTCCGGCGTTTTCCTGTGGGTCCTCGGCATCCTCAACCTCGCCGTCCTCGTCGGCATCATCAAGATCTTCCGCAGGATGCGCCAGGGACACTTCGACGAGAAGGAGCTGGAGGACCAGCTCAACAAGCGCGGGCTGATGAATCGCTTCCTCAACGGCCTGACCAAGTCCGTGCGCAAGGCCTGGCACATCTACCCGATCGGCGTGCTGTTCGGCCTCGGCTTCGACACCGCCACCGAGGTCGGCCTGCTCGTCCTCGCGGGCGGTGCCGCCGCGTTCAGCCTCCCCTTCTACTCCATCCTCGTGCTGCCGATCCTGTTCGCGGCGGGCATGTGCCTGATGGACACCGTCGACGGGGTCTTCATGAACGCCGCGTACGGCTGGGCCTTCGCCAAGCCCGTGCGCAAGGTCTTCTACAACATCACCATCACGTCCATCTCGGTCGCGGTCGCGCTCATCATCGGCACGATCGAGCTGATCGGCGTCCTCACCGACCAGGCGAACATCACCTCGGGGCCGCTGGCCGCGATCGCGAGCATCAACCTCGACTACGCGGGCTACGGCATCGTCGGCCTGTTCTTCCTCTCGTGGCTGGTCGCCCTGCTCGTATGGCGCTACGGGCGGATCGAGGAGAAGTGGTCCGCCGGCCTCGTCGCGGCGGACGGCGACTGAACGCGTCCGCGACGTACGGCGAGGGGCACGGCTGAGGGCCCCCGCGAGGTTCGCCTCGGGGGGGCCCTTCGTCGTTCGGTCCGGGCGGGAAGGCCGGGGAGGCCAGAAGCTGTGAAGGCCGGGAGCCGGGAAGGCCGGGGAGGCCTGGGAGGCTGCGGAAGTGGTCGCGGCCTTGCCGTCCGGGTGTGCTCGCGATGTCAGGGGGCGAGGAGCAGGGTATTGGCGCGGGCCTTGGCGGCGGTGTAGCGCTTGGCCACGTCCTGCCAGTTGACGACGTTCCACATCGCCTCGATGAAGTCCACCTTCTGGTTCTTGTACTGGAGGTAGAAGGCGTGTTCCCAGGCGTCGAAGACCAGGATCGGCACGGAGCCCTGGCCGACGTTGCCCTGGTGGTCGTAGATCTGTTCCACGATCAGCCGGCCGGAGACCGGCTCGAAGGCGAGGACGCCCCAGCCCGAGCCCTGGGTGGTCGCGGCGGCCTTCGTCAGCTGGGCCTTGAACCCGGCGAAGGAGCCGAAGGAGGCGGCGATGGCGTCGGCCAGCTCGCCCACTCCGTCGGCAGCGAGGGGCTCGCCGCCGCCGTCGCCGGTCATGTTGTGCCAGTAGATCGAGTGGAGGATGTGGCCGGAGAGGTGGAACGCGAGGTTCTTCTCCAGCCCGTTGATCGACCCCCAGGCCCCCTGGTCGCGGGCCTCTTCGAGCTGCTCCAGGGTGTCGTTGGCGCCCTTGACGTACGCGGCGTGGTGCTTGTCGTGGTGCAGCTCCACGATCTGCGGATCGATGACCGGCTCAAGGGCCGTGTAGTCGTACGGAAGTTCCGGAAGTGAGTAGATGGCCATGGCTGAGCGAGCCCTCCGTCTTCATTCCTTATTGCAAGTCGAGTGCAACTGCACATTACCAGCGACAGCCTCTCGGGCCGATCATGCGGAGGCAGGGGAGTCAGGGCGGCGCGCGTCGGCACGGCTTCAGGGGGCCGCTGTGCGCGGGCCGGACGGGCGCGGGCCGGACAGCGAGGAGGCGCCCACCCGCTGGTGGACGCCTCCGTCATGCGCTGCGCGGGGCCGTGGTCGCGCGGCCCCGGCCGGGATCAGCCGCTCTGGTTGTTGTCCTTGAGGCTGCCCCAGCCGTGCCAGCGGTCCACCTCGATCCACGCGCTGACGCGGGCGCGGTCCCGGTTCGGGTAGGCGTGGCCCTGGTACTGGCGTGACAGCCGGTCGATGTCCTCCAGCCCGGTGTCGGGGCGCATCTCGCCGACCCGCCCGATGATGCTGATGTGCGTGTACCAGTTGCCGTCGTCGAGCACCGTGAGGGTCACGCGCGGGTCGTTGCGCAGATGGCGCAGGCGCACACGTCCCTCGTCCATGTTGATCAGGACACGTCCGTCGTCCTCCCAGAGGTACCAGGTCGCCGTGGACACCGGCTGCCCGTCCGACCTCAGTGTGGTGATGACGGACGGGTTCGGCTTCCGCAGCATGGCGACGGCGGTCTCGGGAAGCGGTGGGTTGGACACGTTCTCTCCTTCTCGGTCGTACGTCCCGGCCTCAGGGGCCCTTGCCCGAGCGTCCGGTGAGGCCGCGTGACCTGGGGTGTGGCGCAAGGGCCCGTCAAGGCCATGACGGACACCGTAGGCCGAGAGGGCGTGTCCCATGGCCCCGCCACGGGCGGGGGCCGGGCGGACGACGGAGGCCGTGGCCCCCGCCGTACCGCCGCCGGGTCAGTGCTCGCCGTCGCGGTAGCTGCGGCGCACCGAGTCGGCCGCCCGGTCCGTCTGCTCGTCGTAGCGGTTGCCCGTGCGCTCGTCGACGAGCCGCTCGGTGCGCTCCACGGCCCGGTCGGCCTGGTCCGGGTGGCCCTTCGCCATCCTCTTGGCCTTGTCCGCCATGTCGCCCAGCTTGCTCATGCGTACCTCCCGAAGGTGGTAGGTGTACTGCCTTGCTCCCGTCGCGTGACCCCGCCTCGCGTTCGTAAACGGGTTGTCCGGCATACGGGCTTTCCTCGAAGGGTTTTCCCCGACGGGTCAGGGCGCCTCGGGCGCCGCGAGCAGGCCGGCGACCTCGTCCTCCGTCGTCTCCCGGAGTTCCTCTCCGACCAGCAGCCACCGCGTGATGCCGACCGACCGCAGGAACGCCAGGTCGTGGCCCGCGATCAGGAGCGCGCCCCGGTAGGCGTCGAGCGCGCCCGCCAGGTGCCGGGCGCTCGCCACGTCGAGGTTGTTCGTCGGCTCGTCCAGCATCAGCAGTTGCGGCGCGGGCGCGGCGAGCATGGTGGCCGCGAGGGCGGCCCGGAAGCGTTCACCGCCCGAGAGGGTGCCCGCAAGCTGCTCGGCGCGCGCCCCCTTGAAGAGGAACCGCGCGAGCCGCGACCTGATCTCGTTGTCGGGCACACCGGGCGCGGCGCGTGCGACGTTCGCCGCGACGCTCAGCCCGTCGTCCAGGACGTCCAGCCGCTGCGGCAGGAACCGGAGCGGCACATGCGCCCTCGCCTCGCCGGAGAGCGGCGCGAGGTCTCCCGCGAGGGTGCGCAGCAGCGTGGTCTTGCCCGCGCCGTTGCGCCCGACCAGCGCGACGCGCTCGGGGCCGTGCACCGTGAGGGTGCCCGAGCGCAGGGCTCCGTGCCGGGGCCGCAGCGCGTCCAGGGTGACGACCGTACGGCCGGCCGGGACCGCGGTGCCCGGGAGGTCCACCCGGATCTCGGCGTCATCGCGGATCGCGTCCGCCGCCTCGTCGCGCCGTACCCGTGCCTCGTCCAGCCGGTCCTCGTGCAGCCCCCGCAGCTTGTCGCCGGACTCCTGCGCCGACCGCTTGCGCTCGCCCGCGACGATCCGGGGCGCGCGCCGCTGGGCATCCAGCTTCCTGCTCTGGCGCTGGCGCCGCGCCACCTTGGTCCTGGTCTCCTCCAACTCACGCTTCTGGCGCCGTACATCGGCCTCCGCGGCGCGCAGGGTGCGGCCCGCCGCCTCCTGCTGGACCGCGAGCGCCTCCTGGTACGCGGACCAGCCCCCGCCGTACCACCTCACCTCGCCCGAGCGGAGTTCGGCGATCCGGTCCACCCGCTCCAGCAGGTCGCGGTCGTGGCTGACCACGACCAGGATTCCGGAGCGCCAGGAGTCGACGGCGTCGTAGAGCCTGCGGCGCGCGAACAGGTCGAGATTGTTGGTGGGTTCGTCCAGGAGCAGTACGTCAGGGCGTTCGAGCAGCAGAGCCGCGAGCCGCAGCAGGACGGTCTCCCCGCCGGACATCTCCCCGACGGTGCGGTCGAGGGCGAGACCGCCGAGGCCGAGGGAGCCGAGTGTGGCGTGGGCCCGCTCCTCCACGTCCCAGTCGTCGCCGACCGCCTCGAAGTTCTCCTCGCGCGCGTCTCCCGCTTCGATCGCCGCGAGCGCGGCGCGCCGCTTCGCGATGCCGAGGGCCTCGTCGACGCGGAGCGCGGTGTCGAGTGTGATGTTCTGCGGCAGGTGGGCCAGGTGCCCCCCCACGGTCACCGACCCCTGGAAAGGCTCCAGTTGGCCCGCAAGGAGCCGCAGCAGAGTGGATTTCCCACTGCCGTTGACACCGGCGAGCCCGGTGCGTCCCCGGGGGACGGTGAGGGAGAGCCCGTCGAAGACGGTGGTGCCGTCGGCCCACCGGAAGGACAGGGCGGAACAGGTCAGCAGAGCGCCGGGGGCGCCGGTTTCGGGCATGGTTTCTCGCAGTCGGGAGCGCGATGGTCAGGTGACTTCGTGTGCGAGCACCACGCGGCGACCGGCCCGGGGGAGTGTGAGGTGCGGTCCTGGCCGCTCCGAGAGGACGGGGAGGGACGGCTCATGCACCGAGGTCGCAGTCCACGCGGTCGCCACGGCCGGCGGCAGGCACTCGGCCTACTGCTCCCGTGACGGGCGTACGGCGATGCCGTACCGCGTGATGGTCGCGGACCTCAGATGCGCAACGTCCACCTCGATCGGAGACAACAAGGACAGGTGCAAGGTAACGCCCGGCGAGGAGGAAGGCAAAGCCTTTGCGCGGGCTCTGGCGCGGCGCTGTGTCGTGGCCCGGGCGGGCCGGGGCCGCCCGCCGGCGGGTGCCCGTGTCCGGCGCCGCGGGAGGACCCGGGGGAGCGCGGAGAGCCCGCCCCCGGCGCGGTGTGTTTCCGCCCGCAGGAGAACGGGACGGGGGACACACACTGCGGGGACGGGCTTTCCGGGGCGGCGACTACGGGCGGGCCCTACGCGTACGGGCAGGATGCGCGCGTCCTGCCCGTACGGTGCTGCCGGGCCCCGGCCGGGCCGCTGCTTTGGGCTCGGTGTCAGCCGTCGATGTGGTAGCTGTCGCCGTAGACCTTCCAGTCGAGCGGCGGGTCGAGGTTCAGGTTGCCGTCCTTGAGGAACACGCGCTGCTCCGTGTCGACCCGGCTGGTGTCCTCGTGGGCCTCCTCCTGCTTCATGGCCCAGACGCGGGCGTCCAGGAACGCGTTGAGGTAGGTCGTCTCGTCGCCGCCCTGGGCCGGTGTCCTGGCGTTCGACAGCGCGCGATCGCGGATGCCGCCGAAGCTGGTGCCGCCGTCGCCGGGGCCGTGCATCACGATCGCGTCGTAGTAGATGAACTGCCCGAGCGTGCCGAGCCCGTCCGCCTTGGCCTGGCTGACGGCGGGGTCGAAGTACACCCGGTCGCGCTCGTCGTTCTGCGCGGTCTGGAAGACCGTGTCGGACGCGGCCTTCTTCCAGGCCGTGGTGAACGCGGAGCCGAGCCCGGAGTGCGAGTCGGTGCCGTTCACCTTCTTGAGGGCGGGCAGGAACGAGGCCAGCGGGTTGCCGGGTTCGCGGTCGGTGTAGAGCTGCACCAGGTCCAGCATGTCGCCCGTGCCGGAACAGAATCCGATGATGCCGGCGGTGTAGCCGCGGCCGTCGCCGATGTCCTCGATGTACTTGTACTGGGCCTTCCAGTCCAGCGAGGAGTTCTCCGCGCTGGAGACGAGCTCCATCGCGATCTCCTTCTTCGCGGGGTCGTCAAGTCCGGCCGACGCGGCGGGTGCCTGGGCCGCCGCCGCGTGGACGGCGGCGGTCGCGCCGGACGCGGAGACGGGCTGGGCGCCTGCCACGGCCGGTACGGCGGCGAGCGCCATGCCGAGCAGAGCGGCGGGCACCAGCCGGAGAGTGCTCTTGCGGGGGTGCATGTTGCCTCCATTGGGGGTGGGGGCTATCTGTTAGGAAGCTTTCCTATCAGAGTTCCCCGGGCGCCGTACACCCGTCCGCGCAAGGAAGTTGGGCGCTTCGGCGCGAGCCCGGCCGGTAGCCGCGAGAGGGTGCGCGTCGCGTCGTGCGCCCCCGGACGCCCGCCGCGCGTCGCCACACACCGGCCGTCCGTGGTGTCTTTCCCGAGGGCGGGTCCACGGGCCTCCGGTTCCCGGGGCGGCGGCCGGGGCTGATCAGCCGGCGTTGATCACCCGGCGCCAGACCTCCGTGCACGTGGCGGCGGCCCGGTCGAGCCCTGCGTCCGCGCCGGATGCCCCGGCCGCCGCGGAGGCCGTGTAGAACATGCGCTCCGTCATCCAGCACAGCGCGGTCGCGAGGGCGTGCGCACCGTCCGGGGCGGCGGTGCCCGGGACGCCCGCGGCCACCAGGTTCCGTGCCGTCGCGGCGGCGAAACCCTCGACCGTCGCGTTCCACGCGGCCCCCACTTCCGGGATCAGCGCCGTGTACTCGACGGCCGCGCGCATCACCCGGCCATGGGCGCGCCAGGTGTCCCGCGTACGTCGGACGGCTTCGGCGACAGCGGTCATCGGGTCGCCCGCCGGGCTCTCGGTACCGGCCGGGGCGGCGGAGTTGAGCCGGGACATGGTCCGCACGACCAGAGCGGCCAGGACGTCCTGCTTGGAGCCGAAGTAGAAGTAGAGCGCCCCCCGGGAGATCCCGGCGCCGTTGGCGATGGCCTCCACCGTCATCCGCTCGAACCCCTCGGTGTCCAGCAGGGCCTCCGCGGTGTCGAGGATCGCCTGCTCCCTGAGGTCGCCCTTGGTCGGAGTCTCGCGCCGCCGTCCCACGTCGTACGTTCCCTTCCGCGTCGTCGCCCCGACCCTATCGCCGGGCAGGACCGGTCTGAGCCGGGCAGGGCCGGGCAGGGGACCGTGTGCCGGCGCGTGGCCACGACGCGACCGCCCGCTCGGCGGCCCTGGTCGTCGGCCGATAATGAAGGGTCCGAAAGCGCGGCGAAGTGCCCGTACGGTACGGAACGGTGTTGACTACAGGAATGTAGTCGCTGAAGAGTGGTCGACGGAGAGAAGGGGAAGGCCTTGGCCGGAACGGGTGCGGAGCGGCGTCCCATGGGCGACTTGGAGTCCGCGGTGCTGGCCGTGCTCTGGGCTGCGCCGGGACCCCTGACCGCCCGGCGGGTGCAGGAAGACCTGCCGATGCCGCTTGCGCGGACGACCGTCGCGACGCTGCTGGCCAGGCTGTACGAGAAGGGCGCGGTGGTCAGGGAGCGCGCGGGCCGCGGATACGCCTACGCCGCGGCGCAGGACCGCCAGGGGCTGACGGCCCGGCGCATGCACCGCGAACTGGACAGGGACGCGGACCGGGAAGTGGTGCTGGCCCGGTTCGTCTCCCAGCTCGGCCCCGAGGACGAGCGGATTCTGCGGGAGCTGCTTGAGACGGAGACGGAGACAGACACGGCGGCGGAGACGGAGACGGAGGCGGAGCCCGGTACGGCAGTGGCTACGGACGCCGCCACGCGCACCGCCGGCCCGGCGTCGCGTATCTCCACGAGCGGCTCGGCCCGGCAGGGGCACGCGGACCAGGACCGGCCTGGGGCGTCCGGGGGAGCGGAAGCCGGTGGCCGGAAATGATCGCACTGCTCGTCCTTCCGCTCCTCCTGCCCTGCGCGGCGCCCCGGCTCGCCCGGGGGCTCGCGGGACGCCTCGAACCGACCGCCGCGCTGTGGGCCCTGACCGTGGCGGCCGTCGTACTCGGCGGCAGTACCGTCGCCGCGCTCCTCGGCCTCGTCCTGGCCGGAGCGCTGCGACTGCCCGTCGTCGCCCGGCTCGGCAAGATGATCCACCCGATGGCCACGGGCCCGGCGTACGTGCTGGTGCCGGCCGCCGTTCTGGCCGCCGCCGCCCTCGTGGCCTGCGTGGGGACGGCCGTGCGGAGCGCCGCGCGTGAGCGGCGTGCCTTGCGCGCCGCGCACGCCGAGGCGGACCGGGCGCGCGCCGCGCACGGGCTGCGCGTCGTGGCCGACGACCGGATCGACGCGTACGCGCTGCCCGGCAGGCCGCGCCCCGGCCGGGTCGTGGTGACCGAAGGGATGCTGGACTGCCTCGGCGCGGACGAGTGCGACGCGCTCATCGCCCATGAACGCGCGCACCTCGCGGGCCGCCACCATCTGTTCCTGGCCGCCGCCGAACTGTCCCGGCACTGCCACCCCGGCCTGCGGGCCCTGCGCGAGGACGTCGCACTCGCCGTCGAACGCGCCGCGGACGAGGCGGCCGCCCGCGCCACCGGCGACCGCAGGCTGACCGCGAGGGCCGTCGGGAGGGCCGCACTCGCGGCGCACGCCGCGCCCGTGCGGCGGGGGTCCGTACTGCCGTCGGCCACCGCGGGGCCCGTGCCGCAACGTGTCGCGGCGCTGCTGAACCGGCCTGAGCCGGCCGGCTGGCGGCCGTTCGCCGCCTCGTTCGCCGTGCTGCTGCTCCTGTGCGCGGGTGCCTCCTCCGCGGCGGCCCTGACCGGCGCCGTCGACCTCCACAGCGGCGTCGAGGTCGCCCAGGGCGAGAGCACCGCGCACCACCACCTCCCGCGCTGACCGTGCCCCGCCGGGCCGGGCCGCTTGCGGAGATAGGCGGAGATGCGCGGCGGCGGAGGGGCGGGATGCACGGCGGCGGACCGGCAGTGTACGTGGCGGCGGACCGGCGCACGGCCCGTCATGTCCGCATGCCCGTGGGCGCCGTCAGGCGATGCGCGGTGGGCCCTGTTCGACGCGGCGCAGTACGGGCCCGAGCTTGTCCACCTGGTCGTCCTGGATGTGCCGCTCGTCCCACCAGGTGGCTCCCGCGTCGGCGAGCGGGCCGATCAGATCGCGGGCGCGGCCCTGCTCGGCGGGGCTGACCCCGCCGAGGACGATCTCGAAGGGGCGGGCCTCCCCTTCCTGCTCACGCAGCTGCTCCTGGCGCTGTGCGCGCAGATAGCCGACCAGGTCGCGTACCTCGTCCACCGGCGGGGCGTAGCCGTGCCGAGCGGACTCGAACAGCGGCGCCGCGCCGTCCCAGCGGGCCGCTCGGCGCATCGGCCGCCGCTTCGGCCAGTACCCGGCGATCCAGACGGGGGGACGTGGACGCTGCACCGTAGCGGGGAGCAGCTCCACGTCGTCGGCGTGGAAGTGGCGGCCGTGGTGTGTGACCGGCTCGCCCGTCCAGTAGTCGGCCAGCAGGCCGAGCCCCTCGTCGAGCCGCTCCGCGAGCACCACGGGGTCCGTGGACTCGCCGAAGCTGCCGTACTCGTCGTCGATCGGCCCGCCGAGCCCCGCGCCGAAGACCACCCGGCCGCCGCTCAGCGCGTCGAGCGTGGCCACCTGGCGGGCGAGTTGTTCGGGGCGGCGGCGGGGGACCGGTGTGACGAGGGTGCCGAGCTTGATGCTGCTGGTCGCCAGCGCCGCCGCCGTCAGCAGCATCCATGGATCGCCGAAGACGCGGCGGTTCCGCTTGACGTGGACGACGTGGTCCCAGACGAAGAGCCCGTCCCAGCCGGCCGTCTCGGCAGCGGCGGCGAGGGAAGCGACCGTCCGCGGGTCGGCGAAGTCGCCGAAGTTGGGGATATTGATGGAGTAGCGCACCCAGGGATCGTCCGCCACGGTCCGCGGCGGGGCAAGGGCGACGCTCCGGGGCAGCCGGGTCGGCCGTGGCGAGGGTGACGCGCCGGGTCGGCCGCGCGCCGCGTTCAGCGAGGGCGCCGAGCGGCCCGACGTGGTGTCGGCGGTGGGCTCGCGGCCCGGTAGGGGTGTGTCTCGGTGCGCTGTCGGCGGTGGGCTCGTGGCCCAATAGGTGCGTGCCTCGGTGCGGTGTCGGCGGTGTCGGCGGTGTCGGTGGTGGCTCCGCGGCCCGGTGGGTGCGTGGTCACCTGGCCGGTCCTGGTCAGATGTCCTCGACGGGTCCCGTCTCGTTCCAGGTCGGTACCAGGCTCTCGGGGTGGATCTCAGGACCGTGCGCCTCGTCGCCGCAGGTCACGCAGACCGTGCGGGTACGCAGCTCGTGGTCGCCGTGCCAGAACCGTACGGGCGAGGCGGTGACCGCCCATCTGTCTCCCCACGCCATCAGCTCGCGCATGGCCCCCGTCAGGTCCCGGCCTGCCTCGGTCAGGTGATAGCCCTGGTAGCGCGGGTTGTCCGGATTGGCGCGGCGTTCCAGCACACCGGCCGCGACCAGGTCCTTGAGGCGGGCCGACAGCCGGTCGGTGGGCGCGCCCGTATTCCGGGCGATCTGGCCGAACTGGTGGTTGCCGAGGGCCACTTCGCGCACCGAGAGCAGCGCCCACCGGTCTCCGACGAGGTGCAGCGCGGAGGCGAGCGGGCAGGGCCTGCCGGGCAGTGTCGTGGGGTCGATCCTCTCGGTCATGGCGGAAGTCTCCCACATGCGGGGTTTGATTTTCAAAGTCCGACCTGCTTCGGTACCTCCATGACCTCAACGCTTGGACTTTCAAAGCGCGAAAGAACGGCCTCGGTCGTCATCGTCCTCGCCGTCTTCATGACCAACCTGGACCTCTGGATCGTCAACGTGGCGCTGCCCGCGATGGGCGCGAGCTTCGAGAGCGGCGGGCGTCCGGCGTCTCTGGCGGGCCTGTCGTGGGTCCTCAACGCGTACGCGATCACACTGGCGGCGCTGCTGGTGGTGGCCGGGAGGCTCGGTGACCGGGTGGGCCAGAAGCCCGTGTTCCTGGCCGGAGTCGTCGTCTTCACCCTCGCGTCGGTCGCCTGCGCGCTCGCCCCGACGCTCGGAGTGCTGGTCGCCGCAAGGGTGGTCCAGGCGATCGGCGCGGCGGCCCAACTGCCCACGTCACTCGCCTTGTTGCTGGCGACCGTGCCCGTCGAGGGCCGTACCCGCGCCACGCGCGGCTGGGCGGCGGTCGGCGGACTCGCGGCAGCGGCGGGGCCGGTCTTCGGCGGCCTGCTCGTGGAGGTCGACTGGCGGTGGGTCTTCGTGGTGAACGTGCCCATCGGAGCCGCCGCGCTGATCGCGGGCCTCGCCACACTTCCCCGGCCCGCGGCGCGCGAGAGCGGGCCGCTGCCCGACCTGTGGGGCGCGGTGCTGGTCACGGTCGCCGTGGCCGCGCTGTCGGGCGCGCTGGTGGAGGCGCCCTCCTGGGGCTGGTCCTCCCTACGCGTGTACGCGCTGACAGCCCTCGCGCTCGTGGCGGGGGCGTGGTTCTGGCGCAGGTCGTCCCTGCACCGCTCGCCCCTCATGGAACTCGATCTGCTGAGGCTGCCGCGCTTCGCGTCGGCGGGCGCGGGCACCTTCGTCTTCGCCGTCGCCTTCGCGATTATGCTGCTGTCGAATGTGCTGTGGTGCCAGGACGTCTGGCACTGGAGCGCGCTGGACACCGGTCTCGCCCTCGTACCGGGGCCCGCCCTGGTACCCGTGGTGACCGTGCTCACGGCACGCGCGGCCCACCGGTTCGGACACGGCCCGCTGGTCGCCGTGGGCGGTGGGCTGTTCGCCTGCGGGATGGTGTGGCGCACGGTGACGGTGTCGGCCGACCCCGACTACGCGCGCGACCTGCTGCCCAGCCTCGTCCTGACCGGCGCGGGCGTGGGTTTCGCGCTGGGCACGCTCGTGGCGGCGGGCGTCCAGGCGCTCCCCCCCCCCCGCGCCGCCACCGGGTCGGCCCTCGTCAACTCCCTGCGGCAACTGGCCTCCACGGTCGGCGTGGCGGTCCTGGTCACCCTCCTCGGCTCACGGGTGACACCACGCTCCGTCGATGACTTCCGGCTCGCGTGGGGACTGGCCGCCGTGCTCTCGCTCGCCACCGCCGCGGTGGGGCTCCGTCTCGCCCGTACCTCCGAAACGGGCGCGGCGCCCCCGGCGGCAGGCACCGTGCCCGCGACCGGGACGGACGGCGCAGCCGGTACCGCGAAGGCCGCACCGCCGACCCCCTGAGCCGCCCCCCGAGCCGGCCGGCCCGGACCGCGGTGTCGCAGGGGCTTCGAGGTGCCGGAGGCCGCCCGCCGCCCTACGCTGACCGCGTCAGGGGGGTGAGCTGGAGGTCTGCGCATGCCCCGCCCCATCTGGACCGGTGCCGTGTCGTTCGGGCTCGTGACGATCCCGATCCGGATCACCGGCGCGTCCGAGAACCGCGCAGTGCGCTTCCACCGCATCCATCTGGAGGACGGGGGGCGCGTCCGCAACCAGAAACGCTGCGAACTCGACGACGAGGTCGTCACGGACGACGACATCGGCAAGGGCTACGAACTCAGCAAGGACCAGATCGTCCCGGTCACCGACGAGGAACTCGACGCCATACCGCTGCCCACTGCCAGAACCGTCGAGATCATCGCCTTCATGGACCGCGACGCCATCGACCCGGTACGCCTCGGGCAGAGCTTCTACCTGGAGGCGTCGGGCGAGGCAGCCGCCAAACCCTACGTACTGCTGCGCCGCGCACTGGAGCGCAGCGGGCAGGTCGCCGTCACCAAACTCGCGCTGCGCGGGCGCGAGCGCCTCGCCGTCCTCGACATCCGCGGGGACGCGCTGACCCTCCACACCATGCACTGGCCCGACGAGGTGCGCTCGCCCGCGGAGCTGGCGCCCCGCCCCGTCGAGCTGTCCGAGGACGAGATCGCGCAGGCCATGTCCCTGATCGACGGGATGACGACGGACGACCTGTCCGGGTTCCACGACGAGTACCGGCACGCGGTGGAGGAACTGCTCGCGGCGAAGGCCGAGGGCCGGGAACCGCAGAAGGCCGAGGACGGCGAGGAGCCCGGCAGGGTGGTCGACCTGATGGCCGCCCTGGAGCAGAGCGTCGAGAAGGCCCGCTCGTCACGCGGCGAGAGCGACGGCGACGGCAACGGTGACGCGACCGTCCACGAGCTGCCGAGGAAGCGGGCAGGGGGCGGTAGGAAGGCCGCAGACGGGGCGCCCGCCGCGAAGAGGTCCGCCCGCGAGAGCACGGGGAAGAAGACCGCGGCCAGGAAGACGGCGGAGTCGAAGCCCGCTGGGAAGAAGGCATCCGAAGGGTCGTCGGGAGCGGGCCGGTCGGCGTCGGCGAAGAGCAGGCCGCAGCAGAGCGCGGCGGAGAAGAGCACGTCGGCCGGCGGCGGGACCGCGAAGACGGCGGCCGGGTCGTCCGGGGGCCGGAAGGCCACCGCCAAGAAGACCGCGTCCAAGAAGACCGCCGCCGGGAGCGAGGCCACCTCGGGAGAGCGGGCGTCCCAGGCCGAGAAGGCCACCCCGAAGAAGGAGTCCGCGCGGAAGTCTCCCGCCAAGAAGACCGCATCCGGGAAGACCGCCGCCAAGAAGTCCACGGCCAAGAAGACCGCGTCCAAGAAGGCGGCGGCCAAGAAGGCGGCGCCGGGCAAGTCCTCGCAGCCGCGGCGCGCGGCGTCCTGACGCCCACGTTCCGGCACGCCCCCGGGGCACCGTCAACGTCCGCCCGACGCGGGCACCGGTGGGCACGACGACGGCGCTCCACCGGCAGGGCACACACAGTGACGCTCCCCCCGTCCGGCCAGGAGCATGGCCGCCCGTGCGCGTCCCGAAGCGGCACCCGGCCGCGCGCCCCGCCGCCTCGCCGCACAGCGCCGTCACAATCGGTGACGGTATTCTTGGCCGTGCCGGTGTCTCCCTGTCGACACAACAGGCGCCGGCGACGACCGGCCGGGGCGCGGCAGAGACGGCGGCGGACCCCGGAGCCGCGCACCGCGTGCCGCCCGCACCGGCGGTGGGAGGAGGGCCGCACCGTATGGCCGTATCGATGTCCGCGCTCGCCGCCGACCTCACGGCGGAGACCGAGGACCTGCGGACCCTGCTCGTCCCGCTCGGCGAGGAGGAGTGGCTCAGCCCGACGCCCTCCCCGGGCTGGACCATCCTCGACCAGGTCACCCACCTCGCGTACTACGACGGGGAGGCCGTGCGCGCCGTGCTCGAACCGGACGACTTCGCCGCGGAGCAGCGCCGTATCGGATTCGTCGCCCCCGACGTGTTCGCCGTGCGCAACCGCCACCGCAGCGGGGCCGCGGCGCTCGCCTGGTTCGCGGACGCGAGGAGCCGCCTTCTCGGCGTCTACACCGGTCTCGATCCCGCGCAGCGGCTGCCCTGGTTCGGTCCCACGATGAGCGCCGCGTCCGCGCTCACCGCCCGGATCATGGAGACCTGGGCGCACGGCCAGGACGTCGCCGACGCGCTGGGCGCGACCAGGACGCCGACGGCGCGCCTGCGGCACATCGCGCACCTCGGCGTGCATACCCGCCCCTACAGCTACGCGGTGCACGGCAAGCGGGACCCGGAGGCGCCCGTCTACGTGCGGCTCACCGCGCCCGACGGTGACGAGTGGGCCTGGGGCCCGCCGGACGCGGTCGACCGGGTGGAGGGCAGCGCACTCGACTTCTGTCTCGTCGTCACCCAGCGGCGCCACCCCGCGGACACCGCCCTGCGCACCACGGGCCCCGGCGCCGCGGAATGGCTGACGCTCGCTCAGGCCTTCGGCGGCCCCGCGGGCAGGGGCCGCCCGCCGGCCGGCGGATAGCGCAGCCGCCACGGGCGCCCGCGAAGCTGGGCCCGCGGGGCGTGCGACGGCGTCGCAGCGTGCCGCCCCGCGGTTCTGCGAGGGTCTTGTCACAGGCGCCCGGTACCTTCAGCCCGCATGAGGGAAACCGATCTGCCGCTGCCCGACGGCGGCGTCCTGCACATCTACGACAGCGGTGACGACGGCCACGCGGACGCGGCGGGAGGGAGCGGCCCGCGCCTGCCTCTGCCCGTCCTGTGGCACCACGGCACACCGAACACGGGTACGCCTCCGCGCCCGCTCTTTCCCGACGCCGCCCGGCTCGGCATCCGCTGGGTGTCCTACGACCGCCCCGGCTACGGCGGTTCCACGCCGAGGCCCGGCCGGGACGTGTCCTCGGCGGCCGGGTACGCGACGGTGCTGGCCGATGCCCTCGGCATCGAGCGGTTCGCGGTCATGGGGCACTCCGGCGGCGGTCCGCACGCCCTGGCCTGCGCCGCGCTGCTCCCCGACCGGGTGATCGCCGCCGTCGTTGCCTCCGGCCTCGCCCCGTACGGCGCGCCGGGCCTCGACTGGTTCGACGGCATGGCCGCGTCCGGCGTCAGGGCGCTGCGCGCCGCGGGACAGGGGCGGGCCGCGGCGGAGCGGCTGCACGCGTCCGGCGCGCCCTACGACCCGGAGTTCGTGCCCGCCGACCTCGAAGCGCTCGCCGGCCCCTGGTCGTGGTTCGACGGTGTGGTGCGGGCCGGCTCCGCCGCCGGCCCCGGCCCGCACATCGACGACGACCTGGCCTACGTCGGCCCCTGGGGCTTCGACCCGGCCGAGGTGCGCGCCCCCGTGCTGCTCCTGCACGGCGCCCTGGACCGGATCGCACCCGTCGCCCACGCCCGTTGGCTCGCGGGACGCCTGCCTTCGGCAGCGCTGCGTGTCGGCCCCGAGGACGGCCACATCTCCGCGCTGAACGGCGGCGGAGAGGCGCTGGCCTGGATCAGGGACCGCGCGGGGGACTGATCCCCGGCGTTGCCGTTGCCGCCGTCGCCGGTGCTCAGCGCGCGGGCGGCTCCGCCGGCTTCGCGAGCCCCAGATGGTCCCGGAGCGTGGTGCCGGTGTAGTCCGTGCGGTACACGCCGCGCTCCTGGAGCAGGGGCACGACGGTGTCGGCGAACCCGTCGAGACCGCCCGGCGTGATGTGCGGGACGAGGATGAAGCCGTCGCTCGCGTCGCTCTGCACGAAGGCGTCGATGGTCTCCGCGACCGTCGCGGGCGAGCCGACGAACGACTGGCGGCCCGTCGTCTCGATCACCAGCTCGCGGATGGAGAGGTGCTCGGCCTCGGCCTTCTCCCGCCACTCCTTGGCGACCTCGACCGGGTCCCGGTGTATCCGCACACTGGCCCGGCCCTTGGCGACGGTGTTCTCGCCGGGAGCCGGGTCGATGTCCGGCAGCGGCCCGTCGGGGTCGTACGCCGACAGGTCGCGGTTCCAGATGTGTTCCAGGTACGCGATCGCGGTCGCCCCCGAGACCTGCTGTTTGCGCACCTCGTGCGCCCTCTCGCGGGCCTCGTCGTCGGTGTCGCCCAGCACGAACGTCGCCGCGGGCAGGATCAGCAGCTGGTCGGGGCGCCGGCCGTACCGGGCCAGACGGCTCTTCACATCGGTGTAGAACGTCTGGCCCGCGTCCAGAGTCGAGTGCCGGCTGAAGATCGCGTCGGCGCCCGACGCGGCGAACTCCCTGCCCTCCTCCGAGTCGCCCGCCTGGAAGATCACCGGGCGCCCCTGCGGGCTGCGCGGCACGTTGAACCGGCCCCGGATGCCGAACTCCTCGCCGTGGTGCTCGAACGCGCCCGCGCGGGCGTCCCTCAGGAACTGGCCCGTCGCCGGGTCGCCGACGAGGTCGTCAGAACGCCAGGAGTCGAACAGCTCGTTCGCCGTGGCCAGGAACTCCTTGGCGCGCGCGTACCGCCGGTCCTGCGCCAGGAAGCCGCCCCGGCGGAAGTTCTCGCCGGTGAACGCGTCCCACGAGGTCACCACGTTCCACGCGGCCCGCCCGTCCGTGAGATGGTCCAGGCTCGCGAACTGCCGTGCCACCTCGTACGGTTCGTTGAACGTCGAGTTGATCGTGCCGGTGAGGCCGAGGTGTTCGGTGACGGCGCCGAGCGCCGCCAGCACGGTGAACGTGTCGGGCCGTCCCACCACGTCCAAGTCGTATATCTTTCCGCCCTGTTCGCGCAGCCGCAGGCCCTCGGCGAGGAAGAGGAAGTCGAACTTCGCCCGCTCCGCGGTCCGTGCGAAGTGCTCGAACGACGCGAAGTCGATATGGCTGCCCGCCGCCGGGTCGCTCCACACCGTGGTGTTGTTGACTCCGGGAAAGTGCGCCGCGAGGTGGATCTGCTTGACGGGTTTGCCGGACGTGCCGGTCGTACGGGGCTGGCTCATGACGCGGACACCTCTGCGTTCCTGGCGGTGGCGTAGCGGTTGGCGGGGCGGGCGAGACCGAGCAGGCCGCGCAGCGTGCCGGCCTCGTAGGCGCGCCGGAACGCGCCCCGGCGCTGGAGTTCGGGCACCAGCCCCCGGGTGATCGCCGGCAGGTCGTGGCCGTGCACACCGGGGCGCAGCCGGAAGCCGGAGAGGCCGGCGCGCCGCCGGTCCAGGAGCAGGTCGGCGAGGCCCTCGGGGGTGCCGGTGAACACCTCGGCGTCGCTCGTGTACACGGCCCCCGCCCGTTCGTCGAGGCGTGCCTTGCGATCGGCTGCGGCGCCCGGCGTGTCGTCCAGGAACACCACGAGTTCGCCGAAGACGTGCAGCGGATCTTCCGCCCGTCCCGCGGCCGCCTGCGCCGCGCGCACCTCCGCCACGATCGCGCGCGCACCCTCCGTGTCGTGGGGGGTGACGTAGCCGACGTCGGCGGCCTGCGCCACCAGCGCGTACGGCACACTGCTGTGCGCGAGCGCCGTGACCAGCGGCTGGCCCTGCGGCGGGCGCGGTGTGATGGAGGGGCCCTTGACGCGGAAGTGCGGGCCCGCGAAGTCGATGTAGTGCAGCCGGTCCCGGTCGATGAAGCGGCCGGTGGCGGCATCGCGGATCTCCGCGTCGTCCTCCCAGCTGTCCCACAGGCGCCGTGTGACCTCGACGTAGTCGCCGGCCTCCTGGAACAGTTCGGACGCCGCCCGCTGGCCCTCCGGCGTGCCGATCGTGTCGAGCGACAGGCGCGGCGGGGTCCTGCGCCCGAAGTGGGCGGCCTCGTCGGGGCGTACGGACACCCGCACGCGCACGCCCGCGCGGCCACGCGTGACATGGTCCAGGGTGGCGACGGCCTTGGAGAGGTGGAACGGCTCGGTGTGCGTGACGACCACGGTCGGGACGAGACCGATGTGCCGGGTGAGCGGCGCGACCCGGGCAGCCACGAGTACCGCGTCGAGCCTGCCGCGCACCTGGTCGGTGCGGTCGTCCGCCGCGTCGAACAGGGACGACTGCGGGGCGAGCGCGTCCTCGAACGTCACGAAGTCCAGCAGGCCGCGCTCGGCCTCCGCGACCAGCCCGGCCCAGTGGCGGGCGGTGAACAGGCCGGCGGCGGGTCCGGTGGCCGGATCGCGCCAGGCTGCCGGGTGCCAGCCCGCGTCGTCGAACGCCACGGCGAGATGGAGCGGCGCGTTCCCCAAGGACGCGGCGTCGGGCACGGGTTCGGGGTCGGGCATGAGGGGTTCCTTTCGGTTCTTGCGCGGGCTGGTTGTCGCTCCGCCGTCGGATCGCGGGCGCCGGCGGAGTCAGACGGCAGCGGACACGGGCGCGGAGGACACCGCGGCGGCGTCCGACCGCGCCACCGCCTCGGAGAAGGCGTCGGCCACCCGGTACAGGTCGCCGCGTGCCGCCTCGTCCAGGAAGACCGAGCCGTCCTCGCGCACGGTGATGTGCCGGTCCAGCACGAACCACCCCCGCACGATGTGGTCGGCGCCCATCGACGACAGCACGGGCCGCAGCGCGTAGTCGACGGCGAGCGTGTGCGCGGCGCTGCCGCCCGTCGCGAGCGGCAGCACGGTCTTGCCGGCGAGCACCGACTGCGGCAGCAGGTCGAGCAGCGACTTCAACAGCCCCGAATAGGCGGCCTTGTAGACCGGAGTGCCCACCACCACGGCGTCCGCCCGCTCGAACAGCTCCTTGGCGCGCACGATCTCGGGGTGTGCGAAGTCCGCGCCGAGCAGCGCCCCCGCGGGCAGGGTGCGCACGTCGAGGGGGACCACCTGGTGACCCCGCCCGGCGAGCCTGCCGTCCAGGTGCCTGAGCAGCCGTGCGGTACGGGACGCGGGGGAGGGGCTGCCGGAGACGGAGAGAATCGTGGCCATACGGGTTTCACCTCGGTACGTGTTGGTACGTGTGGACAGGGTCGTGATGGGGCGGCGCGGGGTCAGGACGGCGCCCCACCGCGGACGGGTCCGGACGCCGCTCCACCGCGGGCGGCTCCGGGGCCGGGCGCTCCGGTGCGCGTGCGGGCACCGCGGTCGGCCGGTTCGGTGCGGGCCGCGCCCCGGTTCCCGGCCCGGCCGCCAGCGAGCGCAGGAAGCTCCGTACGACGGCGTCGTTCTGCCGGAACGAGGGCGCGTTGGTGCGGGGCCTGGCGAACGCCGCCACCGACCGTCCCGTGGTGTGGTGGCCGAGCGCGAGCCTGCGCGGGTGCGGACCGCCGAGCGAGGGATCGAGGACCCGGCCGTCCGGTGTCACGGCCAGGCGCCCCGACTCCTCGATCGCCGCGCCCGCCGCGTACAGGTCCCGCAGCAGCCGGTCCTCGGACCGGGACAGCGAGGGGCTCGGGAGGTATGCCTCCACCAGTGCCGTCGCGGTGACCGTATGGCCGGGGACGCTCGGGCTCGACGCCCGGAAGGTGCCGGTCCGCTCGTCCGCCTCGACCCGCAGCCCGGCCCCGGCGAAGCGGACCACCCCGGCCCGGGACAGGGCGTGCAGCTCGCGCAGCCGGAAACCGGGCGGCCCCGATGCGAGGAAGCTGAAGAACCCCTGCCACCAGCCGTCCAGATGCTCGCGCACGGAGGCGTGGCTCAGGCCGCCGGAGGAGCCGGGCTCCGCCGCACCGGCCGGGAGGTACTGCGGCAGCTGGCCGTAGACCGAGAGCAGCGCGAGGAACGCGCCCAGGTCCGCGCTGTGGGCGGGGTCCGCGCGCCGGGCTCCGTCCGCCGTCACATAGGCGCGCATATGGTCCTGGAACGCCTCCGTACCCGCGAACACGCGCCCCTCCAGTGGATGGTCGAGCGCCTCGAAGTCCAGCCGGTCCGCCGGCTCCGGCACCGCCGCGCGCACCAGTTCCGCCATCGCGGGCGCGTACCAGTGCAGCCGGTCGTACGCGGCGCGGAACTCCGGCCAGGACATCGCCGTGCGCTCCGGGTGGCCGTGGAACAGCTCGTGGTAGTGGCCGTAGCCGATCTCCTTGGCCATCAGCGGCCACAGGTCGCGCCGCAGGTCGAGCGGCTCACCCGGGCCCAGCAGCCGGCGCGCCTGCTCGGGACCGAAGTAGCGGGGCAGGTCGGGCCGCGGGCCCACCAGCCGGTAGCCGGTCTTCGAGTGGTACGGGACCCCGCGCCGCGAGCCCGCGTGCACCACCGGCTCACGGCCCGAGGGCAGATAGGTCAGCGTCCCGTCGTCCTCCTCGCGGTAGCGGCCGCCGCGGCCCTCGGTGAGCAGGACCACCAGGTCCACGAAGGCGAGCCCGAGACCGCGCAGCACCACCTGCTCGCCCGGGGCGATCGCGTCGAGGTCGTCCGCCGCGTCGGCGGAGAACGCGGGCGGCACATAGGTACGGCCGTGGCGCGCGGCGAACGCGGCGAGCTCCCGGTGGGCGGGGTCCGGCGCCGAGCCGAGATGGCCCTGCGTCAGGATCACCAGGTCCGCGGCGAGCGGTGCCGCCTCGCCCGCGAGGTGCACGAACTGCGTGCCGTCGGCGGGCCCGTGCACCGCGGTGGCCGTGGTGCGGTGCGTGTGCACCGTGATGTGCGGCGGCAGCGCGTCGAGGGTGTGCCGCAGCGCCCAGTCGAGATACGCGCTCTGCGCGCGCCGGGTCGGGAAGTCCGTCGGCGCGAGAGAGGCGAGCTCGGCCCGTACGTCCGGGTCTCCGGCCGGTATGTGCGGGGCATACGGTTCGCCGCCCGGCCCGGTGGCCGCGGCCCACGCGGCGAGCGAGGGACCCGGGCGCACCGGGCCCTGGAGCACGGAGCTCTCGTCAGTGAACACGGTGACGTCCTCGGCCATCGAGTTCATCCGCAGCAGCGGCGCCTGCTCACGCCGCCAGACGCGGCCCGCCCCCGGCGGATGCGGGTCCACCAGATGGAACTCCAACGGCCGCTCCGCCGGCCACAGTTCGGGAGCGTTCGCGGCGACCCGCTCCAGCAGACCCGTGGCGCGCGGCCCCGCTCCGACCAGCACCACCACGGCCGGCGGCGCGGCGGGGGTCATGCCGCGCTCCTCGCGACGGCCGCGCGCAGCCGCTGGAGCGGTGTGGGCGGCAGGGCGCGCTGCGCACCGCGGGCGTAGTACCGCTCCACGTAGTACTGGCCGAACGACAGCACGCTCGTGACGATGATGTACCAGATGGTGGCGACCATCAGCAGCGGGATGATCTGGTACGTGCGGTTGTAGACCAACTGCACGGAGTACAGCAGGTCCTGGACGGCGAGGACGCTGA
This sequence comes from Streptomyces sp. 8L, assembly GCF_020176795.1. Classification (GTDB taxonomy): domain Bacteria; phylum Actinomycetota; class Actinomycetes; order Streptomycetales; family Streptomycetaceae; genus Streptomyces. Next base: position 49,848 of record NZ_JAIUKE010000028.1, read on the forward strand.
CGATGCTGGTGCCCTTGAGGGTGCCGATCAGCATGTTGCCCGCGGTCGGCACGATGGACCGCATCGCCTGCGGCACCACGATCCGCCGCAGTACCCGCCACCGGCTCAGCCCGAGCGCGGCGGCGGCCTCGCTCTGCCCGGCGTCCACGGACAGGATGCCGCCGCGCACCACCTCGGCCGCGTACGCGGATTCGTGCAGGGTGAGGCCGATCAGCGCGGTCAGGCCCGCGCCGAACAGGTTCACCGTCTTGACCGTGACGAACTCGGGGCCGAACGGGATGCCGAGGCCGAGCCGCGGGTACAGCGCCCCGATGTTGAACCAGAACAGCAGCTGCACCAGGATCGGAGTGGACCGGAAGATCCACACGTAACCCCAGCTCAGCGTCCGGAGAACCGGGTTGGCCGAGAGGCGCAGCACGGCCAGCAGGGTGCCGATCAGGAACCCGAGCGCCATCACCGCGGCCGTCAGCCACAGCGTCAGCACCAGTCCGTCCAGGACGGCACGGGTGGTGAAGTACTGGCCGACCACGTGCCACTGGAAGTGCGGGTTGCGCACGACCGAGTTCACGACCATGGCGAAGACCAGCAGCGCCACCGCCGCGGACAGCAGCCGGCCCGGATGGCGGCGGGGCACGATACGGTCCGGCGCTTCCTCATCGACGCGCGCGGCTGGACGGCCGGAGGGGGCGGAGGGCGGCGGAGGCAGGGGTACGACATCGGAGGACGCGCTCATGAGAGAAGACTCCGGCGGGGTTCGCGGGCGGCGGTGGGCGACGAGTCCCGGGG